>NZ_JAUSXY010000001.1:626660-939990 GCF_030944625.1 Arthrobacter sp. SLBN-112
CCAGGGCAGGACAACGCTGCCGTTCACTGTCCGGTCCGGGAGTACCGTGGTGGCGGTGACGTAGTTTGCGACCGTTGCAACGGGACTGCTCAGCAGGCTGTACCAACCTCCGCCCTGGCGCTCCAGCCGCAGCTCCCGGACGATCGAGTTTTGGCCGTTGTACCCGTCGGTGGCATCCGTGGGAACGTCCCGGGCGGCGTATTTCCAGTTGTTCATCCAGGCGACGGCGTACCGGCGAGTCTCCGGCGCGTCCGGCACCGGCCAGGTCACGGCCGCATACCAGTCCCAGCCCCAGTCCAGCCATTGCGGGTTGTCCACATCGTCGGCCAGGAACTGGTCACCGTCCCATGTTCCGGTCCAGTAGGCGTAGGTCATGGGCAGCCCGATGCTGTAGGCGTCCATGCTGGCGCCCAGCACCCAATGCCAGGTGCCGTCGTCGGCCTTCATCTGGAACAGGTCCGGACACTCGATGCCGCCCAGCGCATGGTTGGGGTAGTCGAAGTTGCGTTTCAGCTGCCAGTCCCGCAGGTTCACGGACGTGTAGAAGGCGGCGTACCGGGCACGGCCGATCACGCATACCCACTCGTTGCGGGCCGCGTCCCAGTGGATCTTGGGGTCCCGGAACCATTCAGCATTGTCGATCTCGGCCTGCGTGGTGGCGGCCCGGCCGTCAGTGTTGACGATCACCGGATCCGGGAGGGCCGTGAAGGTGTAGCCGCCGTCGGTTGACCAGTAGAGGTACTGCTCCTGGTATTTCCTGATGCCGTCCGTGGGCTGCGTGGCGAGCACGACGATCGCTCCGGCACCGAAGCCTGCGCTGTTGGCGGTGTCCACCACTGCGGATCCGGACCATACGGGGAAATCGGGCTGCAGGGGCAGCGCGACGCCGTGATGGGTGAAGGCCACTGCGTCGGTGGTGGTGGCGTGGTCCCACCCGCCCTGCCCGTTGTTCTGCGTGGAATGCAAGTAGTAGAGGTGGTGGGCGCCGTTGACGAACACCGGCCGCTGGGGGTCGCACAGCCACCCCGACGGCGGGGTCATGTGGAAGACCGCGCGCAGGGAACCCTGGGCGTGCGCGGGCGGGGCGGAAACGGCGCCGGCCGTGAGCAGGGCGAGCGCTCCTGCTCCGGTTCCTTGCAGGACGTGGCGGCGTGACATGGCATGGGTCATCATTGACTTCCTCTCGCGGAGGCGGCACCTTCGCCGCCGGGCGCTCAGTGGGGCACCCTCGTTGGTCCGCACGGTCACCGCAGTGATTAAGCGCTTTAGCAGGACAAGATACCCAGTCGCGGTCAAAATGGTCAAGCGTTTGAGCAAAGTGGCGCACGTCATAAAGGGGTCCCCGGGCCCGCGGAAAAGTATTTTTGCTAAAACGCTTGATCACGGCTCGGTTTCGCGCTAGCTTCTAGTTGATCAAACGCTTTAGCAGAACGGACATCACCGCTGATGAGCTACCCAGTCTTCTTCCAGCCCACCGATGCGTGGGTTGGCGACCTTATCCCCTTCCAGAAGGATGGCGAGTTCTGGCTCTTCTACCTTCACGAGGTGCGCGCCGATCCGAAGCCCGGAACGTCGTGGAACCTGGTGACCACCAAAGACCTGACCCAGTTCCAGGACCACGGCGTGGCCCTCCCCCACGGGAGCGCCAACGACCTGGACTTCAACTGCTACACCGGCAGCATCGTTGCCGACGAGTCCGGCGTCCACCACCTCTTTTACACCGGCCAGAACCCCGGCAACCTGGGCCCCGGCGGCCTGCCCCTGCAACTGGTCATGCACGCCACCAGCACTGACGGGATGGCCACCTGGACCAAGCACCCCGAGCTCACCTTCAGCGCCCCCCGACGGGTACGACTCCGCGGACTGGCGGGACCCCTTCGTCTTCCGCGACGAGGCAGCCGGCGTGTGGCGGATGCTCCTTGCTGCCAGGCACTCCACCGGACCGGAGCGGCGGCGCGGCGTGATCGCGCAGTGCGTCTCCCCGGACCTGATGGCCTGGTCCCACACCGATCCCTTCTGGGATCCCCGCCGGTACATCACCCACGAGTGCCCCGACGTGTTCGAGTGGGGCGGCTGGTGGTACATGGTCTACTCGGAGTTCTCCGAAACCTTTACCACGCGGTACCGGATGGCCACGAGCCCCGACGGCCCGTGGACCGTCCCGGCCCTGGACAGCATCGACGGGCGCGCCTTCTACGCCGCCAAGACGGCAGAGCGGGACGGCCGGCGGTTCTTCTTCGGCTGGATCGCCAGCAAGGAAGGAAATTCCGACGACGGCGCCTGGCAGTGGGCGGGCACCATGGCCGTCCTGGAGGCCCGGCAGAACGCCGACGGGACTTTGGCGTTCGGGTTCGCCGACGAACTGGTGGACAGCTTCTGGGACGACGTCCCGCTGGAACTTGGGAGCGGGCTGCCCCTCCGACTGGACGTCCCGGACAGCTACAGCGCTGCGATCGCCGCCAATGCGATGCCCGGGCAGTTCTACGCCCGGGCAGTGCTGGACATCGGGCCCGGCACCACCGAATGCGGGCTGCTGCTGCGCTCCACGCCGGACGGCGACCACTCCTACGTGCTCCGCCTTGAACCACAGCGCGGGCGGCTGGTCTTTGACCGCTGGCCACGAGCCGTCACTGGCGACGCCCAGTGGCACGTCTCGGGCGACGTCCCGTTCGCCATCGAACTGGAGCGCCCCTGCGACCTCGCCCCGGGCAGCCACACGCTGGAGGTGGTGGTGGACGGCGACCTTTGCGTCGCCGTCGTGGACGGGCAAGTGGCCCTCAGCACCCGGATCTATGACCTGCCCACCGGCGCGATAGGCGTGTTCGCCGGCGAAGGCACCGTCACAGTCGCAGAATTCGACGTCCGTAAGCGTACCGACAACTGAATACCCATCCTCCGTTCCACCCGACCCGTTCCAACGGTCCGTTCAATCAAGGGAGATTGCCCCAATGAAGAACCTGCTCCGCGCTGCCGCCGTCGCAGCAGTCACCGCCCTGGCGCTCACAGCTTGTGGCGGCGGCAGTTCCACCAATTCCGCCGACGTCAGCCCCACCGGCGAGATCAAGCCCCGGGAAATCTCCTGGCTGCTCTCCCGCCCGGCAGATGGCGCCGTCATCAACATCATGAAGAAGCTGGCTGACGAATATGCCACGGACCACCCCGGCTTCAAGTTGAACCTGATCACCACCCCGGACCGGCCCTCCTACATCCAAAAGCTCGAGACCCTGGCCGCGGCCAACAAGCTTCCCGAACTGTTCGACACCGACGCCACCCCCTTCGCCCAGCAACTGGCCAAGCAGGGCAAGATGCTCGACGCCGAAAAGCTGTTGAAATCCCTGGACATCTACGGCAACTACCGCCCCGGCGCACTGGACTACCAGCGCTTCGACGACGGGTCCCTCTACATGATTCCGTTCCAGTTCGAGCTGGAGTTCATGTGGTACAACAAGGCACTCCTGGCGAAGGCAGGCGTGGCCGTACCCAGGTCCCTGGACGACATCCCGGCCATGTGCACCGCGCTGCGCAGCAAAGGGATCACCCCCATTGCCATCGACGGCCAGGACCAGTGGCCGTTGGAGCGGTACGTCGCCTACCAGCCATTCCGCGAAGCCGGGCCTGATTTCGTGCAGAAACTGAAGAAGGGCGACGCCAAGTTCAGCGACGCCGCCGGGCAGAAGACCGTCAACTGGCTGGCCGAGCTGGGCAAGGCCAAGTGCTTCCAGGACGGTTTCTCCGCCCAGGGCTACTCGGACGCGCAAAACCAGTTCACCTCCGGCCAGGCCGCGATGTACAACATTGGAACCTGGGAGCTGCCCAGCCTGGCCACGGACAAGCTCAACCCCGCTGTCCGCAACGACATCGACTTCTTCACCCTGCCAACCACCGAAGGATCCGTGACGGCGGCAAACGAGTTCGTCTCGCCGTCGGGCATCGGCATGGCCGTCAATGCCAAGACCTACGATCCCCTGGTGAGCGACTTCCTGAAGTTTGCCCTGAAGAAGTACCCCGCTGAATACGCGGCGACCGGCGCACTGTCCCCCACCACCGACGTTCAAACCACTGTCCCCGCCAACGCCACGCCGCTGTTCCAAAAGGCCCTGGACCAGGCGAAGGACCTCGGCTCCAAGCAGGCCATGCCGTGGGATACCCAGCTGGACCCCACCACCAACGGGCGGCTGCAGCAGGAACTGGTCCTGCTGGTGCAAGGCGAGGTCACGCCCCAGCAGTTCACGGAGACGCTGGACAGCACCATCGCCCAGAACGCCCCCAAGTTCTTCAAGTAAAGGCCCGCCATGCTGCCCAACAGGTCACGGACATCGGTCCTGGTCTTCCTGCTCCCTCCGCTGCTGCTCTATGGCGCTGCGGTCCTCTTCCCCATCCTCCAGTCCCTGTTCCTGAGCTTCTTCTCCTGGAACGGCATCAGCGACATGGAATTCGTCGGGCTGGCGAACTACGTCCGGATGTTCGTCGGTGATGACATCTTCTGGCGGGCGTTCCTGAACGCGCTCATCTACCTGGCCATCTGCCTGGTGCTGCAGCTCGGCGGCGCCCTGGCAGTGGCGAGCCTCCTCACCTCCCTCCGCCGCGGACGGGAGCTCATCAAAACCCTCTACCTGCTGCCGGCAGTGATCTCCACCGTGGCCATCGCCTTCCTCTTCGTCCGGATCTACTCGCTGGAACCGGTGGGACTGCTGAACCAGCTGCTCCACTGGATCGGGCTGGGCAGCCTGGAACGGCCATGGCTTTCGGATGTGAACACGGTCCTGGCGGCCGTGTCCGCACCGGAAGGCTGGCGCTTCACCGGGTTGTACATGCTGATCATCTACGCGGCACTGCTCGCGGTGCCCAAGGAGTTGGAGGAAGCGGCCGTCCTGGACGGTGCCTCACGGTGGACGCTGTTCAGCAAGATCCGGTTCCCGTACATCCGCCCGGTATGGATCACCACCACCATCATGGCCACCACCTACGGCCTGCGGGGGTTCGACATCCCCTACCTGATGACCAACGGCGGCCCGGGACAGTCCTCCGAGCTACTCACCACCTACATGTACAAGACGGCGTTCACCAGCACGGACTTCGGCTACGCGAGCACCATCTCGGTGTTCATCGTCATCGAGTGCCTCGCCGCCGTCGGCCTCATCCTGTTCCTGCTGAAGCGAAAGGCAGACGCATGATCACCCAGGCAGCCCCGCCCGCCCAGCCGCCCGCCGTCGTACCTCCCAAGGGCGCCCCAACCCGCCGCAAGCGCCGGCCGGACCTGTTCCGCACGCTGACCCGGGTGCTGATCATGCTCATTGTGATCGTGCAGGTGTACCCGCTGGCGTGGCTGTTCCTGACCAGCCTGCGCAGCGAACACGACTTCGCCACCGGCGATCCTTTCGCGTTGCCGGGTTCGCTGACGTGGGAGAACTATGCCCGCGCCTTCGAAACCGGCAACCTGGGCCGGAACATCCTGAACAGCTTCGTGGTGACCATGGGCGCCAACGTCCTGATCGTGCTGCTGGGGATGATGGCCGCGTACGCCATCCAGGTGCTCGGCTTCCGGCTCAGCAAGCTGGTCCGCGGCCTGTTCCTCATCGGCATCATCGTCCCGGTCCAGATCGCGCTGGTCCCGCTGTTCATCGACTACTCCCAGGTGAACCTGCTGGATACCTACCAGTCGATGATCATCCCGCTGGCCGGCTTCTCCCTGCCCATGTCCGTGTACCTGTTCTCCTCGTTTTACGAATATATTCCTAAAGAGACATATGAGGCGGCGTCCCTGGACGGTGCGGGCCCATACCGGATTTTCGGCCTGATCACCCTGCCGCTGTCAGTGAACACGGTGGTCACCGTGGTCCTGGTGAACAGCATCTTCATCTGGAACGACTTCATCTTCGCCAACACGTTCGTCCTCTCCGAAGACCTCAAGACCATCCCCCTGGGCCTGCAGAACTACATCGGCGCCATGGGCAAGGTGGACTGGACGGCCACCTTTGCCGCCGTGTGCGTCACCATCACTCCGCTGCTGCTGGTGTTCCTGGTGCTCAACAAGGCAATGATCCAGGGGCTTGAGAGCGGGGCGACGAAGGGATGACAGCACCGGCTGCTGGATATACTCCTGAAGGAGGGCAGATGAGTTCAATGGAGAATGGTGCGGGCGCAGCCGCCGGCGCGCCGCAGGGTCCGCCGCACGCGCCGGAACGCGCCCACCCCGTGACCCTCCGCGAAGTCGCGGAAGCGGCCGGTGTTTCCACCGCCACCGTGTCCCTGGTGGTCAACAAGAAGAAGGACGCCCGCATTGCCGAGGAAACCCGGCGGCGCGTGAAGGAGGCCATCCGCACCCTGGGCTACCGGCCCAATGCGATGGCAAAGACCCTGGTCAGCGGCACGTCCAAGTTCATCGGGCTGGTGGCCGACGGTGTGGCCACCACGCCCTTTGCCGGCCAGATCATCCACGGCGCGCAGGATGAGGCGTGGAAGCACGGGTATGCGCTGCTCATCGCCAACACCGAGGGCAACGGCGAACTGGAGCAGGACGCCATCAGCATGATGCTGGAGTACAAGGTCCGCGGCATCCTCTACTCCACCTGGTTCCACCGGGCCACGGACATCCCGGCGCCGCTGCGGGAAGCCGACTTTGTCCTGGTGAACTGCTTTTCCGATGAACCGGGGGCCCGGGCCGTCGTTCCGGACGAGGTCCAGGGCGGGCGCTCGGCCACGGAGATCCTGCTCCGGAACGGCCACCGCCGCATAGCCTTCATCAATGCCACGATCCCGGCTCCGGCCAAGGACGGCCGGTTGGCCGGCTACCGGCAAGCCTTGGAGGAGGCCGGGATCCCGTTCGATCCGGACCTGGTGATGGAGTCCTACCCGGACCAGGAAGGCGGCTACCGGGCTACGGCGGAACTCCTCAAACGGGATGTCACCGCCGTGTTCTGCTACAACGACCGGATGGCCATGGGCCTCTACGACGGGCTGCGGGAACACGGCCTGGCCATCCCGGAGGACATGGCGGTGGTGGGGTTCGACAACCAGGAAGTGATTGCCGCCCACCTGCGCCCGCCGCTGTCCACGGTTGCCCTTCCGCATTACGAGCTCGGCGCTGCGGGTGTCCGGATGCTGCTGGGCCTCGACGCTGCCGTTGACGGGGCAGCCAAGATCCAGTGCCCCGCCGTCGAACGGAACTCCGTCCAGACCAAGGCCCGTGCGTAGCCCCGCCTGGTTCTCATCGATTGCTCCGCACTTGTCGTTTTCGCGCCTGAAAACGACAAGTGGGCCCACGCCGGCAGGGTTCCCTGGCCGAGCTTGCGAGGCAAGGGTGCCGGTGGGGAGCAATCGACGGGGTTTGTTGAGTCGGGTGCCCGCTATCGAAGGGTCAGGACGCGCGGAGGCGGCGTTCGACGTCGGCCGCTTCCGGGTACGCCGCTTGGGTTCCTTTCCGTGTGGTGGCCAGGGCCGCGGCAACGGAGGCGAACGCGGCGGCATCGGCGAGCGCGTCCCCAGCGGCCAGCCGGACGGCAACAGCCCCGGTGAAGGCGTCGCCTGCGCCGGTGGTGTCCACGGCGTCCACGCGTGTGGGGGCCACGAAGGTCACGCGGGAGCCCGGAGTTGCCTCCGAATCCAGGACCACGGACCCGTGCGCGCCGAGGGTCACCAGGACCTGCCCGATCCCCCGGCCGGCAAACCGTTCCCGGACGGCATCCCATTGCGCTGCGTTGGCATCCGCACCCGGGACGGAGGCCCCGGGGCCAAGGAACAGCGCTGCCTCGTGGGCGTTCACCAGCAGGACGTCGGTCAGTTCAGCCAGCTCTGCCGGAATATGCGCGTAGGGCGAGAGATTCAGCAAAACCGTTGCGCCGGCGTCGTGCCCTGCCTGCGCGGCGGCCAGCACCGTGGGCATGGCCACCTCCAGGCAGAGGCTGACGACGGCGGCGCCGTCCAGGACGTCCGCGGCCCCGGCAACGTCGTCCGGGGACAGGATGCCGTTGGCTCCGGCGGAGATGATGATGTTGTTCTCGCCGTGGGCGTCGACGGCGATCACCGCAACGCCGGTGGGTTCGCCGGATGTCCGCACGTGCCCCACGTCCACGCCGGCGCCGGCAACCGAGGCCTGGAGCATCTTGCCGTTGGCGTCGTCCCCCACGGCACCCACCAGGCTGACGTGTCCGCCCAGCCGGCCCGCGGCCACGGCCTGGTTGGCGCTCTTGCCGCCCGGGTTCACGGCGAATCCGTTGCCGTGCACGGTCTCGCCGGGCTGGGGCAGGCGTTCGCAGTAGATGGTCAGGTCTGCATTCAGGGAGCCGACGACGACGATTCGGCCGGTGCTGCCGGAGCCCCCCTGGGCCACGGCCGCGCTCATGCGGCCACCTCGGCCTCAACCGGCTTGGGGATCAACAGCGAGGCGGCGAACGCCGCCACGGTGAGGGCCAGCCCGACAAGCACGACGGTCAGGTAGGAGGCCTTCGCATCGCCGAGCGCCTGCGTCGCCACCAGGACGGCGGGCAGGATGAGGAAGCTCAGGCCGGCGCCCAGGTTGAAGGCACCGGCGTTCATGCCGGGCAGGAAGCCGGGGTTGCCGGCGGGCGAGAGGACAACGCCGAGTCCGTTGAGCATGATGTTGACGGTACCGGCGTACATGATGCCCAGCAAGACGGTGCCGGCGATCATCATCGGCAGGCTGCCCAGGCCGAGGAAGGCGATGACGGCCAGCGCGGCGATGCTGCCGAGGAGGCCGATCCGCAGCACCCTGGTGTAGCCGAGGACCGGGGCCAGCCGCCCGCTGAGCGGACCCACCAGCCAGCCGAGCAAGGCGTACGGGGTGAGGATGATCAGCGACATCTCGGTGGGGCCGATGCTGAAGCCGGGCGCCGCGGCCTGGACGTACGCGGGGACGATCCCGTTGATGACGGCGAAGATGCCGGTCATGGTCAGGGTGGTGGTGAGCAGCGGAGCCCAGGTGGCGCGCTGGCGCAGGTGCACCGTTTCCACCATCGGCCGGGCCGCCCGTTGTTCGGTGCGCCAGAAGGCGAAGAAGGCGACGGCCGAGACGAGGACCAGGGCCAGGCTCAGCATCAGGGTGGCGGAGGAGAAGCCGGCCACCAGCTTGGAGCCTTCGTTCAGGGCGGTCAGGAGGGCGCCGACAGCCACGACGATGGAGAAGACGCCGCGCCAGTCCATGGTGGTGCCGGCGGCGGGCTTGCTCTCCGTGGCAAGGACCATGATGAGGGCGGTGGCGGCGGCGGCCAGGACCACCATCAGCCAGAAGATGCTGCGGAAGCCGAAGTGCTCGGCGAAGTAGCCGCCCACGAAGGAGTCGACGCCGGCCACGCCGCCGTTGACGGCGGTGATGAGGCCCATGAGCGTGCCGTATTTGCGTGGGTTGCTGACGGCGGAGCGCAGCATGATCAGGCAGAGCGGGACGGTGGGTCCGCTGATGCCCTGGATGATGCGGCCCACGAAGAGCCAGGTGACGTCCGGGGCGAGCGCTGCGATGACGGACCCCGCGGCCATCAGCACCATCATGCCCACCAGGACCTTCTTGCGTCCCACGATGTCGCTCAGGCGGGGCAGGAACAGGGAGAACAGGGCGGCGGCGGTGAAGAACCAGGTCTGGGAGAGGCCGATGACGGCCTGGTCAGTCTTGAGTTCCTCGCCCATGGTCACCAGGGCGGGGCTGAGCATGGAGGCGTTGAGCTGGAACGCCACGCAGGCGGCCAGAAGGGCGGTCATGAGGGCGGCGATGTTGCCGCGGCCGGTGGTGGTTTCGGTGGTCGTGGCAGTCATTTACTTGACCCCTCCGGCGGTGAGGTGGGCACTGTGGCCGGGCTCGACGTCGGACGCGTTGCCTTTGCCCTTTTGGTCACCGGTGCCGGGCTCGCCGATGCGGACCAGAGCGTCGGTGACGAGGTCCCAGAACCGTGCGTGGTCCAGGTCCACGGCCACGCTGGTGTGGCAATCGGCCGGGGCGGGGGCGCGGAAGTCGGCGACGGTCATGCCAAGGGTGAGGGCACCCTGCAGTTCGATGTTCACCGGGACTTTGCGGGTGCTGACGATGCTGGGATCGATGACGTACGCGACGGCGCAGGGATCGTGGACGGGCGGGTACTCGAAGCCCTGCGCGTCCTTGTAGGTGTGGGCGAAGAAGTCCATCAGCTCGGTGACGAATTTAGCGGGCGCTGTGCCGATGGTGGCGATCTTTTCCACGACGTCCGGGGTGGCCAGGGCCTGGTGGGTGAGGTCCAGGCCCACCATCACTACCGGCCATTTCTCGTTGAAGACAATGTGGGCGGCCTCGGGGTCGATGATGATGTTGAACTCGGCCACGGCGCTCCAGTTCCCCACGTGGTAGCCGCCGCCCATCAGGACCACTTCCTTGACGCGTTCCACGATGCGCGGTTCCTTGCGGGCGGCCATGGCGATGTTGGTCAGGCCGGCGGTGGGGACCAGGGTGACGGTGCCGGGCTCGTGTGCCATGACGGTATCGATGATGAGGTCGACGGCGTGGCGCGGGTCCAGTTCGATGGTGGACTCGGGGAGGGCGGGGCCGTCCATGCCGGACTCGCCGTGGATGTCCGGCGCGGTTTCGATGCTGCGGACCAGGGGGCGCGGGCAGCCGGCGGCGAAGGGGACGCCGGTGATGCCGGCGATGGTGCCTACGGCCAGGGCGTTCCGGGTGACTTTTTCGAGGGTCTGGTTGCCCACCACCGTGGTGACGGCCAGCAGTTCGATGTTCGGGTTGCCGTGCGCAAGCAGCAGGGCCACGGCGTCGTCGTGGCCGGGGTCGCAGTCCAGGATGATCTTCCGGGGCTCTTGCTGGTTCGGTTGAGGATTTGGTTCCACGATGGTTCTCCACGTCATTGGGGCCTGCCGGGGAGGCAGGGGTCCAGTATTCCGGGAGTGATCATGGCACCGATTTGTGGTCCACGTCAAACGCTTAACGTTGGGGCTTCGTTTGCGCACGTCAAACGCTTGATGCCCTGCCCTCCCTTGTGACGCGCGGCGGCGGATAGGATCGAAGCATGGATTCCGGGGAACAGGTGCAGCAACGGGCGCGGCCCCGGAGGGTGACGGCGGCCATGGTGGCCGCGCGGGCCGGGGTTTCGGTGGCCACGGTATCGCTGGTGGCCAACGGCAAGACGGCCGGCCGGGTGTCCGAGGACAACATTTCCCGGGTGCAGGAGGCCATCGCCGAGCTTGGCTATGTGGTGGACGGCATCGGCAGTTCGCTGGCCAAGGGCGTCAGTTCAATTGTGATCCTGGTGGCGCCGGATATCTCCAACCCGTTCTTCGCCAAGGTGATCAGCGGGGTCCGGGAATCCTTGGGACCCAATTACCAACTGCTTCTCTCGGTCACGGACTCAGGTGAATTTCCCAAGGCCGCGGACGTCCGGAAGCTGATGTCCCTGCGGCCGGCAGGGCTTTTGGTTGACGCCCCGAATGCCGGGTTCCTGGCAGACCTTTCGGTGACCGGCCCCCTGGTGTTGCTGGACGCTCCGGGCCTGGAGTCATTTGCGCCGGCCGTGAACCTTGATGTTGCCCAGGGCGCGCGGGAATTGGCTGCGCACCTCGCCGGGGCGGGCCACCGGCGCGTGGCCTACCTGGACAGCGTTACCGGAACCGCCACGTTCACCATCCGCCGGGACGCCTTCCTGGCCGAAGCCGCATCGCTCGGCATGACCGTGGATCCGGACCATATGCCCGCCACCACCATCGACGTCGGCGCTGCGGCGGCTGCCTTCGCCGACGCCTGGCCGGGCTGGCAGCGCCAGGGAGTGACCGCCGTCGTCTGCGCCACCGACACCCATGCGTACGGGGTGCTGCAGGAAGCCCGCGTGGCCGGGGTCCGCATTCCGGCGGAACTGGCCGTGGCCGGATTCGACGACCTGCCGTATTCGGCTACCAGCAGCCCGGGCCTGACCAGCGTGCACCTGCCCGCGGCGCACCTGGGCCTGAAGGCCGGTGAACAGCTGCGCCGGCTGATGGAAGGGCGGGCGTTGGAGCAGGAGGAACTCGTCCTGGAAAGCTCCCTGGTGGTGCGCGGCTCGACGTCGGCCGGCGAAACGTAGCGGCGCCGGCGGGCTCCTGTCGGACCCCGGCCGTAAGCTGGGATTATGCCGAGTAACTGGGAGAGTCTGGACGCGCCGCAGCGAGAGTCGGTAGAGCACAATGTGGAGATCTACGAGCGCGTCCGCCCTGCCCTGAAGCTCATCACCCGGGACGTCCTCCTCACCCTCCGGGACATGCTCAAGGGCACAGAGGTGACGCCGCTGTTCGTCAGCGGGCGCACCAAGACGGTGGAGTCGTTCAGGGAAAAGATCTCGCGCACGGAAGAGCCGCTGGAGCCCGGCGGCCCGCGGCTGCTCAAGTTCCCGGACCCGTTCCGGACCCTCAATGACATGGTGGGGATCCGGGTAATCACCAAGCTCCCGGCGGAGAACGCCCTGGTGGCCAACATCATCAAGCGCCAGCGGCAGCTGTTCGACTGCCGCGGCGACCGCGAGAAGGACATCGGGTCCATCGAGTCCGGCACGTACGGGTATTCCAGCCGGCACCTGATCCTGCGGACCATCCAGAACGAAGCCGTCAAGGAGTACCAGCAGGTCTTCAACCCGGACGCCGTGCCCAACGGCAGCTACTTCTTCGAGTGCCAGATCCGCACCATCTTCGCCCATGCGTGGAGCGAGATTGAGCATGACATCCGCTTCAAGGCCGAGGACCCGCGCGCTTGGACACCGCACTTCGACCGGCAGTTCACGGCCACCGCCGCCATGCTGGAAACCGTAGAGACAGCCTTCGCCGACCTCCACGAACGGTACGAGGAAGTCCGCAGCTTCTGGGATATGGACGGGGAAGGGGCAGCGGCCCTCACACCGAACCGGATCCGCGACGTCTGGCGGACCCTGCTGCCGCACGTCGACCGGAAAGTGGACGACGACTGGGGATGGGCCGCGGAACTCCTGGCCGCCCACGGCCTCAACCAGACCGTGCAGCTGGCCGGCCTGCTCAGCGCCAACCGCATCACCGAGGTCCGCAAGGCACTGGACCACCGCTACTCCCCCGGCCCCGACCGGTTGATGGACGACCTCCTGCTGTGGCAGTACGGCACCAAGCACATCGACCTCACCGCAGAACCGGCCGACGCCGTCCCGCACCCCCGGCGCGACAGCCTCCTGCGGCGGCTGCGGCAGATCGAGCGGTACAGGATGACGACGAAGTAGGGGCTGCTGGGACTAACGAGCCGCTTTTGACTCTCACCAAAGGGCGAAGCCCGATAATGAAGATTCCGTCAAGCTGGAGGGGCTCGGTTAAGCTGCGCTGGATAACTCCGTTCCGTCCATAGCTGGGGTCAATTCGGGTTACCCACGGCTGGATTTGGGAGTCCTGGATTAGTCTTGTCCGTGTTTCCGAAGACTGCTTCGTCAGCTACAGCCGGAATCCGCGGATCTGACAACTTCAAATGCTGGTTCTGCCTGTCTGCTGAGCCCACCCCCACGCGGTGCTCGTATGGTCAAGACAGCTACGAAAGGGCTGCCGCTGCATTGTGGTGCTTTTGAGACCAAGCCCCGCGTCGTGACCACAACGAGTCGGACCCATGCTTCCAATAGGTCCGGCGACAGCGCCGGCAATTTTCCCCACAGACTGTGGGACAAGGGTGGCTCGAAAGGCAACGTCACTTAGCCTGAAGCAGCCCAAGCGGCACGAACTGTTGGGCATGGCCTTGTGCGCTTATCGAGGCGCACCCCCCCGTGCAGGGGCCAGCCACCGATAGCCGAGATTCCGTACGCCTGTTGACAGACGTCATAGATTTAGGCCGTGTCCTTTGGCGGTGGGACTTCCCCTGACCCTCTGAGGATCAGTTCTGAGGGGATCGTGTAGGTTCGCGGTTCCTGTCGGTCTCCGTTGATACGGGCCAGAATCCGTTCTGCGGCTACTTTGCCGATGTGCTCGGGGTGCTGTGCGACGACGGTTATGCCGGGGTTCATCATGTCCGAGAGGGTGAAGTCGCCGAAACCGAGCAAGGCTACGGCCCGGTTCAGCCCCAGTTCCTGCAGAGCCCGCATGACACCGAAGGTCACCATAATCTGTGCAGAGAAGATGGCCGTCGGCGGTTCAGCGCCCGTGAGTAACTCACTGACCGCCTTCCGGGCTGATTCCTCACTGCGCAGTCCTTCCAGGAAGTGAACGGTGTCGGTCGAAATACCTGCTCGGCCCAACTCAGTAATGAAGCCGCGGCGCCGCTCCCGGGCGGTCTGGATATCTGTGCGGCCGCCTAGGTAGGCGAGTTTGGTGTGGCCTTGGGAAATCAGGTGTGCGGCGGCCTTGGCCGCGCCAGCGGCGTTGTCACTTACCACTGCATCGGCATCGGTGCCGACCGGTTCCCGGTCGACGAAGACCATCGGAAGGTCCTTGGAATGTTCCGGCAGGTACCCCTGGCTTTTGGCGACCGGGGTCAGAACCAGTCCATCCACGCGCCTCCGGAGAAACGCTTTCACAAGCTCCTCCTCACGTGCAGCGTCATTATCCATACTTGCCGCGAGGACCGCTATGCCGTGGCTCGCCAGGACATCACTCAGGGCCCGATGGATTTGCCCATGAAATGGGTTGGCGACGCTGGGAAGCAGCAGCCCAACGGACAGTGTTTGCCGGCCGGCGCGGCGTAGGCTTTGGGCCGTCATGTCCAGCTGGTAGTTCAGCCATTTCGCCGCCTCCAACACTTTCTGGCGGGTGACTTCAGAAACACCAGGCTCGTCATTGATGACCCGGGAAACCGTTTTGATGCCTACTCCGGCCAAAGCAGCCACATCACGCATCCTCGGCCTGCGGACTCCCACCGCATCCGAAGACGCGCTGACGCCGTCCTCTACGAATTCCGATTTCTCAGTCATAGTTCCGCCCGTCTGGCGCACCTCAATTCATATGCTTGTCGGGGAGCTGAATGCATCCCTGTTGAGCGCCCGAGTCTATGGTGGCATGGGCCTGGCCATGACCAGGAGATGGCCGGCACCTGATTGTATGGTCCTGGTTTCACGGCCAGGCAGGTTCCGGAGTCCCTGGAGACTGATCTCTCAACCGGGCGTTGGCGCCGGGAATCACAGCACGAGACTGCATGGAGATGCCGCGACATCTGTGGGCACTGGGCTGGCAGCCGCTGCCATGTCCAGAGGTTCATCCGGCCAGCCTTCAGGCCTCGTGGACCGTGGGTGCGGTCTCCAGTTGGTCTGCCACGTGCTGCCAGCCGTCGCTGAACATGCCGTATGCGGTTTTGATCTCGACACCGACGGGAAGTTCGGGGCATTCGTTCTCGCCGTTGGTTCCCCAGTTGACCCAGCCGGATTGGCGGCGCTGGACGATCTGGAAGGCGCCAGAGGGTTCGGAGGTCCACCAGACCATGGTTCTGTCGAGTTCTGAATGGAATTCGGCGGTTTTGGAGGCCGGCCCGGCGAAGATGGTTTCATGCGGCACGGCCGAGACGTCGACGGGGGCATCCGCGATCGTCCAACGGCGCTCGGACAGGTCAGCGAGCACGTGCGAGGTTGCCCTGACCCGGGCGAGACGTGTGCGAATTTCCTCGTCGTCCAAGGCACCTTCCCAGCTGCAGAACAGGCGCCAGTACAAATCCCAGTGCGCGGCTTCGATATTGCCGGTGAGCTGACGGCGGAATTCCTGGAACTTCGCAGTGCCAGACGCTGAGTTCGCGATGGTTTCATCGAGCATGTGCGCGAGTTCAGCAGCGTAGGGGTCCCCGGCTCGATATCGTGTGCCGCCGTATGCTTCGAAGCGATCAAAGACCACATCGCCTTGACCGGCCTCAAATTCATCGCCGACGGTGATCTTGTTGGTTATGGAGCGCCCGTTGATGACTGTCTGGAAGTCATCCACCCGGTAGCTGCGCGTGAAGTAGGGGGTTCCGTGGGTGAATTTCCAGTCGATGGAAAACGTCTTGCCCTTGAGCTCCTCAAGCAGGCCGTCGGGGACTGTGCCATACATCCGGTAGTGGTGCAGGACAGGACCGTGTTCAAGGGTTTCGATGTCGACGGTGATGTGTTCGGGCGGGTTGATGAGGCCGTTTTCGGGGGTGAAGAAGGGGCCGTAGAAGCCGCCGATGGCGTTGTTGCCCGAGGGCAGCAGGTCGATGCCTTCTTTCAGTGTTGCGAAGTGACGCAGTCCCCACTTTGAGGAGCCGGTGCCCTCAGCCGTGCCCGAGCACATTTCGAGGTCGAAGTACCCTGTGTCTAAGCGGACGAAGGCGTCGGACTCGACGGGTTCCCGTTCGCTTATCCCCTCCACGCGCCCGGTGACCGGTGCGACGAGGGTGAGCCGCAGGTTTCCCTCGAAGGTCACGACGGTGATGAACGTGGTTTTACCCGGTTCGGGCTGGGCGTTCAGCCGCTGGCAGATAACCGTCTCTCCGGCACTGGTGGTTGCCGTCCAGAGATTTTCCGTGAATTCTCCGTTGACGGTGAAGGTCACTGGTTCGTTGGTCCGGCGGCCGGGAAGGCCGTCCGTGATAGCGATGGTGGGCAATGCCACGGGCTTTTCCTCTCAAGTTATTGGCGTGGGGGTACAGTCCCGTGCGGCAGGCAGGATGTGGCTGTCGGTTACGTCGGGCGTGCTCTTATGCAGGTGTCTGGGCGGCGGTGGCCCTGGACCATGGCAGGCGTAGTGTGCGTTGTTTCAGGCTGTCGATAGCCACGGCGAGGATGATGACGAGGCCCTTGATCAGCAGTTGGGTGAAGAACTGGACATTCATCAGGATCAGTCCGGTGCTGAGGACACCGAGAATGATGGAGCCGATCAGTGTGCCGTAGATCCGTCCGCGTCCGCCGACGAGACTTGTGCCGCCCAGGACAACTGCGGCGATCGCGTCCAGTTCGTAACCGGTGCCGGCTGTCGGCTGGGCGGAGACTACTCGGGCGGAGAAGATGACACCGGCGAGGCCGGCGCAGATGCCGGCAATGACATAGACGGAAGTGATGACGCGTTTGACGTTGATGCCCGCCAGCCGTGCGGCTTCGGCGTTGCCGCCCACTGCGTAGACGTGCCGGCCATAGCGGGTGCGTTCAAGGACGAACCACGCTGCGACGTAGACGATGATCATGATCACCACGGGCACCGGAATGCCCGCCATGTACCCGTTGCCGATGTCCCGGAAACTGAGCGTGTTAGAGACAATGGGTTGCCCGTCGGTCATGGTGTAGGCCAGGCCTCGAAGGAAGGTCATGGTGCCGAGGGTGACGATGAAGGCGGCCAGTGCAAGGTAGGCGCTGAGCATGCCGTTGATCAAACCCGCGACGGCGCCCGTTACAACGCCGACCAGGATCGCGACGGGTGCGGGCAGTCCTGCAATGCCTGTCATGACCGATGCGACACCGGAGACGGCCAGAATGGAACCGACGGAAAGGTCGATTCCGGCCGCGAGAATGACGAATGTCATTCCGGCCGCCAGGATCGCGTTGATCGAGATCGACCGGGCAATGTTGAGCAGGTTGTTGACGCTCGCGAAATTCGGGGCGATGACGACCATTAAGGCAACGAGGGCGATCAGGACCACGAGGATGCCGACGCGGTCCCACCAGTAGGCAAAGTCAAAGCCGCGGGCTGTGGCAGGTGTGGCCTCTGGCCGGATGCCGGCGCCCTGTGGGTTGTTCAGAGCCTGGTTAGTCATGGAATTCTCCGTTTGTCTGTGCTGCTGTTCCGGTCGCGTGGGACATGACGTCCTCTTCGCTGGCGGTGCGTGAGTTGAGTTCCTGGACGATCCGACCGGAGCGCATCACGAGGAGCCGGTCGCTGATGCCGATCGCTTCGGGAAGGTCCGAGGAAATGACCAGGATGGCCTTGCCGGCCTTGGCGAGGTCATTGATGACTTCATAGATTTCGCTTTTCGCGCCGATGTCCACGCCCCGGGTCGGTTCGTCCAGGATCAGCACGTCGGATTCGCGCATCAGCCACCGGGCCAGAACAGCTTTTTGCTGGTTGCCGCCCGAAAGCGCGCTGACGGGCAGGCGCAGGGCATTCTGCCGCAGGTGCAGGCGTTCCATCTGCTTTTTCACGGCATTCCGGATTCTGGCCCGCTGAAGCACGCCGGCGTTCACGTGGCCGCCAAGGGAACTGACAGCGATGTTGTCCTCCACAGTATGGGAGACAAACAAGGCCTGGTCCTTGCGGTCCTCGGGGACCATGGCGATTCCCCGGGCGATCGCCTGAGCCGGGCTGGAGGCCAGTGCCGCTTTGCCTTGGACCGTCACGGTGCCGCTGCGGGAGCGGTCGGCGCCGAAGATCATCCGGGCCGTTTCCGTGCGGCCGGCCCCGATGAGCCCGGACAGGGCGACGACCTCGCCCGACCGTACCTGGAAGCTGACCGGCCCGATTCCGGCGCCGTCGGTGAGTTCCTTGACCTCCAGCAGGACCTCTCCCGGGCTGTGCCGGTCGTGGTGGTACAGGTCCTCAAGGTTGCGTCCCACCATCATCCGGACGACGTCGGGAGGGCTGATCTCGGTCTTTCCCCGGGTACCGACGTACGTTCCGTCGCGGAAGACGGTCACACGGTCCGCAAGCTCCCAGACCTCTTCCATCCGGTGGGAGATGTACACGAGACCGACGCCTGCATCGCGCAGTTCGTTAATGATCGCGAAAAGGTGGAGCGTTTCACTCCGTGAGAGGGCCGCTGTTGGTTCATCGAGGACCAGGATCCTGGCGTTCTCGCTGACGGCCCTGGCGATCTCAACCATCTGTTGCATGCCGACACTGAGCTGACCGAGCTCGGTGCGCGGATCAATCCGTGCCCCGACCCGGGCGAGCTTCTCACGGGCCTGGGCGATCATGACGCGACGGTCCAGGGCCCCGAATTTCGTCGAGGGCTCTCGTCCGAGAGCCAGGTTCTCGGCCACTGTCATCGCCGGCACTGTGTTCAGCTCCTGATGGATGATGGCTATGCCGTGGGCAACGGCCTCATGCGGGGAGCGGATGTCGATTTCGGTGCCATCCATCAGGATCCGTCCGGAATCGCGGTTGACGTTGCCCGCCAGGATCTTCATCAGGGTGGATTTACCAGCTCCGTTCTCGCCCATCAAAGCATGCACTTCACCTGCACGCAGGTCGAAGTGGACGTTATTGAGAGCGAGCGTGGCACCGAAGCGCTTTGTGATCCCTTCCAGCTGCAGCAGCGGCTGGCGGGAGGTTGTTGTAGTCATGGCGACCTATTCTCAGTCCGGTTGTGTGGGGGCCGCTGCGGGAGCCGAACGGCCCCACACGGCAGCGGGAAGCCTTACCAGCCCTTGTACTGGCTGACGGTCTCGCGGGTCACGAGCTCGCTGGGGATCAGGATCGTGCTCTCGGCCGGTGGTTTGTTGTCGATGATGTTCTGCGCGATTTCGACGGCCTTGCGGACCATTTCGGCAGGATTTTGGGTTGCGGTTCCGATGAAAGGCGACCCGGGCTGCTTCAGTTCCGCCACGGCCTCCGGGCTACCGTCCACACCGGTGACCTTTACGGTCCCCGCCTTGTGGGCCTGCTGGACCGCCAGAACCGCGCCGAGGGCAGACGGGTCGTTCATGCCGAAGATGCCCTGAACGTCAGGGGTTGCCGTGAGCATGTCCGTGGTCACGGCGAGGCCGGAGGCCCGGTCGTTCTTGGAGGCCTGCTGCCCGACAACTTTGATGTTAGGGAACTTCTTGACGACGTTCTTGCAGCCGGTGATGCGGTCGCGGATCGTCTGGAGCGGGGTTCCGTCCACCAGGAGAACATTGCCCTTTCCTCCCATCTGCTCGAACAGGTACTGGCAGGATTTTTCGCCGGCCTGGACGGCATTGGTCATCACCACGGCGTCGGCGCTCTTGGCCGGGGTGTCCACGGCGATGACAATGATGCCAGCCTGCTTCGCCCGCTCAATCGCCGGCTGGATGCCGTTTTCGTCCACGGCGCTGATGACAATCAGGTTCACGCCCTGCTGGATGAACGTGTCAATCTGTGTGTTCTGATTCGCCAGGTCAAGCTGGGCGTCCTGGGTATTGGCCGTGGCGCCGATCTTCGCAGCAGCTTCCTTGGCTCCCTTGTCCATCGCGGAAAAGAACGGGTTGGACATGTCCTGGACCATGAGGCCGATCTTCTCGATCTTTGCCGGCTTATTGGTGCCGGCCTGGGTGTCACCAGAGCTGCAGGCCGTCAGGCTGAGCGCGGCCAGTGTCGCGGCGGCGGTGAAAACTGCCGACTTCTTAACGAGCTGATTCATTTTCGGATCTCCTTTGAACCGGAACCGGCGAGGCCATGACGGCCGGCCAGGTCCGTAAAAAACGCGGTCGATGGAATTGGTAATGGAGGTTGCGCCGGCCGCTTCGATGCGAAGACCGGGCCTTTCGAGTTAGTTCCGCGGCGTGGCAATCACTGAGGGGTTGCTCCGCTGGAACCGGGCTTGCCGGTACCCTCTTCGAGTACCAAAGCAGAGGTGCCATGCAGCGGCGGCCAGGTGGGAAGGAAAGGCATGTTTGCCGTGCCAGGGGCGCCGCTAAATGTTGCTTCTTTGGGTCAAGAGGAGCTAGAGGGTCAGCATCCGCAAGACTGGCGCACGATCAAATCCGCGGTCACCTCCCGGCGGTCCTCAGGACGGTAGTCGGGAACGGGGGGCTCGCCCCGCCGTTCGGCCTCCAGTTGTCCGTCCAGAATCCGGGTCAGCGTCTGCGCGGCCAGAACGCCGATTGATTCGCTGTCTTCATCCACCACCGTCAGTGGCGGATCCAGCAAGGGCGCCCAGGCGAACTCATCAAACGCTATGAGCGCCACCTGGGTGGGGACAGCAATTTCACGTTGCTGGAGCACGGTCAAGACACCGTGCAGCAGGGGGTTGTTTCCCGCGATGATCGCCTCGGGCAGGACTTGCCCGGGGTTGCCCAGGTAGGTGGACAGCGTCTTATACGCCGAGTCGGAGTCGTTTTCCGTCTCCAGTACGCGCAGCACGGCCCCGTACTTCGTGGCCGCTTCACGGAGTCCACGCTCCCGCTCCGCCCGCGTGGACCAGCGCCCCGGATAGGCCAGGAAAAGCCAATCCATACGCCCGTGCTGGGCGAGGTGGGCTCCGGCTTTCATGCTCGCCGCATAGTTATCCGTGAGAATGCTCGGAACCTGTGTGGCGTCCTCCGGCGGCGCCGAGTCCACGAAAACCACCGGGATGTCCCAGCTTTCGAGGAGTTTGACGTTCTCCTTGCTCAGCGTCAGCGTGGTGATGATGCCAGCCGTCCGCGACTGGATCAAATCCTGAATGGTCGCATCTTCCACCTCGGGCGTGTACACACCTTCCGCGGCGATATCGGCGACGACGGCATTCCGGCTGGATCCGCGAAGGACCCGCTGGATGCCCTTCATCAGGTCCAGGTAGTAGTAGTTCGAGGTGCTCGCCGTGATGACCGCGATCGAACTGCGCGATTTCTTGCGAAGCTCCTGCGCGGCACGGTTCGGGACATACCCAAGCTCCCGTGCGGCCTTCAGCACCAGCTTCCGGCTCGCCTCCGAAACATCGGCGCCGTTGCTCAGAGCGCGCGAAACCGTGTAGGAAGACAGACCCGTCGCTTCGCTCAGATCCCGCAAGGTGGGCTTCTTGGCCATGGTAGGACTACTCTCTAATCGTTTAGGGAAAGAGGTTGGCGATGCTCCGATCGCGGTACCTAAAGGATTAGGGTCAACGATAAGTGTGATGGTACCCACGCGTCAAGGGGTCGTTTTCACCATTCTTGGGCTGGTTGCCCAACGCCGATAGTCGTGATTCCGACGCCGCGCAGTTCTGCCGCTGCTGCGGAACCGTAGGATCGCCACGTCGTCCGCAACAATCTCGTACGTGAAGTCAGCTGCGGCTGTAGCCGCGATCACCCATGGCCAACCTTATGCTCTCCGTCATGGGTGCTTTCGCTGAATTCGAACGCTCCCTCATCAGGGAGCGGCAACGGGAAGGCATCGCCCTGGCTAAGCAGCGCGGCGCTTACAAAGGTCGGAAGAAGACCCTAACGCCGGAGCGGGCGGCCGAGTTGGTCCAGCGGGCCGGCAGCGGCGTTCCGAAAGCGGTTCTCGCTCGTGATTACGGGATCAGCAGGGAGACGGTTTACCAGTACCTGCGACACATCGACTTGGAGTGACCCGCTCCCCTGCTGCCGGCGCCGTCGTTGCGCCATAGCCGATGCCGCCTTGACGGAAGATAAAACGTCGGCTTCCAATTTCGGCCGGGGGAAGGACCCGAAAGGGACTGCACCCAGGCATCGAGCGCGTAGGCTCCCTAGCTCGCGAATCGCGCCTCCGAGCGGGCACGGGTGGTTGAACGTCCCTTGGAACTCAATGATGTCTTCGGTGCTGATTCTGCTCCTCCGAGGGTTTGCGGACAATGCACCTGAGCGACTTGATCCGCGCAGTATTTAGATAGTGTTTTGATAAATCGAGAAAAACAATCAAACACTATGAAAGAAAGAGCTTAGGCGTGAGTTTAATTTGCTTTAGATGAGCGGAAATGGCATAACAGAGACTCAGTATTTAATCGACAGAAAGCGATTCTTAATGGTTCAAATGAGTGAAGTAGCAAGGCAGCGCGCAGCGTTTGTCGCGTCGGGCCAGGCGGACTGCTCCCCCGCTAAACACAAACGAGTCGACAGAGAATACGCCGACTCAATGTCCACGGATGACTACATCTGCCTACGATGCTGGACAGTGGTAGAAACCTGGCAGGAAAGAAAGGACAGGCTCCGCAAAGAACGTGATCCTGGCGCCTCGTAACGAAGCGCACCACATTCGCCACCCGCAGAAGCGATTCCTCTGTTGGTGGCGATTGTGGTTTAAAAGCGAAAGGTGCCGACAGGAATTGGATCGATCCTTGCGATGATGTGCCTATGCATCGGCGGTATGAAGGTGCAGCATTACAATGGCGTTTTACCTGGCCGACGGTACCACCGTCTCGTAGACGGGACTTGGCCACGCGCCAAACGCAACAGAGAGTCGTCGTTTACGCCAGCTTGACAGAATATCCATTATCGGCGCTTTGAAATTGGCGGGGGAATGGCTGCAGAAGGGGCTATTTCCAGTGGCATCATTTGGTGGCGTTGCCCCCATATACAGGAAGTCCGAACTGCTCAGCCAGGACCCGGTTAAGGTCAAAAGGCGCATCGGAGCCGGTTATGTCGGCCACCCAGGCGGAGTATTCCGAGTGGTCGGGATGGGCAGGGTCCGCCAAGGCATCCACGGTCTCCTCGTATCCGGGAAAATCCGCCGGCGTCTTCCAGTGGGCCGCGCCGGGCGCCGTCGATCAGCCGCGCGGGCGGGCTGTCTTCGACTGGGGGCGGCGGGAGACCAGCTCGAGCCGGTGAAGCCGGCTGTCCCCAAAGTCGTTTTCGTAGAAAGCCTCGCCTGGACCCAGCGCGAGGCCGGCCTTTCCTGGGAGGCCATCGCGCTGTGCCTGGGCGTGAGCAAACAAGCCGTCCATCGTAGGTAAGGGAAGCGATAGACGCAGGTCCTAAATTTTTCACAGTCTCGCTGTGCCGTTCCTGGATCACCCAGGTGATCGAGGCCGGCATGGTTCCCCCTTCTGAGGTCCTCGGGTCAGCTTCGGCTGAAGCGTTCAGGCCGGAAAGTGGCCAGCATGGGGTGCTTCTGTTTGGTGAGGATCTCGAAGGACAGCAGTTCCCCGGCGACCAGTCCAACGGTTGCACCGGAGTGGGAAAAGGCCACGAAGCAGCCTGGCAGTTTCTCGAGCTCTCCGAAGACGGGTTCGCCATCTCCGGGGATCGGTTTCCGGCCGACCTTCCAGCTGGCGGGGGTCAGCTGTCGGCTGCCGCCAAGAAGTCTTGAGGCTTCCTCTGTCAGTTCCTTGACAGCATCTTCCGGAATGGTGAATGACCCATCGTCTGATTCCACAATCTGATCTTCGTACCAGCTGTGGTCCAGCGCGAGTGTGCCTCCGGGATTGGGCCGGGCGGCAACCCGGGGGGTATTAAGAACAGCTTTCAACCTGTGGTCGGCAGGTTCGGTGATTACCAGGGCAGAGACGGGGGATCCATCTGCAATGTACGCCCCGTGCTCTTCGAGCACCGAGGGGGTAGCTGCACCGCATGCCACAACGACCCTGTCTGCAGCATAGACACTGCCGTTCTGGGTGGCGACGCCGCGCGCTTTTCCATCTTTTGCCAGGACACGTGACTTGCCGGCGTCCGTGATCAATGTTCCGCCGAGGGCTGCAAATTCCGCCATGAGGTACTCCACCAGATGGGGCAGGCTGACCCATCCCTCCCCGGGGTTGAAGACAGCAACGTCGGAAACAGCAGTCTCATCAATCCCGGAGGTGAGGGCGGATATCTGCCCAGGCTTTAGCAGGATGGAGTCGTAGCCGTGTGACTGCTCGTACTCGTGGCGGGCCTCTGCCTTGGCGGCTTCCCCTGCCGGCGCCCAGTACAGCCCGCCTCCGAACTGGAGCCACTCCCGTGTGGGATCTTCTGCGAACAGCGTCCGGTACCGGTCAATCCCGGCCATGCGGAGCTGATGATACGGATCGGACCGTTTTCCTGCCGAGTTCAACCAGGACAAGGAACGTCCCGTTGCACCGCTGGCAAGGTCGCTTTCGGTGACCAGGACGACAGAAGCGCCGGAGCGAAGCAGATGGACGGCGGTGGAAACGCCGAGAATTCCCCCGCCCAGAACTGCGACGTGGGTTTCACTCTTGGGAGAAGTCATGGTGGTTGTTTCCCTTTCTCGGAATTGAACGTTCTTATCCATCAGTTCGGCGGGACAGAGTTGTTCCGGCCCTGAAAGTTGTCGGCCCGGCGGTCGTCGTATGTCCAGACGGCGGGCGCTCCCTCGACGGGAGGCATGATCTGGCCTTCGTTGAGATGGAGCATGATGCCTGGCCCTCCCGCAGCGGCAGTCCACGTTCCTGACATCGGACAATGACTTCCGGTGGCGGCGGCGAGCCTGTGGCGCGGGCCGTGCCGCAGGACGGCCCGCGAAGGGGGCGGTGACGTCAACTGAATCGGTTGAGGACTCTCTTGTTCGCCTTTTCAAAGACTTCAGCTTTCTGGGTTTGCGAGTCGAGAAACGGCAAAAAGGGGAACGTTCCCATTACCGTTGCGATTGACGTTACCCCCAGTCGCCCGGCGGGTCAATGCCCTCCTTTCGATACCCAAGCTCCCCCTGATGCATTGCCGCGCGACGACGGGACGGTGGTTTTGAGAACGATCCCAATAGAGGGTTGACGTGTGATTCAGGTCATGTCACACTCGAATCCAGATCGCAGTGGGAACCTTCCCAATTCAAACCCGCCCAAGCGACTAAAGACCTCACAGCAGCCGGAATCACAGGCAGGCAGGAAAATCCATGAGTTTACGATTCGGCGTCGACACCGGAGGAACGTTCACCGATCTCTGCGCGTTCGATGAAGCCACGGGACAGGTGCATGTCCGCAAAGTCTCCTCCACCCCGGATGACCCGGGCCGGGCCATCATCCAGGGCGTACACGAACTGCTGAAACAGATCGGCGGGCGGAGCATCGAGGAAATCTCCTACTTTGCGCATGGCACAACCGTGGGCACCAACGCCCTCCTGACCGGCCGGGGCGTGCGCACAGGCCTCATCACGACGAAGGGCTTCAGGGATTTGCTGGAGCTGGGCCGCGGACGGCGGCCGCACATGTACGACCTCCAGGCCGATAAGCCGGAACCCTTCATTCCAAGGGATCTGCGCATGGAGGTCGCCGAACGGGTTCGGCACGACGGGCGGGTGGAGATCCCCTTGGACTCCGACGAGGTCCGCGCAGCCGTCCGGGAGCTGAAGGCCCAGGGCGTCGAGTCCATTGCCGTCTGTCTTCTCTACAGCTACGTCCGCCCGGAACACGAACGTGAAATCGGCCGGATCATCGCCGAGGAATTCCCGGAAGCCTATGTCTCACTCTCCAGCGAAGTCCTCCCCGAGTTCCGCGAGTTCGAGCGGCTCTCAACAGTCGTCACGAACGCCTACGTCGGACCGGTCGTCGCCAGCTACCTGGCACGGCTCCGTCGGAACCTCGCGGACGCCGGGCTTAAGTGCCTGCCACACGTGACACAGTCCAACGGCGGCATCATCCCGTTCCCGACGGCGGAAGAACTCCCCGTCCGCCTTGTACTGTCCGGGCCGAGCACCGGCGTGGTCGGAGCGGCAGCGATCACGACGGCCGCCGGCAGCCCGGACATCATCACCTTCGACATGGGCGGAACTTCCTCGGACGTTTCCCTGGTCCAGAACGGCACCCCCAAAGTCACCTCCAGCATGGAGCTCGACGGACGGCCCATCCGCTCCCCCATGCTGGACATCCACACCGTCGGGGCCGGCGGCGGTTCAATCGCCTGGATCGACAGCGGAAACCACCTGCGCGTGGGCCCTGCCAGTGCCGGCGCGTTCCCGGGCCCCGCCTGTTACGGCAACGGCCAGGAACCGACGGTCACCGATGCGAACGTCGTCCTGCAGGTTCTGAACCCTGAGTACCTGCTCAACGGCCAACTCAAGATCGATGCCCAGGCCTCACACCGGGCCATCAAGGCCGTTGCCGACCCGCTGGGCCTCACGGTAGCCGAGGCAGCACAAGGCATCATCCGGGTGGTGACCGCCAACATGGCGCGCGCCATCCGCGTCATCTCTGTACAACGCGGATACGACCCCCGGGATTATGTACTCGTCCCGTTCGGCGGCGCAGGGCCGTTGCACGCGTCCCGCCTGGCCATTGAACTGGGAATCAACCGGATTCTCGTTCCGGAGACACCCGGCGCGCAGTCCGCGCTGGGACTGCTGATGACCGACATCCGCAGCGACTTCATGCGGACCAAAATTATGCAGGTTACGCCGGAAGCATCAGCCGGTTTCAACCAGGTCTTCGCCGAACTCACTGAGCAGGCATCCGACTGGTTCGCGGAGGAGAACATCGGAGAGGAGCGCCGAAGCCTGCTCCGCAGCATCGAGATGCGCTACGCCGGGCAGAACTACGAACTTCCGGTCGACGTCCCCGATGGTGCCCTGAATGAGGAAGCAATCAACTCGCTGATCGAAGGCTTCCAGCGGGCCCACGACCGGATGTACGGGTACAGCGCACGGAACGAAGTCGTCGAAGCCGTGACCTTCCGCGTTCAGGCCATCGCCACCGTTCCGCGTGCCGACCTGCGCCGTTCAGCCGTCGAAGGACGAAAGCTCGAGGACGCAGTCACCGGTTACCGGGACGTGTTCCTGCCGGAAAAGGGCGACTACGTCCCGTGCCCGGTCTATGACCGCTCGCGCCTTGATGTTGGCCACCGCATTGCCGGCCCGGCCATCGTCGAACAGATGGATACCACCACCCTTCTCTTGCCTTCGGACGTCTGCGTCGTGGACGACCTGCGCAACCTTGTCATCGAAATCCGAAGGAGCACCAGTGAATAAGCCCCTCGCAGCCGACCCCGCCCACCTGGACACCGTTCTGGTTGAGGTCATCGGCTCCGCCCTGTCGACCATCGTTGAGGAAATGGGCGGCACGCTCGTTCGCGCCGCCTACTCAACGAACATCAAAGAACGCAGGGACTGCACCGCCGGACTCTTCGACGCCACGGGCCTCGGCATCGCGCAGGACGAAGGCGGGTCACCCCTTCACCTTGGGTCGCTTATGGGCATCGTGGATGGGATCCTTGCCCGCTACCCGCTGGAGGATATCGCCGAAGGGGATACCTTCATCGGCAATGACCCCTACAGCGGGGGCGGTTCGCATCTACCCGACATCGTTCTCGCCACCCCGATCTTCATCGATGGTGTGCTGACCGCCTGGGCGGCCAACCTGGCCCACCACGCCGACTTCGGTGACCGCGGGCACGCCCACATCTTCCAGGAAGGCCTGCGGATCCCCCCGGTCCGCCTGGTCCGCGCCGGTGTACTGCAGCAGGAGATGCTGAACCTGATCCTGCTCAACTGCCAGGTCCCGCACGAGCGGCAGGCCGACCTCCGCGCCCAGCAGGCAGCCAACCGGCTCGCGTGTCAGCGGTACAAGGACCTCTGCGACCGTTATGGCCGTGACGTCATGGTCGCCGCGGCCGCCGAACTGCTGGACTACACCGAGCGCAGGACCCGGGCAGCTATCAGCAACATGCCCGACGGCGTTTACGCCTTCACCGACAAGTTCGACTGCCCCGAGCTGGACGACGAACTCGAGCTGCGGATCCGGATCACGGTCTCCGGGGACGAGATGCTGTTCGACTTCGACGGCAATCCCCCGCAGGTGAGGGCGAGCGTCAACGTTGTGTGGACGGCTCTTTACGCATCCGTCTACTACTCGCTCAAGAGCCTCATCGACGCCGACATTGTCCCGAATGCCGGCCTGTACCGGCCGGTCCGGATCCAGGCGCCCACCGGTTCGATCATCAACTGCGAGGAACCCGCGGCCGTCAACGGACGCAGCGAGACCTGCCAGCGCATCGTGGACCTGATCCACGGCGCCCTCGCCGAAGCCGTCCCGGAACGGGTCACCGCGGCCAGTAACGGAGCCAACACCGGGGTGCACTTCTCCGGGAAAAGCTCACGCACCGGCAAGGAGTTCGTCTACCTCGAAACGATCGGCGGCGGATGCGGGGCCCGGGCCACCAAGGACGGACTGGACGGGGTCCAGGTCCACATGACCAACACGTCCAACCTTCCGGTCGAAAGCCTCGAAGCCGAATACCCGCTCGTCATTGAGGCCTACGAACTGATCCAGGACTCGGGCGGGGCGGGCCGGAACCGTGGCGGCCTCGGAATCCGTCGTGCGGTCCGGGTTGAAGACCCGGACATCCACTTCTGGCTCGACACCAGCCGACAGAAATCCCAACCCTGGGGACTGGACGGAGGCCTGCCCGGAGCCAGCGCGAAAGCGGTGCTCAACCCGGAAGCACGGCCCATCAACCACGGATACACCGTGTTGCAGCCCGGCGACCGCGTCGCCATTGAGACAGCAGGCGCCGGCGGCTACGGCTCGCCCGCGCTCCGCGAGGCGGACCAAGTGGCCCGGGACCTCGCCGAAGGAAAAATTTCCGACGACTACGCCCGTCAAGCCTACCCCGACCAGATGCGGGAACTGACAAAGCCTGACGGCTCCTAACAAAGCCGGCGGTGGGCAGGACCCGCGGGCTGCCCACCGCCGGCCGCGCTACATTCCAAGACTCGCTACTTGAAAACCAGCTCCAGCTTAAACCCACCCGTTATAGCCAGATGCCCCGCCCGGCAAAGACGCTGCGGCAGGTATCCCCCCGCTGACGCCCTGAGCCTCAGCTTTCATCAAAGGAAAAATCATGTCTGATAACAAGACGCCGGAAGCCGACCTCCTGGCGGCCCCGGCAGCACGGCGGCGGATCTTCGCCTCCACCATGCTGGGAAACATAGTCGAATACTACGACTTCACCCTCTACGGAACCCTGGCAGCAATCATTGCCACCCAGTTCTTCCCCTCCGGCGACCCCACTGTGGCGCTCCTGGCCGTGTACGTCGGGGTCGTCCTTTCCTACGCCATCCGTCCCCTCGGAGGTATCATCCTCGGCCCCCTGGCGGACATCAAGGGACGCAAATTTGTCCTGGTCCTCACCATCGCCCTCATGAGCATTGGGACAGCAGGCATCGGCTTCCTGCCCACCTTCGCCGCCATCGGCGTCGCCGCGCCTGTTCTGCTGCTGCTCTCCAGGCTCCTCCAGGGGATTGGCGCAAGCGTCGAATACACAACGGCAGCAAACTTCCTCTTTGAACATGAACGCGGCCGACGACCCAACTTCATCGCCGGCGTCCTGAACTCCACGGCCTCCGTGGGTTCCTTCCTCGCAGCAGGGCTCGCCTACGTCCTCAGCGTCGCGATGCCCGGGGACACCTTCACCTCCTGGGGATGGCGCATCCCATTCCTGCTCTCGATCCCCATCGCCCTTATCGGGGTCTACATGCGCAACCACCTCAGCGAGACCCCAGAATTCCAGGAAGTCGTCCGCACAGTCGCAGCCGAGAAGGTAAAACAAACCCCGTTGCGCACCGCCGTCCGACTCTACTGGTCAGACATGCTCAAAGCCATCGGTCTTGGCGCCGGGCAGAGGATCGGCTCCTACACCATCCAGGCCTACTTCGTCACCGCCCTGATAACTGCGGGGTTCCCGGCATCCCAGGCCCTCCTGGCCTCAATGCTGACCTACCTCGTCGGACCCATCACCAGCATCTGGGGCGGCCAGCTCTCCGATAAGTACGGCGCCAAACGCGTACTGCTGACCGGGTACGGGCTCTTCGTCGCCCTGACCGTTCCGGCGTTCTACGCCATCGGCAACAAATCCATCCTGCTGGCCACTGCCGCCGTCATCGTCTTCACCCTCATCAACAACCTGATCGCCGCACCCCTGAGCGTGGCCTACGTGCTCAGCTTCCCGCCTGAAGTCAGGGCAACGGCCGCAGCCCTGAACTTCAACATCGGCACCTCAGTGATCGGCGCCACCGCAGGACTCGTCGCCGTCTGGCTCTTCTCCGTCACGGGGTCCAACGTCTCCTTCGGCTGGTACACCACAGCTGCCTGCGTGGTATCAATCTGCGTTACGATCTTCGCCCTCCCTGCGGCCCTCCACAGGGTGCGGCCTGCCAAAACGGCCGTAGCAATGTCGGCCTGATCAAGGGCAGAGGACATGGGCCGGGCGCAGCCAGCGCACCGGCCCATTCCCCTGCCCTGTCCGGGGCTTCGACGGGGTCATCGGTCCAATGTGCTCGGGGGCCTCGCCGTGGAATCGCGCACGATCAAACGGCCACTGAGCATCCTGTCTCCACGGCCATCCTGGGTTGCAGATATGGTCGACAACAGTTCCTCGGTGGCCGCCATCCCCAGCTGATAGCTGGGCTGATCAACAACCGTCAGTCGGGGGGCGGACCAACGTCGCCCAGTCCTGATCGTCAAAACCAATCAAAGACATATCCTTGGGGCAGGAGATCTTTAGATCCTGCAACGCAGCAAACGCCCCCGCGCTCAGTTCGCTGTCGGTGCAGTAAACGGCAGTCAACTGCGGGTTGTCCCTCAGCAACCTCCGCGTCGCCTCATAGGCCGCAGCCTTTGCATAAGCGCTACGCGCAACATACTCATCCCGGTAACGAATACCGGCGCCGCGGAGAGCATTCACATAACCCACCAGTCTCGCTGCGCTCGGACGCAGGTTCCTGGCTTCCTGCGGAGCGTCGGGCTCCCACCCCGCCGGCATCAGAGCTTCGCTGACAATCCCGATGTCCTGGTGTCCAAGATCGATCAGGTGATTGACCGCAAGGGTCGAGGCCTCCACATGGTTTACCGAGATGAAGGAAGCCGCCTTGACATTCGGCGCCGGCCTGTCCAGCAGGGTCACGGCAATACCCTGGCCCTCAAGCCGTTCCAGATGCTCGGTTTCCTCTGTCGAAACCGGCGCCACGACGATGCCATCAACACGTTTACCTGCCAGAAGTTCAACGGCGCGGCGCTCCAGCGTCAGGTCACCTTCGGTGCTGCTCAGCAGAACCTCGTACCCGGCTTCGCGCGCTGCGGTGGAAATGCCCCGCATGGCAACGGCAAAAAAGTGATTCCCCACGTCCGGGATCACCACGCCTATCGTCCTGGTTCGACCCGTGATCATGCTTCTGGCTAGGGCGTTGGGCTGGTACCCCAGTTCCTCCGCCGCCTTCTGCACCGCTTCCCTTGTCTTGGCGCTGACCGACCCGTACCGGGCCAGCGCCCGGGCAGCCGTCGACTTCGAAACACCTGCCCTCGCGGCAACATCGATGATGGTGGCTGAAGGAAGCGGCGGACGGCTCACGTAGTTCCTCTCATGAACGGATGTCAGCGCCACACGTTGCCCGCCGAACTGCCGTTCCCGAAAATGGGATCGTTACCATCGTCTCACGGCAAGTGCCGCAATCGCCGAGTTGGCGGATCACAAGCCGGGCGGAATTAGGAGTCGGACGCCTCGGTTCACCATCGGGATCAGTACCAAAATATCGGATCCAAGAAACGGATAGCTCGGTTACCGAGTATCGGCTGAAAGGACTTCCCTGAAACCCCTTTTTCCAGAGGCCGGTACTTTGGGGTTGAGCGTCGTTTCGTTTATGCCAGGCAGCGACTGTCGTTGACCGGATCGATCATTCAGCCGTAGGAACAGACGCGTTCGCAGCTGTCTGTGGATGGTCCCCTACTTTCGCATGTCCTGAGCCGGTCACTTAGCCAGCTGGTCTTACTGCGGCAATTCATGCATGGCCGCTGTCCCGGATCTGTGCCGGCGTCCCCTGGTTGTCACAAGAAATTGGTGCCAGGTGGCTGGCAATTGGCTGCGTCCCTACCGATCCCCGGCGGACCAGCGTCGCGGTGAACTTGGGGGCGGGGGCCAGGCGGGGCAGGCCTTCGATCTGGCGGATCAGTGCCTTTGCGGCCGCCACGCCCATATTGTAGACGGGCTGGGCTATGACGGTCAGCGGCGGGCTGGTCAGGCGTGTCCAGGCGAAGTCGTCATACATGAGGAACGAGACGTCCGACGGAATGGCGAGACCAAGTTCCTGGATGGCTTCCACAACGCTGAGGGCAATGAGCCCGTCGGAGGCGACGATGGCGGTTGCTTGGTCCGGCCTGAGGAGCACATCGCGCGTAATCCGGCGGATGGACTCCGCGTCGCCGGCGTTGAGCCGTACGAGGTCTTCGGGGAAGGGAAGTTCCCGCTCCTGGAAGGCCTGCTGCATGCCGTCCAGGCGGTCGGCGATCTGGGACGAATCGAGCAGCATCCCCGGCCGGTAGGGGGATTCCGTCCTGAGTGTGGAAATAAAGGCGATCCGCCGGTGTCCGGCCTGGAGAAGGTACCGGGTGGACTCGTAGGAGATGCCGGCCATGTCCACGGCCATCGTCTCAACCTCCAGCTGCCCGGCCTTACGGTCCAGCAGGACCAGGGGGCGGCCGGAATCGTGAACGCGCTGTAAATGGTGTGTTTCCACTGACGATGCCGGTGCCACGATCAGGCCATCCACGCGCTTGTCCAGGAGCACCCTGACAGCGTCGACTTCGGCCGCCGTGTCCTCGTCGGTGTTAATGAGGATGACATTGAAGCCGTCCTTCTTGGCGGTATCGGTGATACCCCTGGTGGCCAGGCCAAAGTGCGGGTTTTCGATGTCACCCACCACCACCCCGATGGTGTGGGATTTCCCCGTGTTCATGCTCCGCGCAAGCTCGTTGGGGCGGTACGCGAGCTCCTCCGCGGCGGCCAGGACACGCTCCCGGACGTCGTCGCTCACGGCACCGTAGTTGCCCAGAGCGCGGGCGGCCTGGGCTTTGGATACCTGGGCGGCCTTCGCGACGTCCGCGACGGTGACATCGCGGCGCCTGGAACCATTGCTGTTCATCTTCGCCTTCCGGAGGGGCCCTTGACGACCGGTGTGGTCTGGGTTACATTTTTAGCAACCCCGATGTGAGTCCGGTCTCAATCCTATCGAGTGAGACCGGACTCAGCAAGGGATTCAGAAACGAGGCCGAAGGGCCTCTAGCTTCCACGATTGGAATAATGCTGTGACTAAACGACTGAGCTTCCGCTCGGGGGTGATCGTTGCGGCTGCTGTCGCAGCCCTCCTGGCCCTGTCCGGCTGTGGCGGTTCGACCCCCGCGTCGTCCTCTAGTGCGTCGGACAACCCGTACGGCCTGATCCAGGCCGGGACCATCCGCGTCGCCAGCCTGGGCGACTCGAAGCCCTACACGTTCACCGACGCGCAGGGTAACTTCACCGGCTTCGACGTTGAGCTGTTCAAGGACGTGGCCCACCGGGCCGGGGTGGACAACGTGGTCTTCACCGGCCAGGACTTCTCGGCGATCCTGCCGGCCGTCTCCAACGGACAGTTCGACGTGGGCGTGGCGGCGATCGGCATCACGGACAAACGCAAGCAGACCGTTGATTTCTCCGACGGCTACCTTGCCGGATACCTGACCGTCATCACCACCAAAGACTCCGGGATCAAGGATGCCGACGGCCTCTCCGGAAAGCGGCTCGGCGTGGTCCAGGGCTCCCTGCAGGAAGCCTATGCGGTGAAGAACTTCTCCTCAGCGAACCTGGTCCGCTTCCCGGATAACAACACCGCGATTGCCGCACTGAACAGTGGTAGCGTGGACGCCCACTTCCTGGACTACGAGGCTGCCAAGGCCTACGAGACGCAGTACGGCCTGGTCAGCGCCGCGGACATCCCTTCCTTCGACGCTCCCGCAGGGTTCGCCATTGCCAAGGGCAAGGACGCCTTCAAGGAGGCCCTGAACAAGGGCCTGGCCGCCGCGATGGAGGACGGCACCTGGAAGAAGCTCTACCAGAAGTGGTTCCCGGGCTCCCCGATGCCCGAGCAGTACCTGCCCAAGGCCGAACAGACCGCAACCCCCACCGCCAGCGCTTCCGCCAGCAAGTAAGCAGCCGGGCCGGCAAACGGCCCGTTATGCACCGCGAGCACGTCGGGCGTTAACCCCGGCTGCCACTTGAGACGGGCGGACCGCCACCGGCGGTCCGCCCGGAATTCACAAGCTAACTACGTCTGAGAGCAACCATGGACTGGTTCAATACCATCATCCGCACCTTCTTTGACTTCGGCGCGATGGCCGAAGTCATGCCCCAGCTCCTCGGGGTCGGGCTCCTGAACACGCTGATCATCTCCGTTTCCGCCACCGTCATCGGCGTCGCGCTGGGCATGGTCGTCGCCGTCATGGGCATCTCCCCTTCCCGGTGGCTGCGGGTTCCGGCCCGGATCTACACCGACCTGTTCCGGGGCCTTCCTGCCATCCTGACCATCCTGCTGATCGGGCAGGGCTTCGCCCGGTTGAGCCAGTCGGTCTTCGGGCCCTCGCCCTACCCGCTGGGCATCATCGCCCTGAGCCTGATCGCCAGCGCCTACATCGGCGAGATCTTCCGCGCCGGCATCCAGAGCGTAGACAAAGGCCAGGGTGAGGCCTGCCGGGCCCTGGGCATGAGCTACGCCAAGTCCATGGCCCTGGTGGTGGTGCCGCAAGGCGTCCGCCGGGTACTTCCGGCCCTGGTGAACCAGTTCATCGCCATCGTCAAGGACTCCTCGCTGGTCTACTTCCTGGGCCTGCTGGTCACCGAACGCGAACTCTTCCGCGTGGGCCAGGACGCCGCGGTCCTCTCCGGCAACCTCTCGCCGCTCGTCGCGGCGGGCCTGTTCTACCTCGTGGTCACGGTGCCGCTGACCCACCTGGTTAACTACTTCGACAACAGGTTCCGGGCAGGCCGCCGCCGTCCCTCAGCCCCCAGCAGCGGGCTGAACGAAGTCAAGGAACTCGACGCGGCCTCGCCGCTGATCACCGGGAGCAACACATGAGCACTAGCACCAGCAACACGGCCAACACCGCGCCGGACATCGAGACCTTGCCACGGCTCCAGCCTGGAGCTACGGAAACTGACCATGGCCTACGGGGACATCGAAGTCCTCCGCAACGTCACCCTCACCGTGGCCCCCGGCACCACCACCTGCATCATCGGGCCCTCCGGTTCCGGCAAGTCCACGCTGCTGCGCGGCGTCAACCGCCTCCATGAACCCAAAAGCGGTGACGTGATCCTCGCCGGGGAAAGCGCCCTCACCGTCAAGCCGGACATCCTGCGGGCCCGCATCGGCATGGTCTTCCAGCACTTCAATCTTTTCCCGGACCACACTGCCCTGGAGAACGTGGCCCTGGCACTGTGGAGCGTGAAGGGCATGTCCAAGGCCGAAGCACGGGAACGCGCCCGCCGCCGCCTCGCCGAGGTTGGCCTCGCCGAACGCGCTGACCACCGCCCCAGGGACCTTTCCGGCGGCCAACAGCAGCGCGTCGCCATCGCCAGGGCCCTCGCCATGGAACCGGAAGTAATGCTCTTCGACGAGGCCACCAGTGCCCTGGACCCCGAACTGGTCAAAGGCGTCCTGAACCTCATGGCAGGCCTCGCCAAGCGCGGCATGACCATGGTTGTGGTCACCCACGAGATGGGCTTCGCCCGCAAGGTCGCCGACCAGGTCGTCTTCATGGACGAAGGCGAAGTCGTCGAGGCCGGCACGCCCGCTGACCTGTTCGACAATCCCCAGTCCGAACGCCTCCAGCGCTTCCTCTCCGAAGTCCTCTGATGCCGGATCCTCTGATGCCCACCGCTCTGATGCACACCGTTTCCGGCGCCCGAATCCGGACCGCCATCGTCGGGTTCGGGGTCTCCGGCAAAGTCTTCCACGCACCCCTCATCGCCGCAGACCCGGGCTACTCCCTCGAGGTGATCGTAACCGCCGACCCGGAGCGCGCAGCGGAAGCTGGCCGCCTCTACCCGGACGCCCGCATCGTCCCGTCACCCGAAGCACTGTTCGCCCAGGCCACCGGCCTTGACCTCGTCATCCTCGGTACTCCCCCGGCGACCCACCTTGACCTCGCCACTACCGCCATCGCCCACGGACTGCACGTGGTGGTCGACAAGCCGTTCGTCACCACGGCCGCCCACGGCCACGAGCTGATCAGCCGGGCGTCCGAGGCCGGGGTGCAGCTCACGGTCTTCCAGAACCGCCGGTGGGACGCCGACTTCCTGACGCTGCAAAAAGTCGTCCGGGACGGCGCCTTGGGTGAGGTTCGCAGCTTCGAATCACGCTTTGAATGGTGGCGGCCCGAAGGCTTCGGGAACTGGCGGGACACCGCCACCGTTGCCGAGGGCGGCGGTATCCTCCAGGACCTAGGCGCCCACCTGATCGACCAGGCCATCGAGCTCTTCGGTCCGGTCGCGGAAAGCTACGGGGAGACGGCCAACCACGGCCGTCCCGAGGGCGCCGACACCGAAGCCTTCGTGTCCCTGCTGCACGAATCCGGGGTCCGGTCCAGGCTATGGATGAACGGTATGGCCGCCCAAGTGGGACCCCGCTTCCACGTCCTTGGCTCCACCGCCGGGTACACCAAATGGGGCCTGGACAGCCAGGAGCCCGACCTCGCCGCCGGCATGGCTCCCACGGATCCCGCCTACGGCGTTGACCCGCAGGACTCTTGGGGGGTCCTGGGAGTTGACGGAGCCACCGCAGCGGTGCCTGCCGAAAAGGGCGCCTACCCCCGGTTCTACACCGAACTGGCCACCGCCCTCCGCGGACACGGGCGCGTGCCCGTCAACCCAGCCGGGTCCCTCGACGTCCTCACTATCATCGAAAAAATCCACGCCTTCGCCTGACCACCATTTCCCCTACGCACCCCTTCGCCTGACCACCGGCAGGCCCGTCCTGCGGGCCAACGCCGCCTACGGCACGCGAAGCCCGACACCTTAGAAATTAACGAAAGGGAGAACCATGTCCTCCATCACTCCAGCCAAGCGCGTCGCCGTCATCGGCGGCGGTATCCTCGGCGTCTCCACCGCAGTGCACCTGCTCCGCGACGGCGCGTCCGTGATTCTCCTGACCGAACGTGGCCTGGCCAGCGAAGCCAGCGGCCGCTCGCTGTCCTGGCTCAATTCCGCCGGCGAACGGTCCACCCCGTACCACCAGCTGCGGGTCGCCGGCGTGGACCGCTACCGCACGCTCTTCGCCTCGGACCCCAGCCGGGAATGGCTGCAGTTCGGCGGCGGGCTTATGTGGAACGCCGAGGGGCAGCGCGAGGCCACCGAGGCCCGGCACGCCTACGAAAAGTCCATCGGCTACGACTCCAAGCTGCTTGCCCCGGCTGAGATCGCCTCCGTCACCCCCGGAATCGATTCGGACGCTGTGCCGGAAAACGCCATCTTCAACCCCGGCGAAGGCTGGGTCAGCCTGCCGCACCTGATCGAATTCCTCATGGAGGAATTCCACGCCCGCGGCGGCGAACTCGTCCTCAATGCCGGCAAAGTCTCCGTAACTGTCGACGGCGGCCGGACCACCGGCGTCGAGACCGCCGCAGGCGGGACCTACGACGCCAATGCTGTCCTGGTGGCCTGCGGAGCGGCGACCCCAGCGGTCGTGGCGCCCCTCGGCGTCGAGATCCCCAACGGCTCCCCCGTCTCCATGCTCGTGCTCACCAAGCCCGTGGACCACCAGGTCAAGGCCGTGATGAACACCCCGCGCGCCGCGGTGCGCCCCAACCCCGGCAGCACCTTCGCCCTGGACCACGACTGGTACGAAGAACGCATCACCGAACACGCTGACGGGTCCTTCAGTATCCCGGATGACGTGGTCCAGGAACTCGCCGACGAAGCCTCCAAGCTCATCGCCGGCAACCCCGAACTCAAGCCCGCATCCTGGAAGATCGGCTACAAGCCCATCCCCGGCGACGGCGACCCCGTCCTCGGTGAACTCGGCCAGGTGCCCGGCTGCTTCGTCGCGTTCACACACTCCGGCGCCACCCTCGGCCTCATCACCGGCGAGCTTCTCGCCGGTGAGATCCTGACCGGCAAGAAGCACCCGATGCTGGCCACCTTCCGCCCCGGGCGCTTCTCCTAACGGCCGCCGCGAGGCAGGGGCCTTCACGAGGGCTCCTGCCGGGCCGGCCGCGGGGTGACCGGGACGGGCCTGGAACGCAACCTGACCGGACGCGGGTTGGAGACGCAAACGGAATCAGCCGCGAGACCGTCTAACAGTACCTGCGTCATGCCAAACTGGGATGAGGTGTCCCTTCCGGCGCTGTGTCGATATGCCGCAGCCCAAGCGGCCGTAGCTTGACGAAAGATCAAATATCGGCCTTTTGATTACGACCGGGAGAGGCTCAAAGGGTGCAGCTGACCTTGGGACAGGATCTTCACTCTCATCGCTCAACCGCTAGGCTCAGTCGGTCAACGCCGTGCATCGCATCGGCGGCGCGCACGAGGGCCAGATGGGAAAAGGCCTGGGGGAAGTTACCAGCCATCCGTCGTTCCCTAGCGGCGAACTCTTCGCTGAGGAGGCCCAGTTCATTGCCGAACCCGACGACGTTGTCCATGACCGCTTTGGCTTCTGTCATTCGATGCGTGCGGGCATACTGCTCTACCAGCCAAAAGGAACAGGCGAGAAACGGGTGCTCGCCTGGTTCAAGCCCATCGATACCCGTCTCGGTTCGGTAACGCAGCAAGAGGCCGTGTTCTGTCATGAGCTCGCGTTCCAGCTGTGCGACAGTGCCAAGCATGCGCTCATCGTCGTAAGCGAGAAAGCCAACCTGCGGCAGAGCCAGCAAAGCGGCGTCGGTTTGCTGGCCGCCGTAGGTTTGGGTGAACGAGTTGAGCTCCCGGTTGAAACCTTTGTCCATGATCTCTGTCCGTAAACGGCCCCGAAGTTCGTCCCAGCGCTCCGCCGGGCCAGGGAGTCCGTGATGACGAACTGCCCGGACCCCGCAGTCGAATGCGGCCCACATCATGACCCTCGAATGCGTGAAGAATTCGGCTGTGCCGCGAATTTCCCACAGGCCGCAGTCTTTGTCATCGAAGTGCTTTTCCACATAGCCCAGCAGTGCCCGCTGAAGTGCCCAGGAAAAGGGATCTTCCTTGCCGCCGGCGAGGCGCAGCTTTTCAAGGGCCACCATGACTTCACCGACAACGTCCGCCTGGTATTGCTCGACCGCAGCGTTTCCGATCCGTACCGGTCGCGAGTTCTGGTACCCCGGCAGATGACTCAGTACTGTCTCTGGTAAATTGCGTTCACCGGCGACTCCGTACATTATCTGTATGTCCTCGGGGTCGCCGGCCAGCGCGCGCAAGAGCCAGTTGCGCCACTTGAGGGCCTCCGATTCATACCCATGTGTCAGCATGGATTCCAAGGTCAGAGCGGCGTCGCGGAGCCAGCAATATCGGTAGTCCCAGTTACGTGCCCCTCCGAAATCCTCAGGCAGGGATGTCGTCGGTGCGGCGACGATGCCACCTGTCTCATAATGGGTCAGAGCGCGCAGCACGAGCAGGGACCTCTTCACTTCAGGCGCATAGGCTCCGTCCTGCCGGCAATGACCACCCCAACGGGTCCAGTAGCTCACCGTATCGTCCAGGGCTGCGTCGAAATTCAGCGCCGGCGGGATCTTTTGGTACGACGGAAACCACGTCAATTCAAAGTCCACATTTTCGCCCGCAGCAACTGCGAATTCACCGACATGCCCCTGATCGTGGGCCGGAGGCAGTCGCCGGCTGTGCAAAGCCCAAGCATCCGGTCCTGCCATCGCCAGCAGCATTTCTGTGGCGGGGAGTACCGGATCTACGCGTACACGGCTCATCCACGGTTTAAGCGTTCCGTACTGTGGGCGGATGTACAGCTCCTGCCGCACCGAAACGGTGCCGTGGAGTCCGGTAACGCGTCGCAGAAGCGATGACCGGTCTCGTCCGGCCGGCATAAAGTCCGTCACTAGAATCTGTCCGGTCGTAGCCTGCCATGTCGTCTCAAGGACGAAAGTTGACTCCCGATACCGACGGTTAACAACCACTGCTCCGGGCAGTGCCGGGGCGATTAGCCACCGACCATGCTTCTCCGTGCCCAGAAGAGCTGCGAAAACCGAGGGAGAGTCAAAGCGTGGAAAGCAGAGCCAGTCCACGCTCCCGCTCCGGGAGATAAGCGGCCCGGTGGCAAGATCAGACAGGAGCGCATAATCCTCGATCCGTGCGGCCATGAATATACCTAAGCACGACGGGCGGCTTCAGGACAGGCTTTCCGTGCAAGACAGGTGTGATCGACCGAAAGTCGGGTGGAGGCCGCGGAGTAAGGGAAGCGGCCTTGCCATGCCCCGATGGCCTCCCGTCCTGGGCGCCAGACTTGTCTCAAACCTAGAACACTTTGGAACGAGCATTTGCAATGAAGGTCTGGACCATATGAGAACGACCGTTTACAATTGAATAAGAACGGTTGTTCTCAAAGGTTCGACCCACACACCCTGGAGGTCCGTGATGACCCGCGAAGAAGCGATTTCCCATTGCCCGTTGGACTCCTACGTGGAGCGCTACGGAAATGAATGGCTCATTGTCCCATTCGCCCCAGTGGAACAGCCCGGTTTCTTTGTCTGCACGCCCGGTAGGAGGCCCCTGTTCGCGAACGGGGAGTAGAACGAGGATTTCGAAGACGGCCACTGGTACCCATTGACTCCCATCAGCCGCCGCCTACAGGCCGTTGTCCATATTCAGCAGCGGCGAGGGCAATCTTTGGCTGCCACTTCACCGAGCGTGCCCGTCCGGGAGACCACGCGTCGCCGGGGCTGTGGACAAAGTAGCTAGAGCCTCAGACTTCCTCCATAGACGCAGTGGCAGGAGCGGGTTGAAATCCCAAGCCTGCCGATCCAATGAAGCTCACGTTCCAGTCCCTGCCCGACGAGAAATGCCCGATCTGCGCCGGGTTCCTCACCCGGGCCGTAGCGGCCATGGCAGCCGAGGGCGCAGCCGTGAACCGAGTCATGACTGACAATGCTTTGGCCTACCGGCTCTCCCGGGACTTCCAAGACGCACTGGCCGTGTTCGGGGCCAAACACATCCTGATCAAACCCCGCCACCCCGGCAAAGCAGAACGCTTCAACCGCACCCTCCAGGAAGGCTGGGCCTACCGCCAGCCTTTCACCTCGAATCAAACCCGGACCGATGCACTGCAGCCATGGATAAACTTCTACAACAACCACCGGCCCTACGGCAGCCTCGGACGGGAACCACCGATGAGCAGGTGCAACCTCCCTACTGACTAGTACAGCTAGTCCACCTCAGCTGACCGCGCCTGCTTGACTACCGAGTAACATAAGGGTTTGTCAACGGCCGTTCTCGAATTGAACCGGGGCGTGAGAGAATGGAAACGACGATGCAGGGAGGGTAGAAATGTCGCGACCTAGGAGTTTCGATGAATCCATCGCTCTCCAGGCTGCCCTGCGCACCTTCTGGCGCTACGGCTACGAGGGCACATCAATCGAGATGCTATCCGAAGCTATGGCTATGAACAAAGCAAGCATCTATAGGGTTTTCGGCTCAAAGCAGGACCTATTTCAGCGCGTTCGCCAGCTCTACCATAAGGACTACCTTGGCTTTCGCGTCGAGGCGCTCCAGCAGGATTCACCGCGGGCAATAGTGGAGGACCTTCTACATGGGATGGTCCAACTTCACGCTGACGGCGAAACGCCCGCAGGCTGCCTCGAGACTAACGCCGCCCTCGCGGCCGGTCCTGACAACGAAATGATCCGCGCCGATTTGGCACAGAGTCGAGATGCATTGCGTGGAATGCTGACACAAAGATTTCAGGACCTATCAACGGATCAGCCACTGCCGCCGGGGATGTCGCCCGAGAGTGCGGCGGCTGTAGTTAGCACCCTCATCCAGGGACTGGCTGTACAAGCGAAATCGGGGAGGTCGCGCGAAGAGCTTTCCGCGGTGGTCGAGTCAATTTTGTCCGCATGGCCCACCTCGACCACCCCCTCGGAGTTGTCAACCGGGGTGCCCTCAAACGCCTGATAACGTCAAAAACCCAGGTTGTCGTTAGGCGCACAACTCATACTTCAGCTGGCGCTACGGACATTATCGGCGTTTGAAAAGGAGATGGGACGAGGTTGTCCATGCCCGCACCAAGAGCACTTGAATATCGGCCTCCCCCCAATCCGCCAAGCGATTCGGCTACCAAGCCTTGGGCGATCCCGTGCTCTGCATTGTCTTCACCACCGGTAAAGTCGCGCAAAGATTTGGTGATGTGAGATCTGCGGTGGCCCTGGAAAGGTCACAAAAACCGGTACATCATCTGGATCACTGCCTTCGATAATGATGCACTCCTCCTCCACACGCTTAATCATCCTTGCTGAGTGCTTCCGTAAAATTGCTTCGCACCGCTTCAAGTCGTCTTCGCTCTTGGCGGTCCACATGAGGTATTGGATACCGAGGCTACCTAAGGAATGAGTGGCGTTTTTTCCCATACTGCGTAGATACAGCTCGTTTCCGTCATGAGTGACCAGCAATGCCGCAGTCTCGTCTTTGAAGCTGACCCCCCCAGCCCAGGAGCTCCGTGTAAACCCTGCGGGAACGGAAACGCCGTTGCTCTGGCCCGAACCGCTGGCGCTTCGAGTGCTATGTTAGGTCAACCGGACATTATTATTGCCGTTGTAGGCGCGGCTGTCCGGTCCGGACGGACGCGCAGAGACCGAAGACGAGGGAACGCACCGTGGCGAACAACCTGGGACTCAGCATCGACCGCTCCTCCCCCGTGCCCCTGTACCACCAGGTGGTCCAGGGCATCGAAGCGGCCATCTACAGCGGGGTGCTGGAACCCGGGAGCCGGCTGGACAACGAGATCGACCTCGCCGCCCAGCTCAACCTCTCCCGGCCGACCATGCGGAAGGCCATGGACGAACTGGTCCGCTCCGGCCTGCTGGTGCGCAAGCGCGGTGTGGGTACCCAGGTGGTCTCCAGCCAGGTGCGCCGCCCGCTGGAGCTCTCCAGCCTCTACGACGACCTCACCAACAATGGCAAGAAGCCCACCACCGAGGTGCTGAGCTTCTCGCACGTGGAGGCGGACGACGCGACGCTTAGCACGCTGCAGCTTCCCGCCGGCTCGAAGGTGTACCACTTCACCAGGCTGCGGCGGGTGGGCGTAAAGCCCCTGGCCCTCATGGAGAACTGGGTGCGGGACGATATCGCCGAGATGGACGAGGCGATGCTGGGCGCGGAAGGCCTCTACTCGATCCTGCGCCGCGGCGGCGTGAACTTCCGGCTCGCCACGCAGCGAATCGGCGCCATGAACGCCAACGAATACCAGGCGTCCATGCTGGACACTCCGGCGGGGTCGGCCCTGGTCACCATGGAACGCACCGCCGTGGACGATACCGGCCGCCGGGTCGAAACGGGCCACCATGTGTACCGCGCCGATTCCTACAGCTTTGAAATGACACTCGTACAGCGATAATCCAAGGAGCCAACTCCATGACCAACTGGGTCTACCCCCTGGGCACCGCCGCCGACGACGTATGGGACGTTTCGATCGGAACCTCCGATTCCTCCCTGACCGTGGACGGCTGGGCACACACCGGACTGAAGGTGGCCACCCTGCCGGCGGGCGCCGCCGTCGAACTTCCCGCCGCAGAGGAGGAACGGATCGTGGTGCCCCTCAGCGGGTCCTTCACCGTGACCGTGGACGGCACGGACTACCCCCTGGACGGCCGCTCGTCCGTGTTCTCCGGGCCCACCGACGTGCTGTACTCGGGCACCGGGCGGGCCGTGACAGTCAGTTCTGCCGACGGCGGCCGTGTTGCCGTGGCAACCGCCCCTGCCAAGGCGTCGTATCCCACCAGGCTGGTGCCCGCCGCTGAAACCCCGGTGGAGCTTCGCGGGGCTGGCAACTGCTCGCGCCAGGTCCACAACTTCGGTACACCCGCAGCCCTGGAGGCCGACCGCTTCATCGTGTGCGAGGTCCTCACGCCGGCCGGCAACTGGTCCTCCTACCCTCCCCACAAGCATGACGAGGAGAAGGACGGCGAAACCTCCCTCGAAGAGATCTACTACTTCGAAACCCAAGTAGCAGCCGGCGGCCCGGCACCTGCCGATGCCGACGCCATGGGCTACCAGCGCGTCTACGCCTCGGACGAGCGGCCCATCGACGTCTCCGCCGAGGTCCGCACGGGCGACGTCGTCCTGGTCCCCTACGGCTGGCACGGCCCGGCAATGGCCGCCCCGGGATACGACCTTTACTACCTGAACGTCATGGCCGGCCCCGGACCCGTGCGCGAATGGCTGATCAGCGATGACCCCCACCACGGCTGGGTCCGCCAGACCTGGGACAGCCAGAACATCGATCCCCGGCTGCCTTTCGGCGTCTGACGCGGGCGCGACCAGTCGGGCAGCCGCCAAATGGTCAGTTCCCCGTTTGGAAGGCACTGGAGCGAGCAACAGTGCCTGAGCCATCTCAGCACCAGAACATGCCGCTCGGGGGTCTCCTGATATGAGGAGATTCCATCCGACGGCGCCGTCATCATGACGGCGTGTGCAGCGCTCCATGGAGAGTCCTGATCTGTGGGATGGACGTCCGTTCTGCCAGTGTCAGGGCGGTCCTTTATGCGAGAGTCTGGATGCATGCGGGAAATGCATTCCGGCCCTGAACACGGAAAGAACAAGTGATGATCGAAACAATCGCCGGAATATCGGTCCCTGATACAGATCTGATTCGTGAAGCGACAGCCCTTGTACGGTCGGCGGCAGATGACACCCTATTCCACCATTCCCGCAGGGTGTACGTGTGGGGAATGCTTCAAGCAAAAGCCTCGAGCCTAGAGCCCGACCCGGAGCTGGCCTACGTGGGCGCCATGTTTCATGATCTAGGTCTGACGCAAAAGTACCGCACCCGTGACCGGCGCTTCGAGGTTGATGGTGCAGAAGCGGCATACGATTTTCTGCGCGAACAGGGACGGTCGGAAGAGGAGGCGCGCGCTGTTTGGCTGGGGATAGCGCTTCACACAACCCCAGAAATACCCTTGTCTCTGGCGCCCGAAGTGGCAGTGGTAACGCTGGGAGTGGAGACCGACGTCCTGGGCCTCCGTCTTGACCATATCAGCGAGGAAAACCGCCGTGAGGTCGTTCGTCAGCACCCGCGGAAGCAATTTAAACAGCGCATCTTGGAAGCTTTCCACGAAGGTATGAAAGACCGCCCGGAGACGACCTTCGGCACGATGAATGATGACGTACTCAGTCACTTCGATCCATCCTTCAAACGGGAAAACTTCGTCAGAATCATCATGGACAACGACTGGAACGAATGATGTCTGGCCGGTCCTGCAGCCTGGGCTCACACGCATGCAGGAGTCCGGCGTTTCGGAGGACTCAACCAATCGAGAGATTCGGGAACTTTGGCTTACTCTTCCGTCTGCAGCGGGATTCCGAACCTGGAAGGTCTCAGACTCCGGCAATCCATGAAGTCAAGCGCAAGGGAAGGTCATCATGACGCGTTCAAAAAGTGTCGTCTTCCTGGTGTTTGACGGCGTGAAATTGCTGGACATCTCCGGACCTGCGGAAGTTTTCGCCGAGGCCAACAAATTCGGCGGCAACTATTCTCTGCGCTTCGTTTCCATATGCGGAAAGCCCGTCCTGACCTCAATCGGAACCAGGCTCGAAGTGGACGGCGCACTCAGGCTGAGAACAGACATCGATACCATTATTGTTCCCGGAAGCGATGACCTCGTCGTCAAGCCCATACCTGCCGCTTTGGTAGCAGCAGTTCAAGAGCTTCACCCTATCGCCCGGCGTTTGGTATCCATCTGCACTGGGGCATTTGTTCTCGCTTCTGCTGGCGTCCTCTCCGGTCGCAACGCAACCACTCACTGGCGGCATGTCTCAGTCTTTTCGCGCTCCCACCCGGACATCCATGTTGAACCCGACGCGTTGTTTGTCGAAGACAAGGGGGTATTCACTTCAGCCGGAGTTTCAGCGGGTATTGATCTTGCACTGGCACTTGTCGAGCAAGACCATGGAGCCCCCGTCGCCCGGGAGGTGGCCAGGAACCTCGTGTTGTTCATGCAACGGCCAGGTGGTCAAACCCAGTTTTCAGCACCCCTTCAAATCAAGCCAGTCGGGAGCAGGCCGCTGCGGGACATCGTCGAGAGCGTGTCCGCCTATCCTGCCCTGAATCACAGCGTCGACTCTATGGGTTTACTGGTAGGACTAAGTGCCCGCCAGGTCTCGCGACTCTTCGCAGCAGAGCTGGACACGTCACCCGCGAGATTTGTAGAGCGCATTCGATTGGAGCATGCGAAGGCGCTCCTCGAAGCGGGATGTAGCGTATCAGCCGCCGCGCGCGCGTCCGGTTTCGGCAGCACAGAGTCCCTGCGGCGAAGCTTCATGAACCGACTCCACCTCTCACCGAGCGACTACCGTTCACGGTTTTCGACGACTTCACCGCCTTTAGTGCCCACTAAAACCCGTACCAATTAGTCAGACGCACACGTATGGCTGAGACCGCAGGTAGCACAACGACACATTCCTAGGAGAAAACATGAACACACCTACAGACCGAGTCGCACTTGTCCTGGGAGGTTCCGGAGGGATAGGACGATCCGTCGTTGAGCGGCTCATCGAAGATGGGTTCTCTGTGGTTATCCACTACGCGGGTAACAAGGAAGCCGCCGAACATCTGGTCGATTCCATAGCTGCAGGAGGGGGCAGCGCCATTAAAGTTAGCGGCGATGTGGCTGACATGGACGCGATGAGCGATGCGTTCCAATTAGCTGAGGACACCTTCGGCGGTATTGACGTCGTCGTGAACACGGCCGGAATCATGATTCTGGGAACAATCGCCGATTTGGATCTTGATGAGCTCGACCGCATGCATCGAACCAACATCCGTGGGACTTTCGTCGTATCCCAGCAGGCAGCCCGACGTGTCCGTGCTGGCGGGGCAATTATCAACTTCTCTACAACAGTGACCCGTGCGCAATTCCCAGGTTACGGAGCGTATGTCGCCAGCAAGGCTGCGGTCGAAGGCATAACGCTCACGCTCGCGCGCGAGCTGCGAGGCAGGGACATCACGGTCAATACCTTGGCCCCAGGCCCCACTGCAACCCCTCTGTTCCTTCGGGGAAAAGCTGACCAGCAGATTGATCAGCTTTCAAAGGCAGCTCCGTTGGAGCGTCTCGGGCGGCCGGATGACATCGCTGAAGCAGTGGCGTTCCTTGCCGGCCCTGGAAGGTGGATTAATGGGCAAACCATCTATGCCAACGGCGGTCTCGCCTAAAGAGTCACGGGCATGCGCCCGGGGCCAGCACTTTTGAATCCTCGTGGCATCCAAGGTTCTCACTGAACAGATAGTCGGCCACGGCAGGGGTGGCGTGCTCGGCGCCCCTGCCTCACCTTGGCGCCTGCGGCGTTGATCCGGCTTGGTCGCGGCGGCGCCGCTAGGGCCTATCCCGACGAAGTAGTTCCAAAACGAGACGGGGCTCCGCCACCGAACGGCCCCGTTTCTACCGCACAGAGCCGGGTCCGGCATTTGTTATAAGGGAGGTGACGTTCGCCATCCAAAAGCACGTTCCCGGCCACACGGCGGGCGCTCCAGTGACGAAAACGTTGCCGCAAAGGACCATCCTTGTTAGTATGTCTGGACAAACTAACAAGGAGGGCGTATGCCGCTGGTACGAATCGACGTGAACGAAGGACGCACCCAAGAGGAGCTCCAGGGTCTCAGCCGGGGAATACACGACGCCATACTCGAAGAGTTCGACATTCCGGCGCGGGACTACTTCCATATCCTGACGGAACACCCGCAGGGTCAGATTTTCGCGCAGGACGCAGGGCTGGGGTTCGAGCGCACGACGGCGGTAGTGATGATTCAGATCTTCACCCAGGGCGGCCGGTCTCGGGAGGCGAAGCAGCAACTGTTCGCTGCGGTGGCGGCAAAGCTTTCCGCTGTTGGAGTAGCCGGTGAGGATGTGTTTATCGGTTACGTGGAGAACAGTGCCGACGACTGGTCTTTCGGGTTTGGGAGAGCGCAGTATGTGACTGGAGAATTGGCGGTCCCAGAGAAATAGCCGCTCCTGGCGGTACCAACAAATGAGAGGGTAGGAACTTCTGAACGGTTTTTTGGCGCTTCAGCGGCTGCCATGTAACTCACCCCCGCATCTTCGACGACTCAGGGCCGAGGGGTATTCTCACCACCCGGAGTTGCGGCTCGGCCCCTTCGGTCTTCCGAATGGCGCCCGCTAAAGCTCACTCCGAACTTTTAACCCACGACGTTGAGCGGCATCCAGTAACAGCAGAACTAGCCGCGCTTCACAGAGGAGTAGCTGTCGCTACAGGCCAGTCCTACTCAGCGGGTCTCACTGAAGGCGTCGCTGTTGACGTTCTCACTATTAAAGTGGGCTGAAGGACGTGATCAGTCACACCAAGGTCAGTATCCTGCATCCTGGCAACCGCCCTGGCCACGGCAATGCGGGCAACGCCTTTCGTGTCCTGTTGAACACTGGTCAGCCCTACCGCTCTCAAGCGGGAGATGCGGCTGTCGTCATAGCCAACAACCGAAAGCGCATCGGGAACTCGGACGCCTGCCCGGACCGCGGTGTATAGCAGGCCGAGAGCGCATCGATCGTTGTATGCAAAAACAGCTGTCGGCCGCTCCTTTGGTGCTAGCTGCAGTATCGATTCCATAGCCCGGGCGCCATCATCCTCACTCTCACCACCCGGCAGGACGACCGCAAGGTTCGACAGTCCCCTCGATCTCATGGTTTTCGTGTACCCGTGGAGTCTGTCCTGTGACCCCGCCTGACCCGCGCCGTCCACGTAAGCCACGCGCCGGTGGCCGCGATCCAATAGGTGTTCTGTCGCAAGTCGACCTCCTAGAACATCATCGACACGCACGGTGTCGATTGTTCCTGCAGGAAGCCGTCTATGAAGCATTATGGACGGAAGCTCCTGGTCAAAAGCTTTGAGCTGCCCATCGCTAGCTTGCACCCCCAGAAATAAGAGGGCGTCACACCGCTCCTGAATAAGGCTAGCAACTGCCGCGTCTATCATTCGGCCGCGTGTCACAGCACTAATAGCCAATTCATAGTGTGTGCCGATCTCAGCGTAAAGAGCGTCGATCATGTCCGCGTGGAATGGATGCTCAAAGTTGACAACAACCCCGATTGTTCCTGCCTGCCTTTTCCGAAGTCGCTGGGCGCGGGAATCGGGCCTGTAACCAAGCCGCGCCGCCACTTCCACTACTCGCTGTCGGTTGGACGGGCTCGCCCCCGGCAAATCACGCATTACGAGCGAAACTAAGGATGTCGAAACTCCTGCCTCAGCGGCAACGTCGGCTATGGTCGGTCGGCGCGTCATCGCTTCCGCCTTTCGAAGGATCGTGGTCTACCTCCCCTGCAAGCCTGGACGGGGCAATGGTTACTCTGTGACGCTGCCGAGGATGCCCGACATGAAGAAGGATCGTCACTTTCCCTTGTCCCCTAGAACGTTACAGGCTACTCTCGACCCTAGAACGTTGCAGGTGCCAAAAATTTGGCGTTACTACAGAAAAAACGTTCGACACAGATCTTCAGAGGATGCTGTTGAAGGCGAATCCTCGCTTGCCGACAGCACTCGCTTCGGTCCAAATCTTAATCGTCTCGGAGGTGTAGTAATGCTTTCCCCATCCAAACCAAATTACGAAGTATTCGGTCCGCTTTCCATTCCTTATAAGGCGCCTGCCGGCAGCCCTTCGGCGACCATACCCGTGGACGTAGAGCACGGTCTGGTCCCGGTAGCAGAAGGAGTGCGGCTTCATTACACCGTGGCAGGCGAGGGAGAACCCGTACTTCTGATCCACGGATGGCCCCAGAGTTGGTACTCATGGCGCTTCATGATACCGATGTTCGTGACAGCCGGCCGGAAGGTTTACGCGGTAGATACCCGAGGACTTGGTGATAGTGATGCGCCTCCAGAAGGTTTCGACCTAGAAACGCTAGCCCGTGATCTGCATGTTCTGATCGCCCGCCTCGGTTTGGATCAAGGCAGTGGCGTTGACATCGTCAGCCATGACACCGGAAGTTGGATAGCGCATGCTCTCGCAGTCGCGTATCCAGAGGACGTACGTCGCCTAGTTCTTTCTGATGCCTTCATCCCAGGTGTTTCTCCCAACCCCCCGGCAGGCTACCCAGACATGGTCATGGTCCACAGGCAGTGGCATTTTTACTTCAACAGGGTTGAGGGCCTTCCGGAGGCAATGATCGAGGGGAAGGAACGAACATGGCTGTCCTGGTTTTTCGGTCCTGCTAAGCTGGCCCGCACCTGGACCATCGAGCCAACGGCATTTGAGGAATACCTGCGGGTGTTTTCCAAGCCCGGGGCGGTTCGGGCAGGTCTTGCCTATTACCGACATGTATTCAGCCCAGAGGGGAGATCAGCCAGCGCCCTCAGAAGCGGATGTATGATCGACGCCCCGACTCTAGCGCTCGGCGGCGAACTGGCCGACGCAGATAACCTGTATCAGACCATGAAGAGCGTGGCCCCAAGGCTCGCGGGACATGTTTTCCCCGGCATTGGACACCACCTGCCAGAGGAATGTCCGGAGCAAATGTTCGAACGGGTAGTGAGCTTCTGGAACGAGAACCTACAGTAACCTACTGGTGAAAAGGCCCCCGTGGCCGACTCTTATCTGCCAATAAGACCATCTCGCGCCTTCTTTGTCTTGCGAGAGTTCAACTGCTTCTCTAGTTGTGATTCTCGTCGCAAGCTTGGACTGCAGGTTGGGCGCTTCGCGAATCAAGTACTCACGGAGCGCAAACCTGCCATCTTGAAGCGTCATGCAACAACTCCCGGGTCACGAGAGTACCCCCTTACCGCCACTGTCGCCGCTGGGGAGCGTACAAGAAGAGCCCGGAAGTCATCGAACACCCGTGCGGCATCCCCACCCTGCTCAAGGGCGACTACTTGCGCTGGCCGCTCGGCGTCGTTGCAGGCATCACGCCGTTCAACTTCCCCGTGATGGTGCCGCTCTGGATGGCCCCGATGGCGATCGCCACCGGCAACGACTTCATCCTCAAGCCCTCCGAGCGGGATCCCTCCGCGTCGCTGCTGCTGGCCAAGCTGTGGAACGGAAGCCGGCCTGCCGGACGGTGTGTTCCAGGTCCTGCACGCGACAAGGAAACCGTGGACGGGCTGCTGACCCACCGGGACGTGGACGGCATCTCCTTCGTCGGCTCCACCCCGATCGCACAGTACGTCCACGAAACCGCCACCAAGCACGGCAAGCGCGTCCAGGCGCTGGGCGGGGCGAAGAACCAGCCATCATCCTGCCCGACGCCGACCTGGACAACGCCGCCGCCGCCGTTGGCGACGCCGCGGACCTGCTGGTCAAGAAGGTCGAAGAGCGGGCACTGGCCGTGAAGGTCACCAACGGCACCGCCCCCGACGCCGCAATGGGCCCCGTCATCACCCCGGCCTCCAAGGATTTCATCCTTAAGACGGTTACTGAAGCAGAGGCTGCTGGAGCCACGCTAGTAGTTGACGGCCGGGACCTGGTGGTTCCCGGCCATGAAGACGGCTTCTGGGTCGGCCCCACCATCATCGACCACGTGAAGGCCGAAATGGCTGCCTACACAGAGGAGATCTTCGGACCCGTCCTCGTTGTGGTCCGTGTCGAGACCCTGGAAGAGGGCATCAAGCTCATTAACGCCAACCCCTACGGCAACGGCACCGCCATCTTCACCTCTTCCGGCGCCGCAGCCCGCAAATTCCAGCGCTCCGTGGATGTCGGCATGATCGGTATCAACGTGCCCCTGCCGGTTCCGGTCGCCTATTACTCATTTGGCGGTTGGAAGGCGTCACTCTTCGGCGACAAGCACATCTACGGCCCCGAAGGTGTTTCCTTCTACACCCGCGGCAAGGTCGTCACTTCCCGCTGGCCCGAAACCCACCACGCCTCCGGCGCTTCCTACAAACTTCCCCTCCACTAGCGCCCCGCGGAACAGGTTCAGATTCACACGGCGACTCCCCCTTAAGCCCGAGCTTCAAACCTGCTTGTGTTTGAGCCTGTCATAGATGGACATGTTTACATCTGACACAACGCGTGCAAAATCGGCATACGGCTCGTCGAAAGGGCTCTTAATTCCCCAGCCCCTGACGGGGTTTTCCACGTAACCACACCAGTGCCATCCGACCAGCCACGGGTCGTCTAGCAGAGCGTTCAACGACTCCTCGTAATTAAGCGCGCGTGCTGACTGGTTAGCGAGCGAGTCCCAACGTGGCGCGTGCAGGACTGTTCCACAGCTGTTACCGGCGTCTGCGTTGATGATTGGTTTTCCGGTCAGGTCATGCCACCGGTGCAGGTCGTCCCGCATTTTTTTGTGTGCTGTCGGGTCCGCTCCCGGGAAGTACTGGATTGACAATACGTCCAGGAATGGGGCTGCGGCTGTCAAGACCACGTCGGGAATGCCCTTATTTCCGTTGTATCTGTCCCCAAGAATGAGGTGCGTGTCGTCGAAAGCCCTGACCGCGGATGTTGTCACCTCGTAGTATCGAGCTGCTATTTCAGCCAGTTCGCCCTCACTTACGTGGCGGCCATTCCGCGTGAAGTAGCGGTTGCTTGCATGGTGCATCCAGGCCGGGATGTCGACAAAAAAGTAGCCAATCAGGTTGGGGTCGTCTGCGTGATTAGCGACCACCGTTCTCGCCAAGTGGGCAGCGTAGTCTTCAAAGTCGCGGGAGAAGACGTCAGGGTAATGAGGGTTACCGTTCCAGTTTTCGAATTCGGCAAACCTCAGCGTTTGAACGTATGGCATTCCGGCGCTGCGCAACTCGCTCGGAGTCCACCCTGCGCTGTGCTTGAGGTCGATCGGGTTAAGCCAGTCAGCGTCGATTTCATAGTCACCGGCAACCCACTGCTGCGTCCATCCCAAGGTGTTGAACCCGAATGTGCGCAGATCGTCCAGAACGGCGCCCCGCCAACGCTCGCGTGAGCCGTAGCGCGTATTCCAGAGTTGGATGTTATAGGGATGCTTAAGATCCGCTTCCTCGGCATGGTTGAGACCCAGGGAGAAGAAGGCGTTTCCTTCTGGGGTGAACAGCCACCATCGCTCTTGCTCAAACCCGACACCGAATCGTCCCGTGGCCGGTGTCGTCACTGACGTCAGACCACCAAAAGTATCAAGTGTTGCGTCCATTTGTGTACCTCTCTACGTGTGCAGGGATATGAATTTTCTGAGTCGTAACCATCGGCGGACTATTGCCTTGGAGGGGGCGACCAATTCGCGAATCAACATCGGACGCTCCGGAAGAATGTGGTTGGCAGCTGTATCCGGATCAACCCATGTAGTACTGCGAAACGAGGTCCCGCCTGCCGTCGCGCCGCTGGCTCAAACGGCCACATAATGCCTACTGGCATTGAGGACATCGCGGGAGGAGTTCAACGCTCGGCGAAATACTGCGGTGCCCTACCAGCAGACTCTCTCTGCAGTCTGATTTCGGTTGTGATGTCGCGCTGGGCCTCCGAGACCGTACGGGTAGCACCTGAAGGGCCCGTTGCCTGTACCCGTCATGGTGCTACCCGTAGGATTGTCGCAAACAGCCGACGTCAGGGCCGGCTCGGACCTCGTCGAGCCGTGGGCTACTTCTTCTTGTTGTTGAAGGCAACAGCCGCGATGATGATGATTCCCTTGACGGTCAACTGGACTGCTGGGCTAACTCCCATGAGGACAAGTCCATTGTTCAAGATACCGATGATCAAGCTGCCCAGGACTACTCCGAAGATCGTCCCTCGACCGCCGAACAAGCTAACGCCCCCCAGGATCACGGCAGCTATGACGTCCAGTTCCAGGCCAGAAGCGACGTCGGGCCGGGCTGCGTGTCCACGGGCTGTCAGAATAAGTCCGGCCAGTCCTGCAAGCGCTCCTGTAATTGCAAATACCGATATCTTGATACGGCCGACCTTTATTCCAGAGTATTTTGCCGCGAGAGCGTTACCGCCAGTTGCTATGACTTTCCGGCCGAAGGTGCTGAAATGAAGAATCAATACTCCGCTCAAAATGACGAAAGCAGTCCATAGGATCGGAGTTGAAATACCGATAAGTGATCCATCACCAAAAATGGTCCAAAAATCCCTGTTCGAAACCAGGACGGGTGCGGTGTTAGTTATCATCATGGCGATGCCTCGAGCCACACCCAGCATTCCGAGTGTCACGAGGAAGGACGGAATCCCGAGCTTGGCGACCAGGAGCCCATTGATGAGTCCGATCAGGATGCCGCAAGCTATCGCCGCAAGAGCCCCTACCGTCCAACTGGATGCGAACTCCCTCATAGCGATAGCTGCTACAACGCCTGAAAGTGCAAGGTTGGATGCCACTGACAGGTCGATCTCGGCAGTGACGATGACTAGCGACATTCCCACGGCGATGATGGACACTAACGCCGTTTGCCGAGCGATGTTCGCGAAGTTGTCTGCAGAAAAGAAGACCGGCGAAGCCACAGAGAAGCCGAGCACGAGAACCAAGAAGGCCACGTACAAAAACACCGGCTGCTCACCGCTGCGGACACTTCTTTGAATACGTTCTATGAGGGTGGGAACTTTGGCTGATTTCACAGCCCGAACCGCGGCCGAAACACTCATGGTTGAAACTCCTGGATCAATTGGTGGAGGTGCTGTTCGCTGGAAATAGATGTCCGTGGGATTACCGAGGTGATTGTTCCATCCGTTACGATGGCAATCGTGTCGCAAAGCTGAAGTAGTTCAGCTAAATCGGACGACGCAATAATGACCGAGCTTCCAGCTTCAGCTGTTTTATGGATGATCTCGTAGATTTCACTTCTGGCACCGACATCCACACCCACCGATGGTTCGTCCAACAGCAAGACTCGCGGCCTTGGTTCTAGCCATTTGCCAAACACGACTTTCTGTTGGTTTCCACCAGAGAGGGTTTTAACCTGAGTTGCTGCATCGCGTGCCTTAATACCGAGGCGTTCAATGGCTTCAAGGGAGCGGGCACTTGACTTCGCTCGGTTGTAGATCCCCTGTCGCGAGAGCCCGCCAAGTTGAGGCATGGCAATGTTGCGTTCTATGGAATGCTCCAGAACCAGCCCCGACTCGTGGCGGTCCTCCGAGGCCAGGGCTATTCCGTGGCGGATCGCGTCGGAGGGATTTCTCAGGACGGTCGATATCCCGTCTAGCTCGAGTGATCCGCCCTTTATGGGCAGTAACCCGAAAAGCGTTTCAAGAATCTCCGTCCGACCGCTCCCGATGTTCCCGGCCAGTCCGTAGACCTCGCCAGATGCAACGGAAAGATTCAGATCGTGAAGACGTCTGTTAGATACCCCACGCAGAGTAATTCGATCCTTTTCCTCTGCACGAATGAAAGATCGGTTCATTGCGCTGCTTTCATTGTTTGCATACGCGTCGGCAAGTTTTCGGCCAACGATGGCATTCACGAGCTGCGACATATCCGTTTCTGACGTATTAACAGTTAGAACATTTTTGCCATCCCTGAACACGGTTACCCTGTCCGTCAACCTGAAAATCTCGGATAGGCGGTGGGTTACGTAAATTACTCCCACACCCCGTTTGACTACATTGCGAACTGCCTCGAACAAGATTTTCTCCTCGTCCGCTGTAAGTGCAGACGTAGGTTCATCGAGGACCAGAATTTGCGCCTTTTCAAGAAGGGCCTTGGCAATCTCGGTCATCTGTCTGTAAGCGAACGGCAGTGAAGCTACTACGGTTGAGGGGTCCAGGTCGAAGCCGTGCTCCTCAAGAAGATTCCGGGCATCTTTCTTCAGCTTTTTATGGTCGATTAGCCCCCAATTGGTTTTTGGTTCACGCCCGAGATAAAGGTTCGCAGCGACAGACATGGATGGAATCAGGCTGAGATCCTGATATACGACGGATATGCCCGCTTTTTGGGCTTCTGCCGTCGAGCGTATATTCACATCCTTTCCGTTTAGCTGTTGCCTGCCACGGGTTTTTTCTTCCGCGCCGGCCAGCACTTTGATTAAGGTCGACTTACCCGCACCATTTTGTCCAAGTATTCCGTGCACTTCCCCGGTGAACAACTCGAAGTCGACTCCGTTCAGCGCCTTTACCGGACCGTACTCTTTCTCGATGCCAACCATGCGGAGTAGCGGTACAGCCATTTCGTTGGAACCCTCACGTGTTGGGGCTGATTGAGCCTTTGTGGAAACAGACATCAGTGACGCCTTTCGTGTTTCGACGAGTTATTTCCTGCAGGCGGCGTTGTCATTGCAGGTCTTCACGAGATCGGCCGGCGGATCCTGGTGGTATACCTGCTTCCATGCGTCTAGGACGTTGTTGCGAATTACCGGGACGGATTTGAATGCAATCCATTGCGGTACGGATTTGCCGAGAAGTGCGTTGATTGCTGCGCTGGCTTCTGCCATCCCCTGGTCGTAGGGGACCTGCGCGCCGAAACCCTTGATCATTCCGCCGTTGGCAAGATCGATGGCTACGTCAGAGGCGATATTTACGGACGTGATAGGAAGGTTCTTACCCTGATTACGCAAGGCGCTCTCAATACCCATCGCCGGAACCTCCCATTCCGTGTACATGCCTTTCACATCGGGATTTGCAGTCAGGAAGTTTGATGCAGTGTCACCGGCCTTGGCTGGATCCAGAAATTCTGTGACTTTCACAACTATGTCGGGACGGTTTTCCTTCATCCAGTTCGTAAAGCCGTTTTTCCGTTCTTTAGTGACGAAGAAGTCGACGCCGAAGTCTAATACGCCGACCGATCCGCCGGTGGGAATATATTCGGCAAGAGCTTTCGCAGCTACAGCGCCGTTGCCCTGGTTATCAGATGAGACTATGCTCTGATAGTCCGTAGGGTACTTCAGACCCTTTGGGATGTTGTCCATCAAAATCAGCTTGATGCCGGCTGCACCAATCTTCTTGTAGGCTTCCGCGGTTGCCGTGTCATCAACGGGAATGCTGAGGATTGCGTCGGGCTTTTTTTGAATCATGTTTTCAATGCCGGCAATTTGTTTTTCAACGTTGTAGTCGGGGTCGATGACTCCTACTACTTCTGCATTGAACTCCTTTAGTCGGTCGGTAATACCCCGGACCTGTTCGGTGGACCATTCCACGTTCATGGTTTGCATGACAATGCCAACTTTGTACTTTTCGGACTTGGCTTTGGCGACCTCTTCGGTTGTCAGGTTGAGATCGCTGATGTTGCCGGATTTAACTCCGTCAGGTCCCCGCCCGACGATGTCGTTGGGTACGAGCGTCGCTGCGTCAACGGCTTGCAGTGGTTCGTTGTCTGATGAACCGGTCTGGGGGGATGAGCCGCATCCAGTTAGGAAGGCGAGTGATGCGGCGAAGGCAATCACGGCAACATTGGCTGATGTCTTCATTTGTCTCTTTCTGAGTTCAATCCAAGTGATATGCCAGCAGGTTCACTTGGTGTTGGCTGAGGGGTTAGATCAGAATTTCAATCTGGTGGGGGAGCTTATGAGCGACGGACCGGATTCCCCGTCGTCCAGGTGCGGTCCTGCTGTCGGCTTAGTCGCTAAATGCGGTGCGGAACGCGGTGAGGGCCTCATTGCCGGCCGGCACGCTCTGGCCACCGGAAGCGGAGGCTTCCAGCCCTACGACACCTGAGTAGCCGCTGAGCCTGAGCGCCGCCGCGACGGCCTGGAAGTTGATTTCGCCTGTGCCTGGCTCAAATCGCCCCGGGACATCCGCAACTTGAACTTCTCCGATCCAAGGCAGCGCTGCCCGAACCGTCTCGATGAGGTTTCCTTCCCCGATCTGGGCGTGGTACAGGTCCAGCATCATCCTGATGTTGGGATGATCCACGGCGGAGACCAGAGTAAGGGTGTCCTTAGCGCGGGCCAGCGGTATGCCGGGGTGGTCAAGGGTCGTGTTCAGGTTCTCCAGGGCGAATGTCACATCGTTTTGCTCGCCCAGCATGGCCAATCGTTCGAGGGTGCGCAAGCCGGTAAGCCACATTTCCCCCGTGGCACGGTGCAGCGGTCGAACCGCATGACCGCCCTCCCCTAGTTCGGCCGGATGAATGACCATGCGTTCGATACCTAGTTCTGCTGCGGTCGGAATCAGCTTCTCTGCTGATGCAAGGACTTGGTCCGCGCTGTCCGGGTCGATGAGGCTTCCCCCGAAGTAGCCGCTCATTGAGGAAAAGCGCGCACCGGTGGCGGCCAGGGCATGGGTGTCCAGTCCGCGGGTATCCCACAGCTCTACCTCGAAGCCCTGTTCGTGAATCAGCTTCACCCGTTCGATCAATGGCAGTTCCCCGTACAGCATTTCGGCACAGACTGCTAGCCGGAAGCTCATGCAAGCTCCACTGCTGCATATGCTTCTGGCTGGGATGCCCGAAGGTTGGCAATCGCCGAAACGTCAACCGGTTGGCCAGTCTCCGCGGATCGGAAGGCCGCCAAGGCTACGGCGAGTGCGTTACGAGCGTCGATGCCTCGAGGGGCGCCGGCCGCCTGCTGGCGTCCGTCCCGGCCGGATTCCACTCCGGTTACGAACTCGGCCAGTTCGGCCGTATAGGCGTCGAAAAAAAGCTCAGTGTTCAATCGAACGGTGGCAGCGCCGATACCCGAGGACGTGTAACTGGTGGCGCTGGAATGTTGAGGTCCTCCAACGGTGATCATGCCTGCAGAGCCAAATACTTCACCCCGGACGTCATAGCCATACAGGGCGTTGAAGTTGGCTTCAGCCACTGCAATGGCACCGTTGCTGTAGGTAATGGTTACCACGGCGGTGTCCTGAAGGCCGTTCGGCCTAAGTTCAGGAGCCACTAGAGCATCCGCCACGGCATGTACACGAACGGGAACAGCGCCAGGATTGAGCCAATTGAGCGTGTCAAAATCGTGGATCAGGGTCTCGAGGAAGATCGTTCCAGGCGCTATGCGGCCGGCGTTCGCTAGACCTGAAGCGGATCCCGGGTCCCGGGTCAGGGAACGGAGCAGCTGTGGTGTTCCTACGGTGCCGTCGTCAACGAGTTTCTTGGCTGCCGCGAAATCCTTCGCATAGCGTCGGTTGAACCCGAACTGAATACCAACCCCTGCAGCCTGGACGGCTTCCAATGCCTTGTCCAGTTCCTCCATATTGCGCGCCCCCGGCTTCTCGCAGAATACGTGTTTTCCCGCTTGAGCGCAGGCGGAGATCAAGTTGGCGTGGAAGCGCGCCGGCGCCGAGATGATGACGGCATCGATGTCGGGGTCATCGACCACGTCAGCGGGATCCGCGCTGACCTTACTGACGCCAAGTCTGGCCGCCAACGCATTTGCGACGGGAAAATCGGGGTCCGCGATTGCCTCTAATCGGGCATTAGGGATTCTGTGGACAACGGATTCGGCATGGAAACTTCCAATCCATCCAGCTCCGATAAGTCCCAGACGAATGGGGCTGGCATCCATCACACGTTGGTGGATATAGGTCATAAATGCTCCTGCTGCTCAATCTAGATCGTTCTAGTGGATCAAGAGTGGCATGTGATCCTCGTCATGTCTAGATCGTTCTATACTCAGCAAGATGGAGGAGCAGACGAGAGAGCCACAGCGCCGGCCGACGATGATGGATGTAGCCGAGGCCGCAGGAGTTTCACGGGCCTTGGTCTCCATCGTTATGAGAGGCGTTCCCGGCGCCGCCGAATCAACCCGCCAAAAGGTATTCGAAGCTTCCCGTCAGCTGGGGTACAGGCCGGACAGCCGCGCGCGGTTGCTGCGCAGCACCCGCACAAGGTTGATCGGTGTGAGCTTTTCAAGTTCCCAGCCGTTTCACACAGAAATCGTCGACGCTGCGTATGCGCAAGCCGACGCTCGAGGGTACGACATTGCGTTGAGTGCCGTCGCCAACGGACGTCCCGAAAAACGCGCCGCAGAGTCGTTACTTGATCTCGGATGCGAAGCGTTGATCATGATTTCCTCAACCTTGAGCCAGGAGGATCTCGAGCGATATTCCGGCCAAGCGCCAGTCGTCAGCCTTTTGCGCAGTGATGTGGGGGGCCACATAGATGCGGTCAGCAGTGATGATCTACACGGCATCCGATTAGCTGTTGAGCACTTCGCCGACTTAGGGCACGCGAGAATAGTTCATGTGGACGGGGGGACAGCAGTCTCGGCCAGGCAGCGCCGAAAGGCCTTTCGTATCGAGATGCAACGCCGGGGCCTTCAGGCGATTATCCTCCCCGGTGGACCTGGGGAAGAAGATGGGCTTCGAGCGGCAGAAGCCTTGAAGGACGACCCTCCCACGGCAGTTGTGGCCTTCAATGACAGGGCCGCCCTCGGTCTGATAGAGGGCCTACGGGCGAGTGGCTTGCGTGTCCCGCGCGACGTCTCGGTACTCGGCTACGACGACAGCCAGCTTGCGCGGCTTAGTTTTGTCCAGCTTTCATCCATTAGCCAGGATGCTCCAGTTCTGGCAGCAACGGCCGTTGACCGTGCCGTGGAACGGGTTGAAGGAACAACTTCTGCCGCTCACGTTGTAAGAACTCCGCATCTTGTCGTCCGCAAGACAACTGCGCCACCCCGAACGGCCCAATCACAGCCTAGCTGGGGGCCGGTAATGCAATCTAGAGATTTGCCGCATGACAAATAGGCTGCTCTAGTCCAGACATCTCGGCCCCGCAGGCTTGCTGGGTGCGGGATCCTAAGTGCCCCCTGCCATCCGGCGGCCTGCTATAGGGTAAGGCTGGTTGCGGTCACACTCACAGGAAGACCCGACTGCAGCGATTGCTGAGCTGCCTCTGCAACTATCGAAGCTGCGACGGCATCCTCTGGAGGGCATGGGTTCTTGCGCCTGCCGAGAATCAATTCGATGAAGGCGATGATTTCGGAGCGGTAAGCCGCCCTGAAGCGGTCGGCAAAAGTCAAATGCGGGATGCCCTCCGGGAACGTACTGGAGACCTCCGCCGAGCGAAGGGCAATCCTCTGGTCAAGACCGACCATGAGGGAGCCCTTTGAACCTTGTATCTCGAGCCGAACATCATGGCCCCCGCCGTTGTAGCGACTGGCCGAGACGGAGGCAAGCATCCCATTGTCGAAGGTCACCATGGCAAGCCCCGAATCGACGTCGCCAAGTTCGCCGATCCTGGAATCTCCATTGTTGGACCCTTGCGCATACACCTCGACGATTTCGCGTCCTGTCAACCAGCGCAGGATGTCGAAGTCGTGGACCGAGCAGTCATGAAAAATCCCGCCGGAGGTGGCCAGAAATTCCAAAGGTGGAGGGGCCATGTCGCATGTGACGGCTCGCAGAGCATGGAGCCACCCCAACTCTCCGGCAAGAAAGGCGCGTTTGGCCTCAAGGTAGCCCGCGTCGAACCTGCGCTGGTGACCAACTTGAACCGTACCGTCCATCGCCTTGATATGGTGGAGAACCGCTAGCGATTCAGGGACAGTAGTGGCCAGGGGTTTTTCGCAAAAAGCGGGGATGCCGGCATTGACAGTTTCCAGCAAAAGGTCCGGGTGGGTGCTGCTGCCCGTAGCGATGATGATTCCATCGACCCTGGACTCAAGAATATCAGTGAATGAGGTCCGAAATCCGGCCCCGAGACGGGCGGCTACGTCTCGGGCATGATCAGCTGCAACATCTGTGAGGACCAGTTGGAGATCAATGCCCTGACGGAGCATCTCTTTCTTGATGGCGTCTACGTTTTTGGCATGCATCGCGCCTATCCGCCCAGCTCCGACTAAGCCCAGCGTCATGTTTTTCATGTTGGTCCTCCATAGCAATTCCGCCAGTAGGTCGGTGGACGAGTACGTAGTTTGGGCACTCCCGCCGTTAGTCCGTTTTTTGCCAGATGTCGCCAACGCCACTTCTCATAGGGACAGGGGGCCGGTGGTGGGCACGGCCGCACTCCATTCGTTTCCGGGCCCGGAGGAAGTTCTGTCAAAGGCCGTTATCAGCCTCGCCATGAGGGCATTATGTTGCAAGCGGCCCAGACGTTTGGTTCGTTAGCCTGGTTTCGTGGAAGGGAGGAGCGGACTCGGACGTCAAAGCCTGAAGCTTTATCAAACACCCGCCGGGGCTCAGCTCCTTCCGAGAGGACCCATACGATTGAGGATCGATTTACCACGTCTTCCACCTCACCGACCCGCAACATCCTGCCGTCTCTAAAGACCTCGATCACTTCCCCTCTAGGGTTTTCCCAATCGTCCCGGAACTCAACGACGGGACCTTCACTCTTCCTTGGGGAAGGGTGGCCGGGGGTCCGCTCAACGTATACCCGAACGGGCAGCGATGTTGCGTCCTCCGTTTGTGCGTCAGAAGCTGGTTTCCCCCCGCTCTACCTGCGGATAAGGTCCCCATATTCGCAGCTCCATTCAGCATCTGTTTCACGTCCCGAAAATTGCAGTACCGCGTGCTGACTGGGCCTGGAAGGGGCAAGCAGTCAACCCGGTGGTTGTCGCGCCAGGGGCTCACCGTCAGAGATTGCCCCGCTTCAGCATCACCAGGAAGAAAGTTCCTGAGTGAGTCCGAATGGTACGGATTCGCTGACGGCCACGGTGAAACGGTTAAGGCTGTGGCGGGTGACCAGCACCCCATACTTTCGTTCCTTCATAGCTTCCTGCCTGGCAATCGATTCGGCCTTGTGAAGCTGACGCTCCATAGATGTCCTGTCCGTCGCTGTGATTTCAAGGACGATTTGAGTATCCCGGTGTGCCATGTCATCTCCGTGATTGGAACTCTTAGCATCGGGTCTAGAGCCGGTGGGAAAGCCGGCGCGGCCCCGCGCTGGAGGGGGTGTGGATTGATTGCGGCCCTAGAAGAGCCTGTTCCGCGGTCCATTCATGAGGGATGCCGGGGAGCGTCGCCGCCGGGCGACTTGATTAGTTTCGATAGAAACTGTTGTTCAGCTTAGAACGAAGGAATGTGATTTGCAAGAGTTTGTTATGACAACAGAACAACCTGCCCGTAACTTCACCTCCAGCGAGTGAAGCCCAGAAAAAGGCGCTGCAAGCTCAGACACGTAGGCAAACTAGGAACTATTACTGCTGGGATTAGCCACGCGGCACACGAACGACAACTCCCGCACGCCGTCTTCAGACAAGCGGGGCACTAGCTTGCCATCCCGAGAATGAAGCGGTGAGGGGGGCTTGTGGAAAACCGGGACCTGATCCAAGGCTACCCGGCAAGACGCTTCGAAGAGACAGCTCCCAGAGGCCGCTCCCGAACGGGATGCCTGCAGAGCACTGCGGCTGCGTTGGTACGCACAGTTATCCAAGGAATGGCCGTAAAGGGCAAAAGCGGTCGTACCAGAGCAGAGCTCGAATCAGTTGTTAGATCAATCATGCCCCTCTGGAACGTAGCCAACTAGACCCTGCAGGGCACGGCAAGGAAGGCCTGTGGTTGGCAGGGCCAAGCGGCAATGTGACTGCACACAACCTGGTTGCCTTCCCGTCGTCCTAGGGGGTTGTTGTCCTATCTTTCAGTCCGGCCAAGTTCGTAGGACAGCATTTACCAGTTCGGTGAGTTCCTCCTTGGATCGTCCCGATTTGGCCTGAACGGCGAGTCCCTGGACGAGTGTGCTCACGATTGCCGCCGCGTCACTGGCAGACATCGATGGCGGAAGGCCACCGTCATCCTTTGTATCCTCGAACCTTTCAGTTAACAAGTCCCAGAGGGCCTCCCGGCTCTCGGCCAGCTGAGCGCGGATTCTTTCTTTCTCCGGGCCTATGGCCAGAGCCGCATTGGTCTCCAAGCAGCCTGCGGGAGTCTCCTGTTCGGCATGGAGATTCACCATGCCGTGCAGCAGCCTGGTAGCGATCATCTTCGGGGTCCTTTGTCCCAGTGCCTCGATCCGGAACCTGAGGTACTCGCGATGGTAAACCTCCCGCACGCGCTCAAACAGCTCCTGTTTGGAGCCGAAAACTCTATAGATGCTGGCCTTGTTCATCCCCATGGCTTCCGCCAGCAGCTCCATGGAAGCCCCCTCGTAACCGTATCGCCAGAAGGTCTGCAGGGCAGCCCTCAAGGCCGCAGTCTCTTCAAATGTCCTGGGTCGCGACATTCACCCCTCCTCGCGTTCCTGTCAACAGCGCAATCCTCTCACGAAACAAGACGTTTTTTACCGAACGTTTGCATTCAATGAGAACGCCCGTTTACACTTTTTGAGAACGAGCGTTTACGTTGGGTCTCCGCGCACCGTGCGCCCCAGAAGTGCTCGCCATCCCCACTGTTGGGATTTTCCGTTTACAGAGAAGTAAGGAGAGGGTTCCCAATGCTCGAGGTCAAAGACTTCGCTGGTGCACCTGTCACTCATGGGCGCGTCAGCCTGAATGGAACACGTATCCACTATGTGGTGGCCGGTCAGGGGGAACCGCTTGTCCTCCTGCACGGCGTGCCGAAGAGCTGGTACTACTGGCACCGCGTCATCCCGATGCTTAGTGAGCACTTCACCGTCATCGCCCCGGACATCCGGGGATTCGGCGACTCCTTCCGACCGCAAAGCGGTTATGACATGGAGACAGTATCCGAAGACATCATCCAGCTTGTCGACCATCTGGGCTTCGATAAGTTCGGTGTAGTCGGCGAAGACTGGGGGGCCTGCTTCGCCTTCGCAGTTGCCGCGAGATATCCCGAGCGGGTAACGAAACTGTCCTTTGGAGAGTCACTCCTCCCCGGGTTTGGCCTCGAAGACTGGTCCCACCTGAGCCCAGAAAACCGCGCTTTGGGCCGTTTCCTGTGGCACGTCAGCTTCTTCCACGTTCCCGACTTCCCGGAGATGTTGATTTCGGGGAAGGAGGCGGCATTCTGGTCCACCTGGATGAAGAACGAAACCTACGATCCGGCAGCCATCACGGATGACTGTGTTGATGAGTGGGCCAGGACGTCGTCGGCGCCCGGCGGTCTTCGAGCAATTTTCTCCGTCTATCGGGCCACGTGGGAGAACATCAAGTTCACGCAATCAGTTCAGGAAAAAGGACTACCCATGCCCATCCTCACGATCGGCGCGGAGTACTTCATCGCAGAGGAGGCTCGTAACCAGATGCAGCACTTCTCCAGCAACGTCGAGTACGTCGGGTTTGACTGCGGCCACAGCCTGGCGCTGGAGCGTCCGGTCGAGCTGGCCGAGACTCTGATCAAGTTCTTTTCGCCCGCCTAAATACCAGCCCTCTGCCCCGTCAAAGGAGACAGGCATATGTCAAGAATCACCAGCACCACTCGAGTTTCAGCATCGGTAGCTGCGGTTACCCTGATGGCCGCCTTGGCGGCATGCAGCCCGCCGCCGCTCCCGACGCAGTCTTCTGGAAACGGCGCCAATGCCGATGCATCGGGTGAAAACTACCTGGTAGCCCCCAGTTCGGCTGTCAAGGTCAAGTCAGAAGAGGGCACGCCCGTGACGTCGCCCGATGGCAAACAATTCACCATGCCCTACTCGAACATCGCACCGCTGCCAGATGGACCGGTTGGTGATCCCGCCAAGACCTACACAGTTTGCTTCTCGCAGGCGGACTCGATTGGTTCTTGGGCGGTAGCCCAGCGTGAAAGTGCAGCCATCGAGGCGGCCCGTCACCCGAATGTCAAGGTTCTCTACTACAACACCAACAATGACCCCTTGAAGCAGGTCCAGGACCTTGATTTCCTGCCTTGCCCAGAAGGTCGATGCTGCTGTGGTTTGGCCTCACTCCGTTAAACCCCTGACGCCTGAAATTGAAAAAATCAAGGACTCCGGAACGCCCATCGTTGGCATGGAACGAACCGTAGCCACGAGGGACTACGATTCGTGGATTTACCTTGATACCGAGGCGTCAGCCAGGAGCCTGGCCGAGCAGGTTGGAAAGTCCATGAATGGAGAAGGTGTTGTTGTAGAAACAGATGGCGCCCTCGGATCATCCCCTCAGATTCTTCGCAACGAAGGGTTCAAAAAGGCCCTCAATGAGCTGTATCCCAACATCAAAATCGAGTACACGGCACCCACTGACTACAGCCGGGGCCAGGGATACAAGGTGGCTCTGGACTACCTCCAGGCCCATCAGGACCAAAAGATCGGGGCCTGGTACTCCCAGTACACGGAAATTGGATACGGCGTCAACCAAGCCCTAAAGGATTACAACCGCGCCGACTCAGTCCCGCAGTTCTCAATAGTTGACGGCAAGACTGCAGTCAAGGCCGTCCAAGACGGCGTCTTCAAGGCGCTCTCCCCCTGGAACCCTGTGCACGGCGACGTCGGTATCCGTGTGGCGCTTTACCACGTCTTGGGCAAGCCCGTAGAGAAGGACTATCTCCTCGAGCAGCCTCCAGTTATCACCAAAGAGAACGCGGCAGAAGTCCTGAAGAGCACCTGGGAAGGATGACCATGGCTCAAGACCCATCACAACCGGGAATCGCACCTCACGCGCAGGAACCTATCCTGTCGTTGCGAGGCATCAGCAAGAGCTACCCCGGGGTGAAGGCCCTGGCTGACGTCAATCTGGACATCCACCCAGGCCGCGGACACGCCCTCGTAGGAGAAAACGGTGCTGGAAAGTCAACGCTGATCAAGGTCATCGCCGGTCTGGTCCGGCCTGACGCGGGCGAGGTCCTCATCGACGGTCAACCCGTTGTGTTGCGTACTCCATCCGACGCCCTTCGCCACGGCATACACCTCGTTCCCCAGGAAATCTCCTTGGCCGAGGACCGGAACATTGCCGAAAACATCTTCCTTGGCAAGCTCCCGCACGCCGGGCCCTTCGTTCAACAGCGTAATTTGCTGACCCGTTCGGAGGCGCTGCTTGCGCGGCTTGGTTTGGAACACATCGACCCGCGATCGCTGCTGCGTGACTTGAGGCCTGCTGTGAAACAGATGGTCATGATCGCACGGGGCATTTCCACGGGCGGTCGGATGTTTATCCTTGATGAACCTACGGCAACCCTGACTGAGCCCGAAGTTGAACGTCTCATCGCCGTGGTCCAGCAGTTGGAGGCAGAAGGTTCAGCCGTCCTCTATGTCAGCCACCGCCTCCCTGAGCTCCAACACGTGGCGGACAGCATCACGGTCATGCGGGACGGCCGGTCCGTGGCGCGGATGCCTCTCGCCGGCACGACCGAAGACGACCTCGTTCAGGCAATGGTGGGCAGGTCCGTTGAGCGGTTCTTTGACACCCAGCAAGAACGCGTCATCGGAGAAAAGGTCCTTGAAGTTGAGGGACTGTCGAGAAAAGGCAGTTTCCAGGACATCAGCCTGAGCCTGCGTGCAGGGGAAATCGTTGGCCTGGCCGGACTCGTAGGGGCAGGACGAACTGAGGTCGCACGTTCCCTGTTCGGCCTGGATAAGGCCGACAAGGGAACGGTCCGGATTGACGGGAAAGAAGTCAAGATCCGCAGGCCCAAGGATGCGATTAAGGCTGGTCTCGCCCTCGTGCCCGAGGAACGCAAGAGCCAAGCACTCGTACTCAACTTCCCGATTTCCCACAACATCGTGCTTCCGCACCTGAAGAAAATGAGCACGATGTCCTGGCTTTCGCGACGCAGGATCAGGGCACTTTGTGAATCAGTCGCGGAACAGGTGAATATCAAGGCCCCCAGCGTAGCCACCTCCGTGGGATCCCTGAGCGGCGGCAATCAACAGAAAGTGGTCCTTGGCCGCTGGTTCTGCTCTGATCCGCGCGTATACATTCTGGACGAGCCAACCCGCGGCATCGACGTCGGTGCGAAAGCAGAGATCTATCAGAACATTGGGCGGTTTACTGCCAAAGGTGCCGCCGCCTTGGTGATCTCATCCGAGCTCCCAGAACTGTTGGGCATCTGTGACCGCGTACTCGTGATGCGGTCAGGACGTCTCGTAGGCGAGATCTCAACCGCTGAAGCCAGCGAACAAAACATCCTTCAGCTCGCAATTGGAGCAACAAAATGACACAGACCATAACACCCGATACGGCGGGCAAGAACCGCGCCAGTGACTCAAAGCGCGGGAGCCACACCAACGACCGTTTCCGTCGAATCCTCTCGGTAAGTGGAATGCTTCCGGTACTGGTGCTACTCATCCTCGTAGGTTCCATCTTGTCGCCCGCCTTTCTCACCGCGACAAACTTTTCCAATGTATTGCGCCTCGGTGCCGTGATCGGCCTGCTGGCAGTCGGGCAAACGCTGGTGGTGCTATCCGGCAGGGGCGGCATCGATCTCTCGGTTGCACAGGTCGCGTCAGCGTCTGCCGTTGTCGGCTCGTTGTACCAGGCGTGGGGTCTCCCGGCGGTCCTGATCGCCGCGCTGATCACCGGAGTATTCTTCGGAGTCGTCAATGGAGTTGGTGTCTCCTACTCGAACCTCCAGCCCTTCATCGTCACCTTGGCTACGATGACTATGGCGAAGGGCGTGGCCTTTGAATTAACCAACGCTTCACCGTTGCCGGTAACGGCCCCGGGGCTGTCTTGGTTCTCCACCGGTCTCGTCCTCGGCATCCCCGTGCCCATCGTCATCCTGGCCGTGGTGGTCGTCGTAGGACAACTGGGACTCAGCGGCACCACGTTTGGCCGCAGCCTTTACGCTGTCGGCGGCAATGAAGAGGCGGCCTACGGCGCAGGCATCAACGTCCGCGGTTACCGCATCGGCGTCTACGTCATTAGCAGCGTCCTTTCGGCCCTGGCCGGTGTACTCGGCATGGCGCAACTGAACACTGCAGACCCCAACTTCGCGAGCGGCTATGAGCTAAGCGCGATTGCGGCCGTCGTTGTCGGCGGGACGCTGTTGGCCGGCGGTCGCGGCAACATCTTCGGCACGCTCATCGGCGTCGTGATCATGGCCTTGGTTTCGAACCTGCTCAACCTGCTCAACGTCAACCAGTGGACAAACCTGATGGTAACGGGTCTGATCATCGTAATCGTCGTGTCGCTGAACCGCCCCGCTGACGGAGAGGGACGCCGAGAACGCATTTTGAAATCGCTGCCCCTCTTCGGGCTACTCCTCCTTGGAGCAGTAACTCTCTACGGCGTTCTCAAATAGGTCGACGAACCCACCCCCAAAATTGCTTACAACCAGCGCAGCCGAAGCAACTCCAGATCCGAGGCGGCGCGGGCAGCTAGGAAGGAATATCATGGCATCTCAATCAGACCTCACTTCGGAATACGCTAAAAGGTACGGAGCTCCTACACCCTCTTCACCTGCCCCTAAGGGCAGCCGGGGTTCCCAGATCAATGGTCTTCGGCATGGCCTTGTCCCCGTCGACGAAGGTGTACGGCTGCACTACGTTGTTGCTGGTGAAGGCGAGCCTGTCGTACTCATCCCAGGCTGGCCGCAGAGTTGGTACGCCTGGCGTCACGTCATCCCGCTCCTCGTTGAGCAGGGACGTAAGGTCTACGCTATTGATCCACGAGGATTCGGTGACAGTGACATGCCTTCCGAAGGCTACGACATGGCGACGACCGCGAGGGACGTACACGTCTTCCTGCACCAGCTAGGACTGGTCGGCCCCGAAGGTGTGGATATCGTCTCCCACGACGTCGGCACATGGATCGGATTCACGCACGCCATCGAATATCCGGAGGACGTTAAGCGGCTCGTGGCCTCGGATGCCCATATCCCTGGCATTTCACCCCTTCCTGTGGGCGACTATCCCGCAATGGAGGGAGTTAACAGGCAATGGCATTTCTACTTCAACCGTCTCGACGGACTTCCTGAGGCCCTCATCCACGGTCGTGAACGTGAATTCCTCGGGTGGTTCTTTGGACCGGCAAAACTTGCCCGGACATGGGCAATCGACCACGATGCCTTCGAAGAATACCTGCGTGTATTCAGTAAAACTGGCGCAGCCAGGGCTGGCCTGATGTACTACCGCGAGATCTTCAGCCCGGCCGGCCGCGCTGCCAGCCTGGATCGCAGCAAGAAGCGGCTGCCCATGCCCGTCCTGACTTTGGGAGGAGGCTACGCTGACCGCGACAATCTTTTCAACACCATGCAGCAATTTAGCGACAGCGTCACGAACCACATCTTTGAAGGCATCGGACACCACATTCCGGAAGAAGCCCCTGAAGAATTCGTCGAGCAGATCCTCAAGTTCTGGGCGGCCTGACGAAAGATGCCTGAAGGAGTCACCGGGATCTGTTGCCAGATGCAACTAGCTCGCAACAGATCCCGCACTTCAGAGGGCAACGCCCGGCGTGACTGCGCCCGGAGGCAGCGGTCACAGCCTGCGTGGATAGGACTGAAGGCTCATAAATCCTAGTGCTCCGCGCAAATCTTTCAAACCTCAACAAGTGAAAAGGGAACCGACATGGATTTGAACCTGGATGGCAAAATCGCCGTTGTGACAGGGGCCAGCAGGGGAATCGGCAAGGCGATAGTATCCGCCCTGGCAAACGAAGGTGCCACAGTTGTGGCCAGTGCTCGAAGTTTCCCCTCGGACTACGGGAAAGACCAGGAAAAAGGCCGGATCGTCACCGTGGAAGTTGATCTCCTTCATGAAGGAGCTGCAGAGAAGATCATCCAACGGGCAGCTGAACTGGGAGGTCTTGATATCCTGGTGAACAACGTCGGGGCCGTGACTCCCCGGATGGACGGATTTTTGGCGATACCTGAAAAGGCGTTCGACGAAACGTACTCCGTAAACTTCAAGACCGCGCTGCGGACAATCCGCGCCGCATTGCCGCTACTGCTTGAGCGCGGAGCGGGAAGCGTCATCTCCATCAGTTCTGTCAACGCATTCCTGCCTGACCCCGGTGTTGCTGACTACTCAGTGGCGAAGGCAGCTCTGACCAACCTCTCAAAGGCCCTTTCAAAGGAATTCGGTCCCCGCGGTATTCGGTTCAACACAATCAGCCCCGGTCCGGTCGCAACCGACATGTGGTTCGGGGATGACGGAATCGTCAACACAATCTCTTCCGCTACGGGGCTGGAAGCCGAGGTCGCAAAGAAGAGCGTGGTGGATGCCCAGGGCGGCTTCACCACAGGACGGTTCACTGAGGCCAGCGAAGTGGCCGCACTTGCCGCAATGTTGTCCGGTGCCATCGTCGCCAATGTTAACGGCTCCGACTTCCTGATCGACGGCGGCCTAATCAAGACACTTTAATTTGAGGTCCTCCGCGGCCACCCCGCCTGCTGGATAGGTCAACGATCGCCCCCGGCCTCCAAACCGATCCATCAGTTACACACAAGAATGGACTAAACATGCAGCTCGGGCTCATAACCGATTCAGTCGGCAGCCTCCCGCTTGAGAAGGCACTCGACTTTGCAGCAGAACTAAATCTCGACACAGTTGAGATCGCGACCGGCAACTGGTCCGAGGCGCCCCACGCCAACCTTGCCGACCTCGTTTCCAGCGGCACCGCACGGAAACAACTGTCCGAGGCCGTAGCATCCCGCGGGCTCACGCTGAGCGCGCTGAATGCCAATGGCAATCAACTGCACCCCGTTTCCGGTCTCAAACATGACCAGGTTGTCCGCGACACCATCACTGTTGCGGGTGAACTCGGAGTGCCGACAGTTGTCCTGACCTCCGGACTGCCCGCAGCACGGGGCGACCGTACTCCCAACTGGATCACAACTTCGTGGCCGCCAGAAACCCTACAGGTGCTCGATTACCAGTGGAACGAAGTAGCAATCCCGTACTGGGAAGATCTTGGACGTTACGCTAAAGCCCGTGGGGTACGGCTGGCAGTCGAAATGATAGGCAGCCAGCTTGTGTTCAACGTTGCCACTATGCTTCGTCTGCGAGAGGCTGTGGACAGCGAAGTAGTGGGCTGCAACCTGGATCCCTCACACTTGATGTGGATGGGAGCTGACATCTCGGATGTAATCCATGCTCTTGGATCCTCTATATTTCACGTCCACGCCAAGGACGCGGTCATCAATAGGAAAGTCTCGGGAGTGAACGGCGTCCTTGACACCCTTCCTCCGTCCGACGCAAAAAACCGTGCTTGGAACTACGTGACACTGGGCCTGGGACACCCGGGAGGTGCCGGCTTCTGGGCCGACTTCGTATACCAGTTGCGCTCCGTGGGGTACGACGGTCCTCTCAATATCGAGCATGAAGACATCCTTGTAAGCTCGCGCGAGGGCGTCACCCGGTCCGTTAATACACTAAGTGAGCTCATACTTCGCGACACTCCTGATTGGACCCCCGCGCGTATCTGACCAACCCACCCCCCGTCGTCCGGCAGGCGTTACGGCTGCTGGCGATAACCGTGGTTCTTTCCCAGCATTTGCCGGCAATGACTTAGCGGAGGGACCACACGATCCGCCAGCCACTGAAGCACATGCTTCGGCGGCTGGCGGATCACCTTAAGCGTCTCGTCTGACAAATCCGAACGACGCAAGGGCAGCATGACAGCCTTACTTGTGGCGGCACAGGTGTAGATCCTGACACTTGTTGCCTCATCCTAATTGATGAATCTCGCCCTAAATACTCAGCCCGGAAGATTGTTCAGGAGTGCTTCCTCAATGACTGGGGTACCCAGTCCCCGCCGACGCGCTGACCGTGGCGCCCCGGGCCACGAGACTGGAAAATGCTCTCGTGAGACTCCGTGGCCAACGCCCGCCCGCACTTAGGATCTCCTCATGTCCAAACCGGCCGAACGAAGCATGGACAGGCTGCTACACCCCGACCTCGTCAGCGGGAGTAGCAGCCTCTCAAGCCATCGTTCAGGAGGAACCGGCGACCTGAAGTGAACGACCCGCATAGCCCTGAGTACCCAGGGCTATGCGGGTCGTTTTGCCGGTGTTCCCGGCACCTCGCCCGGGGGCCGATGACAGGACCTGGGCGAAGGGGAAACTGACGCCTGTCTCGCGTGGACTGGTCTCCTCGGATGGAACATAAATACTCTTGGTGTTGTTTGAAGGGGTGGTCGGGTGTCTACAGGCGTGCCGGGAACGGGATGGCGTGGAACGAACGCAGTCGGCTAGTTGCGCCGAGTGTGAAACGATCGGTCTCATTTGAGAGGCGGTGGTTCCCGATACAAGAGGTGCCGCTTGTGATTCCCAGGAAGGGAGAAATTGATGGCTCGGCCTAGGTCCTTTGATGAGTCCGCGGCGCTTGAAGCCGCACTCATCGCCTTCTGGCGTTACGGCTATGAAGGAACGTCTCTCGAACTTCTCGCAAAATTGATGGGCATGAACAAGGCGAGCATTTATCGTGCGTTTAACTCGAAAACGGACCTTTTTAGGCGTGTTGTAGAACTATACAACCAGGATTATCTCGCGTTCCGCCACGCCGCCCTTGAGCAGGCGTCTCCCCGCGAAGTTGCCTCCACGCTTCTCTACCGGATGGTTGAGCTGCATGCCGAAGGCGCAACACCAGCAGGCTGTCTTGTAACCAGTGCCGCGTTGACGGCTGGTCCGGAGTTCGACGACATCAGACAACACCTCGCGAAGGAGCGGGACGCCCTTTGGGGGATGCTAACGGAGAAACTTGAGGAAGCTCAGCGTGTAGGTCCGCTGCTCAGTGGACTGTCTGCAGCGGAAACAGCTGGTCTGATAGCGACAGTTGTTCAGGGCTTGGCCGTCCAGGCCAGTTCTGGCAGGAGCCGCGAAGACATGGCGGGAGTCGTGACTTCATTCCTGTCACTATGGCCTTCGGATAAAGCGGTGGCGGATGATGGAGGTTCCGCGACTGAGCGGCAGAGCCAAGAGGTAGCCACCGTCGGAGCATAACGTTGGTGGAGGTCTCACTGAATGAATGCTCCCCGCCCAGTCCTGCGGATCCACTACGCGTAGAGCGCGGGTTTTTGATTGAGTGCTACTGACTCGTTTTTTCCGCTCTTCTGCGCCTTGATACCCGCTTCACAACAAGCCGCAGTGGCATAGCCGTCCCATGCGGAAGGCCCACCAATTTCCCCTTTTAGGGCAGCATCAACCCATGCCTGTACTTCCACGTCATATGCTGTGCCAAAGCGTTCCTCGAATCCCGGTGTAACGGAGCCGCCCCACCGGCCGGCGTATCGCGTATAAGGTCCTCCGTCCCGACCGATGCTAACAATGCCTTCCTCGAACGAGGCCTGTGTTGCCACTTCGTAGCCATATCTCGCGTTGACGTATATCTCGACGTCAGCCAGGACACCGGATTCCGTCTCAACAAGAACCTGCTGAGGATCATGCTGGCCAGCGGGGGCGTTGCGGGTGGGTTTACCCAAACGCACCTGAATGCTGGTGATTTCCTCTCCCGTAAGGAAACGGATGGCATCGAACTCATGGACTACGGAGTCGTTTATCAGCATCTCGGTGGTGAAGCTCTCTGGGGCGGCAGGGTTTCGGTGCTGATGATGCAGCATGAGCAACTCGCCCAGTTCGTGGTCCCCAATCACTGACCTCAGAGCCATGTATTCAGCGTCGAAGCGACGCATAAAACCAACCTGGATCCGTTTACGTCCTAACTTTGTCTCAGCTTCGACTACTCTCCACGACGATTCAGCATCCGGTGTCAAAGGCTTTTCGCACAGAACCGGAAGGTCCTTATCGAGGGCCTTGACCAGAACCTCCTCATGCAGGAAACCCGGGGTGGCGATTAGGACCGCGTTTACGTTCTCATGGTCTAGAGCTTCCGTGAAACTGCTTAACGCCACCGCCCCTCTAATGCCCTCGATCGCGGTCTGAGCCCGAACCAGGTCGACGTCTACGACTGCAGCTACTTCGGCGCCATGGATCCGGGTGTGCAACCGTTTGATGTGGTCTGCACCCATGCGCCCCGCACCAATAACGGCTACACGGAGGGATTCAGTCATTGTATTTTCCTTAGTTTCGCAGGGTTTACGGGCGGGCGTGTCCGGAGTACGAGAATGAAGACCACGCCCAACCGCATCCCTTCATTCGATCGGGGCTAGTTGGAAGGGAAGTTGTAGGACGCCCCTGATGCGTGGTGGGTTTCGGGCCAGCGGGAAGTGATGACCTTGCCGCGGGTGTAGAAGGAAACACCTTCGGGGCCGTAGATGTGCTTGTCGCCGAAGAGTGACGCCTTCCAACCGCCAAATGAGTAGTAGGCGACCGGAACCGGCAGGGGCACGTTGATACCGATCATGCCGACATCCACGGAGCGCTGGAATTTGCGGGCTGCGGCGCCGGAAGAGGTGAAGATGGCGGTGCCGTTGCCGTAGGGGTTGGCGTTAATGAGCTTGATGCCCTCTTCCAGGGTCTCGACACGGACCACAACGAGGACGGGTCCGAAGATCTCCTCTGTGTAGGCAGCCATTTCGGTCTTGACGTGGTCGATGATGGTGGGGCCGACCCAGAAGCCGTCTTCATGGCCGGGGACCACCAGGTCCCGGCCGTCAACTACTAGCGTGGCTCCAGCAGCCTCTGCTTCAGTAACCGTCTTAAGGATGAAATCCTTGGATGCAGGGGTAATAACCGGGCCCATGTCGGCATCGGGCGCGGTGCCGTCCTTGACCCTAATTTCCAAGGCACGTTCCTTGACCTTGGTCACTAGCAAGTCGGCGGCGTCCCCGACCGCGACGGCGACGGAGATGGCCATGCAACGCTGGCCGGCGGAGCCGAAGGCGGCAGCGGCGAGGTGGTCGGCGGCGTTGTCCAGGTCGGCGTCGGGCAGGATGATGGCGTGGTTCTTCGCCCCGCCCAAGGCCTGTACCCGCTTCCCGTGCGCTGTGGCAACTTCTGTGATGTGCTGGGCCACCGGTGTGGAACCAACAAACGAAATGCCGTCCACGTCAGGGTGCGTCAGCAATCCGGAAATAGTATCGCGATCGCCGTGCAGGACCTGGAAGACGCCGTCAGGCAGGCCGGCTTCCTTGAACAGCTCGGCAAGGAGCATAGCGGCGGACGGGACATTACCGGAGGGCTTGAGGATGAAGGCGTTGCCGGTGGCGATCGCCATGGGGGCCATCCACAGCGGCACCATCACAGGGAAGTTGAACGGGGTAATGCCCGCGACCACGCCGAGGGGCTCACGGAAGGAGAACACGTCGATGCCGGTGGAAACCTGGTCCGAGTAGTCACCCTTGAGCAGCGTGGGGATGCCGCAGGCGTACTCGATGACTTCCAGGCCGCGGCCGATCTCGCCCTTGGCATCGGCGAGAACTTTGCCGTGCTCGGCGGTGATCAGCTGCGCCAGTTCCTCGATATGGGAAGCGACGAGTTCGCGGAACTTGAACAGGACGGCGGTGCGCTTGGCCAGGGAGATGTCACCCCAAGTGTCGGCGGCGGCCCGCGCGATGGCGACGGTGGTGTCCAGGTCGGCCTTGTCTGCAAGGCGCAGCTCTGCCGTGACCTGACCAGTCGCGGGATTGTAGATTGGCTTGGTGCCGGTTCCGGTGCCCGGCGTCTCAACGCCATTGATGTAGTGGTTGATGACGTTTTCAGTCGTCGTTGACATGGTTGGGTTTCCTTTGACTTGGTTGCTTGCGGGGTTGTGCCCGGCACAGCTGGCCGGAGAGTTCTAGCCGAGCAGTTTGCGTTGGCGGTTCTTGTGGTCGACGTAGGTCTGGAAGGCCTGTTTCGTGGATTCCAGTTCGGAGACCTGGGAGACGGGGACGTCCCACCAGGACTCGGAGGACGGTGCGTCCAGGAGCGGGTCGGACTCGACGTGGATCAGGATCGGTCCACTGTTTTCGGGTGCGGCCTTGGCGTCGCGGATGGCCTGCTCGAGTTCGGCGATGACCTTCTCGCCGGGTTCGATCCGGAGGACCTTCACGCCCAGGGACTGGGCGTTCAGGGCAAGGTCCACGGGCAGGGTCTCGCCCTCGTCGAAGCTGTGCTGTTCCTCGTCGAGGGCACGGTACTGCGTGCCGAACCGCTGCGAACCGAGCATCTCGGAGAGGGATCCGATGGAGGCGTAACCGTGGTTCTGGATCAGGACCACGATCAGCTTGATGCGTTCGGCGACGGCGGTGACCAGTTCGGTGTGCATCATCAGGTAGGAACCGTCCCCCACCATCACGACGACGTCCCGCACCTGGGCGGCTTCCCCACCGATGGCGCCTGACGCCGTCGTGCTTGCTGCTTCGGCGATCGCTGCTCGCTTGACGCCCAGGCCGCCGGGGATTTCGTAGCCCATGCAGGAGTAGGCGTATTCGACGTGGTAGCCGAACGGGTCCCGGACGCGCCACATCTTGTGCAGGTCACCTGGCAGCGAACCCGCCGCGCAGATGACCACGTCGCGGGCGTCCATGGCCCGGTTGGTCGCGCCGATGATCTCGTTCTGCGCCGGCAACGGGGTGAACCTCGTGTCGAAGGCTTCGTCCACGGTGGCGTTCCAGCGCTTCTTCTCCGCCTCGATCTTCTGCTCCAGGTCCCCGCCGACCCGGTACCCGCCGAGGGCTGCGTTGAGCTTGACCAGGGCCTTGCGTGCGTCGGCGACGATCGGCAGCGTGGTGCCGTGCTTGTAGGCGTCGATCGGGGCGACGTTGATGTTCACGAACTTCACGTCCGGGTTCTGGAATGCCGTCCGGGACGCGGTGGTGAAGTCCTCGTAGCGGGTGCCGATGCCAATGATCAGGTCCGCCTCGGCGGCAATGGCGTTGGCCGCCGTCGTACCGGTGGAGCCAATGGCGCCGAGGGAGAACTGGTGGTCCCAGGGCAGGACGCCGACGCCGGCCTGCGTGTTGCCTACCGGAATCCCGGTCAGCTCGGCCAGTTTGGCGAGTTCGTCGTTGGCGTAGGCGTAGAGGACGCCGCCGCCGGCGATGATCAGCGGACGCTTTGCAGCGCGGATCGCTGCGGCGGCGCGGGCGATGTCCTCGTCGTCGGCCTCGGGGCGGCGGATCCGCCACTCCCGCTCGGCCAGGAACTCGACCGGGACGTCCAAGGCCTCGGCCTGGACGTCCTGCGGCAGGGAGATGGTCACCGCGCCGGTCTCAGCCGGGTCGGTCAGCACGCGCAGGCCGTGGTGGAACGCGGAGAACAGCTGCTCGGGCCGGTTGACCCGGTCAAAGAACTTGGACAGCGGCCGGAACGCGTCATTGACCGTGATGTCGTAGGCGTAGGGCTGCTCAAGCTGCTGCAGCACCGGATCGGCAGCGCGCGTGGCGAACGTATCCGATGGCAGCAGCAGCACCGGGAGCCGGTTGGTGGTGGCCAGCGCGGCGCCGGTCAGCAGATTGGACGAGCCCGGGCCGATGGAGGTGCTGATCGCGTAGGTCTGGCGGCGGCGGGTGTGCCGGGCGTATCCCACGGCCTGGTGGACCTGGGCCTGTTCGTTCCGGCCCTGGTAATACGGCATGATGGCCGGGTCCAGCTGCTGGTACTGCTTCAGGGCCTGGCCCACACCGGCCACGTTGCCGTGCCCGAAAATACCGAACGTGCCCGGAATGAGCCGCTCGCGGTACTCAACGCCGTTGACCGAGTCAACCGTGTACTGCCGGGAAAGGTATTCGACGACGGCCTGGGCCACCGTCATTCTCCGCGTTCCTGTTGTTGCGCCCATTGCTAGTTCTCCGGGATTTCAGTGGTGTGATGCAGGAGCGAGGCAGCCGCTGCGACGGCGCCCGCGACGTCCCCGTCAGAGGGGTAAAGCAAGGTGCGGCCAACGGTAAGCCCCTGCACGCCCGGCAGTGCCAGCGCGGCACCCCAGGTGGCGAACACCTCGTCCTGGGAACCGTCCGGGTCACCGCCCAACAGGACCGTGGGCATGGTGGTGGCCGCCATGACGCGCTCCATCTCCGCCACCACTGGCAGCTTCATCCACGTGTAGGCGCTGGTGGAACCCAGTCCCTCGGCAATCGCGACGGACTTGATCACCGAGTCCGTCGAGAGGTCATTCTTGACCTTGCCGTTTTCCCATCTGGACAGAAACGGCTCCACCATGGCGATCAGCTTCCGCTCCGCCAAAGAATCGATAGCCTTGGCCGTTGCCTCAAGAGTCACCACAGTGTCCGGATCGCCCAGGCAGATCCGCGTCAGCATCTTCCCCCCGTCCGCGCCGAGGGCTTCCAGTGCTGCCGCGGTGTGGCCCGTGAACCTGTCATCAAGTTCGTTGACCAGCCCGGACAGGCCGCCGCGGTTCATGGAACCGAACACCAGCTTGCCGTCCAGGGCACCCAGCAGCAACAGGTCATCCATGATGTCCGGGGAGGCCAGGACACCGTCGACGGCCGGGTTGGCCAGCGCGACCTGGAGCCGGTCCAGCAGCTGCCGGCGGTCAGCCATCGCCACGGGATCGGAGCCGACGGCCAGGGCGCCGCGGGCCGGGTGGTCGGCGGCAACGATAAAGTTCTGCCGCCCCGCCTTCACGCCTGGGTGGCGGCGCCGGGACTGGGCGGCGCGGGCCACGGCGTCCGGGTCTTCGAGGCGGATGGTGCTCAGGTGCTCGTAACGGCGCGGATCATCATCGACGGCATTGTTTGAGGCGATCGGGGTGAGGGTCACAGTGCTGCTCCTTCAGTAATGGAAGTGCCGGAAACGGTGCCCGGCACAGAACGTCCCCGTTCTGCCAGCAGCGAGATGACCTCGTGCGGGGTCGGCATGGCATCTGAAGCTGACAGGCGCGAGGCCACAATCGCACCGGCGGCGTTGGCATAGTCCAGAACCTGTTTCAGGGGCCAGCCCGAGAGCAGCCCGTGGCAGAAGGCGCCGCCGAAGGAGTCACCGGCACCCAGGCCGTTCAGGGTTTCCACCGGGACCGGGGCGGAAACTACGCGTTCGGTGCGGGTCTTGGCCATGACCCCTTCCGGGCCGAGCTTGACGACGGCGATTTCGACCCCGGCGGCCAGCAGCCGGTCCGCCTGCTCGTCAGGGGTGCCCTCGCCGACCGCAACCGCGCATTCCTTGTCATTGCCGATGGCAACGGTAACGTGCGGCAGGATCTTTGCGACCTCCGCGCGCGCTTCCTCCTCGGAAGCCCAGAACATGGGCCGGTAGTCCAGGTCCAGGATGGTGAACTGGCCAATTCTTAGCCGGTCTCGATTCCTGGCCTCGTGGGCGGCGATGTGCGCCGACCGGGAAGGTTCCTGGCACAGGCCGGTCACCGTGGACCAGAAAATCCCGGCCCCGCGGATGGCGTCCAGGTCCAGCTCTTCGGCCTTAATCTGCAGATCCGGTGCGGTGGGGAAACGGCCATAGAAGTACAGCGGGAACTCGTCCGTCGCGGGTTTGATGGCACAGAACGTCGCTGGCGTCTGCAGGCCCACGACCGGGGTTACAAACGAATCGTCGACATTGAACTTGCCCAGTTCGCGGTGCAGGTAGGTGCCGAAGGGGTCGTCCCCTGTCCGGGTAATCACGCCTGCCCTGCGGCCGTGGCGGGCTGCCGCAACGGCGACGTTGGACGGTGAACCACCAAGGTATTTGCCGAAGGACTCAACATCCTCCAGGCCAACCCCGATGTCGTTGGGGTAGATATCAACGCTGATGCGCCCGATCGTAAGAAGCTCGTGGGGCAAGGCAATCTCGTCCTTTCTGGGTTCAACTACTGCAACGGTGGGCCGTTCCGGTCTCCGAGGCACAAATGTTCGACATTGGGGTCCTATGCGATGGAGATCCCCACCGCGAATCGCTGTCTTCGGACCGCATCCGGTTCAAAACAACCTCTTCATGCACGTGGCAATGGAGCATTCTTCAATCCGCACATGTCCTGACATTAGTACCAAGTCGCTCGTTTGTAAACAGCCGTTCTTATTGGTTGTTCTTACTCAGATCGCAAGTGCTTGGGCAATCATCAGGACACGGCGGGCTGAGCCGCGAGGTCAGCCTCGGCGTTCCAGGGCTGCACGGTCCCAGCTTGCACAAATCGCGGCGGCCTCATAGGTGCTCTGAAGGAACTCAAGGAGTGTGGCCTCGGGATCCTCTGCAGTCCGCACCAGCGCGTAGGGCAGCACGAATTCACTGAGCTCGGTACTGAAATAGGCGCCGGCAGGTCTAATCGGAAAATCTCGGAACCCCTCCGGTTCGGGGTAAATGTACGAGAAAAAAATGCCCTCGGGCCCGCCCCCGGGCCAGTAACCGGCACTGTTCACCTCGTGGGAATACGCTTCAAGCATTACAAGGGGTCCACAGTTCGGCGCACCGCCAGGATGAGGCGGCGCAGGCCTGCCGGAGAAACGACTTACTGCGAGGTCCAAGGACCCCCAGAACAGTTGGACCGGGCTGGCTTTGCCCAGGAATCGCCCGCGGAAGATTGTGAAAACACGCTCGGCCTCGACCAGGATAAGCCAGAAACGACGGACCGGCTCGGGGTCGTAGGATGCATGCGTCGAGTCGTCAGGGAAGGGAACCGCACCGGAAATCTCCACCGGAACAGGCCAAAATTCCGTGGTCAAATTCAGCTCGCTCAGGCAATGGAGCAGGTGGGTGTAGAAGTCCGCGACGGAGAGGGAGACGAGACCGAATGAGCGCGCCGCGCCGGACGTGGTCACAATCTCTAGACGATGGGCCTGAAAGTCCAAATCGATCTGGAACCTTTGACCCCCCGGGTGGGGCATCAGCACGGTGGAAAGCCCACGGGCCGTCACACGGAGACTGCAGTTCCACCAGTGATTAACCAGCGGCGAGTGAGCCAGGCTTACCTTCCCGACCATCTGGGTGAACAACTGCAGGGTGTCGCGCGTGTCCTGCCACTGGGCCGTTGGCAGATAAGGCCACGTCCCTGAGCCATCCGTGTTCATCTCACCCATTCCGAGCAGCCGTGAAATCTCGCGCAAGTTTCCCACCCACGCCGAGGAACTTCAAGACTTCCGCGGCACCTTACGGCAAGAACACGCGTTGCTCTACTATGCAAGGAGCCGCCCGCGCCGGCGGGCGTTCTCGCGCAAAGGAAGCCAGTAGATGAGCTACCCACCAGGAATTAACCCCTCCGCGGTGCCGAGCGGCACGGGGTGCGCCGACTGCGAGAACGAAGGAGGATGGTGGTTCCATCTACGCCGCTGCGCTCAGTGCGGAAACATTGGTTGCTGTGACTCCTCGCCCTCCCAGCACGCAAGTGCGCACGCCGCCGCCACCGGCCATGAATTTGTCAGTTCCTTCGAGCATGGTGAGGACTGGTTTTGGAACTACACTACCGAGCAGTACTACGAAGGTCCGGTTCTGGCCCCTCCCCAACACCATCCGCTCAGCCAGCCCGTTCCGGGACCGGCAGGGCGCTTACCGGATGACTGGGAGCGCTTTTTGCACTGACGATTGCCCGGTCCTAACGATCAGAACTAACGGAACATCGGCAGCACAACAGGACGTAGGAGCACGTAACCGAACCCCATATCGCGGGGCAGGTACGTGCTCCTCTGCTTGCCACCTGTCGCGAAATCATGCTCTCATTGCGACGGGAATATCTCACCGTGGCCCGTAGCGGCCAACTGCCTCCGGCACTTCATGGTCCTGGCCAGCGTCAAACGACAACATCAAGTAAGTGAACTACACCCCAACCTGACGTCAGGCAGCCCTCCGAAAACCGTCGGAATAGGGTCCATGCCGGCATTCCCGGACAATCAGCCACGACGGTCCTGGCTCTCAACCTGACAGATTGCCAAGAAACCAAACCCAAAACATCGTGCTGGAAGCCAACTGGCAACGGAAATCTCCCCCGGCCGCCTGCCCTACCCCTTCCGCTCCGCCCTGTACGCGCTGGGGCTGACCCCGTGCAGCCTGCGGAACTGCCGGGAGAAGTAGAACTGGTCCTGCAGCCCCACGCTGCGGCCCACCTGCGCGATGGTCAGGCCGGTGGTATCGAGCAAATGCCGCGCCCGCGCCATCTTCAGCGCCGTATGGTGCGCCAGCACTCCCCCGCCGGTCGCCTCCCGGAACAGCTTGCTCAAGTGCGACGACGAAACACCCACCAAGGCGGCCAGGTCAGCCAACCGGATGGCACCGTCCACCCGCTCTTCCAGGTAGTTCATCGCCTGCTGCAGCGGGGTCCCCTTTTCCGGAACGCGGCGGTCCACGGCCAACGTGGCCAGCAGCTTCCACGCCATCCCCGCCGTGGCCACCAACCGGGCGGGCGACTGGTCCTTCTCCAGGGCACTGATGATTTCATCCAGCATCGCCGTCAACCGGTCCACCGACACCACCGGAACGATGCACCGGCCCGGCGTGATACCGGCACCTTCAACCAGCTCCGCCGCATCCGTCCCCCGGACGTGGCACCACCAGATCGTCCATGGATCATCCTTGGCGGCACCGTACGCATGCGCCTCGCCTGTGCCGCCAGGAAGGACGACGGCGGAACCCTTGCCGACGTCGGTCCGCGCACCGGCGGTTTCCACCCACCCCCGTCCGTCAACACACAGGATGACGATGGTTTCCTCCGCGCCCTGCGGCCGGTAGCGGCCGTGGTCCTCCGCGGCGGGAAACACGCCGGCGTCGGTGACCACCAGGCTGCGGGTTATGGGACGCCTGAGAGCTTCGAGGACCAGCGGCCGGGGCACCACCACCAGCCGCTGGTTCTGGAAACCATGCGCCCGCTCCATACGGCCCCCTCCGTCACGAAACGTCCATAGTAAGACGGCGGGGACGTCTCAGCCCAGGACTTCCCGCCAATCAGACCAGCACACCAGCTGCACCCCGTCCACGGCAAGCAGGTCACCAACCGCCGCGTCCCTCCGGCACCGGGCCTCGGCCGGCAAACCCACCTTCGCGGCCTTGGGAAGCGGCAGGACTTGAAGCAAAACGTCCGCTCCCGGACGGATGCCGGCGTCGCCGATTTCGATGATCCAAGCAGACCCGTCCCAGAAGCGGTCGGCCACTACCCGGCCGTCCACGAGCAGCCGGGCGACGTCGCCTGCCCAGGTGATCTCCAGCTCGGTGGGCCCACCGCCAGCGGCGATCTCCGTCGTCGGAAGCTCCAGCCTGTACACCGCGGCGAACTCCGCCACCGCTTCCCCGCCCGGCGCGGCAGCCCGGCCGGCCAGCGAACCGAAGAACGCGGGAACCGCAGCGGCACTGCGGACGGGCGCCACGGTAACGTCCAGGCGGGAAGGTTCCCTGACCACCGCGTCGGCAGTAACAGTCTCGAACCGGCCGGACCGGCTCGAATACCTCCGGACCGACGCCATTCCCAAAGAGCGGCCCGCCACCAAACCACGCGCATCAACCCATACCGGCTCGGCGGACAGCACGAGCTCCCGGCCGCGAGGCGTATCCAGCATCCATGCCTGTTCCGCCAGCGAAGCCGGCAGCACCAGAATCTTCAAGGCGCCCGCAGAACACGTCACCGTCACCGGCGCTGCGGAAGAAGAAGGAACCGCGTAAGCATTCCCGCCCAGCGGAGCAGCCTCCCCCGACAGGACAGTCCCCTCCGGCAGGCACAGCCGCGGTTCGATGCCGGCTTCCGCGGCAAGGACCAACGTGGGCGATCCCTCCGGATCGAGCACTGTCAGCGCGGACGCGGTGGCCCAGAGCAACCGGACGCCACCCACCTCCAGATTCACCGGCCACGCGGCGATGGTGCCTGCGGGAATGTCAACGGGCGAGTCGGGCACTATCACCGGCCCATCAGCCAGGCCTAAACGGAACTGCGCGCCAAAATATATCGGAAGAGGAATATGCGGTTGGTGCCAAGTGATGAATACGAAGCCACAGTCCCCATCCGAACGCAACGCCCAGCGCAGGGTCTCCGCGTCCTCGACCCCCGACGGCTCCCGGTCCGGCAAGGTGGACGGCATCGGCGCCAGGCGCTCCCCGAACGCGGCCAGGAATGCGTGTTGCCGGCGCAGCAGCGCGAAGCCCGGCGCCAGCCTGCCGGATGCGCCGATGGGCGCATGGAAGTCGTAATCGAACTCGGGGAAGTCGTTCGGGTAGCCCGTCGCTTGGGACTCCTGCAGGCCGGCCGCAGGGTTCGTCCCGCCGGCAAACATGTAGTACCCCTGCCAGCCCGATCCGCTGCCGATCTTGTTGTTGGCAACGGCCGCCACGTCCTTGTCCTGTGGCCATGGCCGGCGGTGGTAGGCCGTGGCCATGCCGCCGGTGAGCTCGCAGGTGGCCGGCGGATAAAGGCTTGAGGCGGAGCGGGGCGGCGCGGCATCGCTTCCGGAGAGGTGTTCGCGGAGGTCGGCGCCGATGCCGGGATCGTCCCACTGGTGACTGAAGAAATAGTGCTGGCGGAACGTCGGGTCCCAGGCCGCGTCGGCATCCACCCAGAACCCGTCCCCGTAGCCGCCGAAGACCGACAGCACCTCCGCCTCGGGCAGGTCGGCCCCGCCCCACGCGGTGGCGGTCCAGATGGGGGCCGTGAGTCCGGCCGCCCGTGCCAGCTCCTTCAGCCGCGAAATATGGGCCGGCTGGTCGTAGAGCTCGTTTTCAAGCTGGATGCCGATCACGTTGCTGTGCGGCCCGGTCAGGCCGCGCAGCTCCGCTCCCAGCCGGTTGTACCAGCGCTCCACCATGGCCAGGTACGCGGGATCGTTGGTGCGGTGTTCGACGCCGGCCGCCTGGACCCAGTCAGGGAAGCCGCCATTGCGGACCTCGCCATGGGCCCAGGGCCCGACGCGCAGCACGACGTCCAGGTCCAGGGAGGCACAGAGCCGCACGAACGCCGCAATATCCAGGTTGCCGTCAAACCGCGCCCCACCCTGCACCGGCTCATGGTGGATCCAAAAGACGTAGCAGGCCACTACGGTGATACCGCAGGCCTTCATCAGGCGAAGCCTGTCCTCCCAGCGGTTACGGGGCAACCGGCTGAAGTGGATTTCCCCGGAGACCGGAATGGCGGGGCGTCCGCCGCATTCCAGGTAGTGGTTTGTGACCCGCCACCTGACGTGCGGATCCTCGATGTTGCTCATGGGCGGCCGCAGCAAGGCATTCCCGTGCGGCCGGTGGACGGCAGTCGGAAGTTCAAGGGCCGTATTTCGGGAGGGCATGAAGACGTCTTTCAGTTCACTGGGCGGTAAGGATCAGGTGGTTCTCCCGCAGGCAATGCCCCCCGCGTCAAGGATCTCCTGCTGGCCCGGCAGGGCATCGGGCAGGTCAACCCTGCTCCGCTCGCTGAGTTGGTTGGTCACCCGTCAAGGCTAAGAAGTGGTCTTGACGGGTGACCATGGCAAAAACGCTCAGCTATATGGACGATCGTGTACTCGCCACGGCGCCCGGAATAGTGCGTGCAGCTTGAGCGCATTCGCTTGGGCTCCCGCCAACTGAGGATGACGGGACTCCGGATGCCTTGTCGGAGTCCGGAAGCGGCTGCCGTACGCCATTGACGTTGCGGCCAACCCCTCATAAAATCGTTTCAATCATCCGGAAAGCGTTTTCCAGCCTCCGCTCAATGAGGAGCCATGTATGCAGCACAACGGAATGCAACCGTCCCAGGGTCGGGGAATCACCCGCCGAAACGCCATCCAGGGGGTGGGCGGGGCGGCGCTGGGTGCGGTCCTTGCCAGCCAGGCCGGGGGCGCTGCCTCGGCGGCGCCGCCGGTGGCAGCAGGAGAAGGCGTCAAGGTGTTGATCGGTGGCGCTCCGGCCAGTGTGGGCAGTTACGCCTTCCCGGCAGAGGTCCCGGAACTGGTCCTGGACAACGGGCTGGTGCGGGCCACGTTCGGACGGGATGACACCGGCATCCCCACCGGTTGGTCCGATGTCTCCATTACGGCGACGTCGATCGTGGTGGGCGGACAGGAGCTGGCACACAACCTCAATGGCGTCGAGCCGCGGGATCCGGACCGGCAGCACTCCTTCTATGTGGACGCCTCCGGTGGCAAGACCCGTCTTGTGTGTTCGCGGATTGACGTTGTGCGGGCCGAACCCGGCTTGGTTGAGGTGGTCTTCGTCGACACGACCAGCACCCCTCTGCGCCATGAACACCACCTCGTGATGCGCTCGGGCCGGCGGGGAATCTATGGCTACAACGTTATGACCGCGGTGACCGACACGGCCATCAACGAGGTCCGGATGAATACCAGGTGGGACCGCAGCATTCTCGATCATGCCTACAACTGGGAGCGCGGCGCGGGGCAGCAGCCAACATACGCCTACCTCGCCACCCAGCAGAGGCTGCAGGACGAGACCTGGAAGGTGGACGGCATCAACAACGCCACCCTTCCCAGTCCGGAAAGCAACTCCGGGAATTTGCCGGCGGACGCGGTCTACAGCAAGTACGACTGGAGCCTGTATCACCACGAGAACCCGATGTTCGGGCACTTCGGCCACGGCTACGGTGCCTGGTTCACTCCACTGGGCGGCATCACGGACGACACCCTGTGCGCGTTCTATGGAGCCGGGCCACAGCACCAGGACCTGGGGATCCACCAGGACGCACTCATCCTGAACTATTTCTCCCGCAACCACTACGGGGAACCCGCCTATCCCATCCCGGCGGGATACCGGCGGTTGTACGGGCCCTGGTTGACCTTCTTCACCGTCGGGGACGACTCCGATCCCGACGCGATGATCGCCCAGGCCGCGCGCACCGCCGAAACCGAGATCAGCGAGCACCGGGGCGGCGCGCCATGGGTGTCCGATCCCCTCTACCCGTCACCGGCCGGCCGCACCACAGTAACGGGCCGGGTCCGCCTGGCGGATGGCCGGCCCGCCGCCAACTTCCACGTGATCCTGTCCACCCAGGACAGCGACAGCCTGTTCCCCATCGCCGAGCCCACCTATTTCGTCAAAACCGACACCGACGGACACTTCACCCTCCCCGGTATCCCGCAGGCATGGAAGCCCGGCAGCACGGCACCAGGCTCCTACGTCCTGTACATTCAGCCGGCCGACGGCTCCGTTACCGACCTCTACCGCCGGCCCGGCGTCGTGGTATCCGGCAGCACCCAGGACCTCGGCGAGATCCTCTGGACCCCCGGCAGCCACGGGACATTCCTCTGGCAGCTGGGCCGCTCCGACCGGACCGCCGGAGAGTATGCACTGGCGACGAAGTCGCCGGTGAACGCCAAGCCGCGAGGCTACCTAAAACCGTCCACCATACCGGCCGATCTGACCTTCACCATCGGCGAAAGCTGGGAACCCACGGACTGGTACTACGCCCAGACCAACAGGGGCACCTGGACGGTGCGGTTCATGCTTGAGCGTGCTTTCCAGGGAACCGCCTACCTCACAGTTGCAACGGCCATGCAGCAGGGCGGCGCCCCCACGGTAGCCGTAAACGGCAACAGCTCGTCCATAACCGGCGTCCTCCCCAACAACAACGACTCCACCATTGCCCGGCAGGCAGACCGGAGTGGATATCCACGGACCGCCGTATTGTCCTTCCCGGCAGCACTGCTCACAGCCGGCGAGAACCGGATCACGTTCGCGCATGGCGCGCCAGCAGCGGCCGGCAAGGGACCGGGCTGGGACACTCTGGTCCTCGAAGTCGACGAAGGCACCCCCCAGCCCGCGGCACAGCTGACGGCTGATGTGCAAAAGGCGTACTCCGGCGGCACCACCACCTGGGCGGTGACTGTCACCAACAATGGCCCCGGCACGGCGCGTGACGTCCGGATTGAAAGCATCATGAACCCATCAGGCCAGCCGGCCAAAATCATCGGCCGGGACCCCGCCAAGTTTGCCGTTCCCCTGGCTGCCACCCTGGAACCGGGGGCCGGCACCACCGCGCACATCAGCGTCCTCGGCGGCCAACCAGTGACGGTGGCCCTGACAGCAGACGGCGGACGCACCACCACCAGCGCCGCGGGCAAATAGCCGAGGCAAGCAGGCAACGAAAGGATTTACTGTGGGGAGACTGTTCGATGGCCCGTGGCCCATCATCATCATTGTGGTTGTGGCGCTGCTCCTGTTCGCGGCGCCGAAACTGCCGGCCATGGCACGCAGCCTCGGCCAGTCCGTGAGGATCCTGCGCTCTGAGGTCAAGGAGATGAGGGCCGACGGCGACACAGCCGGCGGCGACTGAAGGAACCCTGCGCGTACGTCCCGCCGGCGGCGCCTAAAGCGCCAGCCGCGGCCCGTCCCCGGCGGGGTGTACCGAAGGGATCACCGGCAGGGAGCCGGCGAGGGCTTCCACCACGGCCATCTGGCCGGTGCTGTCCGGTACCCCCGGGTACTGCACCTGCGCCGGTTCGGCGGAGGGCGCGGGGTTTTCGGACCGCATCCGGACCAGCGCCACCGCGGAGATCAGGAACCAGGCCACGTTCGTGACCACGGACGGCCATGCCCCGTGAAGGGTTCCGTTAATGATGAAGGCAACGGAGCCGAACAGGTTTGCCGTCTGGAACCCCTTGCCGGCCTTCAGCCAGCCCATGGAAACGGCCAGGTACGCACTGAGTATCGCAACCGCCCCTGCCCAACCGGCGATTTCCCACAGCAGTTCCATGGCGTCCTTTCAAGGGTTTGCCTGCGCAGTATCCGGGCAGGGCTAATGGTGGTGATTCAGGGTTTGGTTTCGCCGGATGCCGTCCCCGCAGGACCGCGCACATCCAGCTCTGCGTTGCCTCGAGCCCTGTTCGGGCGAGGACCTCATGCGCTGGCGGCGGCATAATCATATCCTGCGCGCGGACGCCGTTCCTGCCGCTGGACCGTGACGCTCCCCACGTCTGGACAAGACCCCCGCGGCGTAGCACGATCGGAGCTGTGACCAGCAGTCCAGCCAACGATCCCTACCTCCGGGAACTCACCCAACTCCGCCGCGTCAAGGACCGGATGGACCGGGAGTACGCGCAGCCGCTGGACGTCGAATCCCTTGCCAAGGACGTCCACATGTCCGCAGGCCACTTCAGCCGCCGCTTCAAGCTCGCGTACGGCGAATCACCCTACAGCTACCTCATGACCCGGCGCATTGAACGGGCCATGGCGTTGCTCCGCATCGGCGACCTCAGCGTCACGGACGTGTGCTTCGCCGTCGGCTGTTCCTCGCTGGGAACCTTCAGCACCCGCTTCAGTGAACTGGTGGGCATGCCACCCAGCGTCTACAAGCAGGAGGCGGCGCACTCGACGGCGGGGATCCCCGCGTGCGTGGCGAAGCAGGTCACCAGACCGGTCAGGAATCGAGAAGCGCCCGCCCCTGAACCGTTACTAGCATGACTGCCATGGACATCAACATTTCCTCAACCTTCCTTCCCGCCACCGATCCCGACGCCTCACTGGCGTTCTACCGCGACGCCCTGGGCTTCGAAATCCGCAACGACGTGGGCCGCGGCACCATGCGCTGGATCACCGTGGGCCGGCCGGCCAGAAGGACGTCTCCATCGTCCTGCACCCGCCGGCGGTGGACCCCGGCATCACGGACGACGAGCGCCGCACCATCGCCGAAATGATGGCCAAGGGCACCTACGCCACGATCGTCCTCTCCTCCCCTGACGTGGACGCCGCGTTCGCCAAGGTGGAGGCGACGGGAGCCGACGTCGTCCAGGAACCCATCGACCAGCCCTATGGAATCCGCGACTGCGCCTTCCGCGACCCGGCAGGCAATACCGTCCGCATTAACCAGCAGTCTTAGGCATATAACCAGCAACGTATATATCAGACGACGCCGCAGGGGGCTGCCAGCGCAGCCTCCTTGCAGTACCGCCCAGGATAGAGGGGGACACCTTGAGCACCGACACCAGCACCGACGCTGCCCAAACCGGGATGCATCTGGCCGACACGCATGACACCATCCGGGTCCAGGGCGCGCGGGAAAACAACCTCAAGGACGTCAGCCTCGAGCTGCCCAAGCGGCGGCTGACCGCCTTCACGGGCGTGTCCGGCTCGGGCAAGAGCTCACTGGTGTTCGCCACCATCGCCGCCGAGTCGCAGCGCATGATCAACGAGACCTACAGCGCCTTCGTCCAAGGCTTCATGCCCAGCCTGGCCCGGCCGGACGTGGACAGGCTGGAGGGCCTGACGACGGCGATCATCGTGGACCAGGAGCGGATGGGCGCCAACCCGCGGTCCACGGTGGGCACGGCCACGGACGCCAACGCCATGCTGCGGATCCTGTTCAGCCGCCTGGGCCAGCCCTACGTCGGGCCGCCCACGGCCTTCTCCTTCAACGTTCCCACCCGCAAGGCCAGCGGCATCATGAGCACCGAGAAGGGCGGCCGGGTGGAGAAAAACGTGGTCCGCCAGGTGACCTACCTGGGCGGCATGTGCCCCAGGTGCGAGGGCATGGGCAACATCAGCGATATCGACCGGACCGCCCTCTACGACGATTCGAAGTCCCTGGCCGACGGCGCACTTACGGTCCCGGGCTACTCCATGGACGGCTGGTACGGCCGGCTGTTCGAGGGCATGGGCCTGCCGATGGACAAACCGATCGCGAAGTTCACCGCGAAGCAGCTGGACACGATGTTGTACGCCGAACCCACCAAGATCAAGGTGGAGGGCGTCAACCTCACCTTCGAAGGCATCATCCCCAAGATCCAGAAGTCCATGCTGTCCAAGGACGTGGAGGCCATGCAGCCGCACGTAAAGCGGTTCGTGGAGCGGGCGGTTACGTTCGCCACCTGCCCGGACTGCGGCGGCACCCGCCTCACGCCCGAGGTGCTCGATTCGCGGATCAACGGCAAGAACATCGCGGACCTGTGCACCATGCAGATCAGCGACCTCGCGCAGTGGATCCGCGGGCTGGACGAGCCCACGGTGCGCCCGCTGCTGGCCGGACTGCGGGACCTCCTGGACTCCTTCGCGGAGATCGGCCTGGGGTACCTGTCGCTGGACCGCCCGGCCGGCACCCTGTCCGGCGGTGAGGCGCAGCGGACCAAGATGATCCGGCACCTGGGCTCTTCCCTCACCGACGTCACGTATGTCTTCGATGAGCCCAGCATCGGCTTGCACCCGCACGATATCGAGCGGATGAACACGCTCCTGCTGCAGCTGCGGGACAAAGGCAACACCGTCCTGGTGGTCGAGCACAAACCGGAGATGATCGCGATCGCCGATCACGTCGTCGACCTCGGTCCCGGCGCCGGCACCGGCGGTGGCGAGATCGTCTACGAGGGCGACGTCGACGGGCTGCGTTCCAGCGGCACCATCACCGGGCGGCACCTGGGTGACAAGTCCCGGCTGAAGGATTCCGTCCGGGCGCCCCGCGGCGCGCTGGAGGTCCGGGGTGCCTCCACCAACAACCTGCGCGACGTGGACGTCGACGTGCCGCTGGGCGTGCTGTGCGTGGTGACGGGCGTGGCCGGGTCCGGCAAGAGCTCCCTCATCCACGGCTCGCTGGCGAAGCGTGACGGGGTGGTCGTGATCGACCAGGGCGCCATCAAGGGGTCCCGGCGGAGCAACCCGGCCACCTACACCGGGCTGCTGGAACCCATCCGAAAGGCGTTCGCCAAGGCCAACGGCGTCAAGCCTGCCCTGTTCAGCTCCAACTCCGAGGGCGCCTGCCCCACCTGTAACGGCGCCGGCGTGATCTTTACCGAACTCGGCGTCATGGCCACGGTGGAGTCCACCTGCGAGGAATGTGAAGGCCGCCGGTTCCAGGCCGCCGTCCTGGAGTTCACCCTGGGCGGGAAGAACATCGCCGACGTCCTGGACCTGTCCGTGGAGGCGGCGCTGGCGTACTTTGCCGAGGGCGAGGCCAAAACGCCGGCGGCACACAAGGTCCTGGAACGGCTGGCGGATGTTGGGCTGGGCTACATCACCCTGGGCCAGCCCCTCACCACGCTGTCCGGCGGCGAGCGCCAGCGCCTCAAGCTGGCCACGCAGATGGCGGAGACCGGGGAGATCTACATCCTGGACGAACCCACGGTGGGGCTGCACCTGGCCGACGTCGAACAGCTGTTGGGCCTCCTGGACCGGCTGGTTGACTCCGGGAAGTCCGTCATCGTCATCGAGCACCACCAGGCGGTCATGGCGCACGCGGACTGGATCATCGACATCGGTCCCGGCGCAGGGCACGACGGCGGCTCGATCGTTTTCGAGGGCACGCCGGCGGACCTGGTGTCCGGCCGGGCAACGCTCACCGCGCAGCACCTGGCGACCTACATCGGCCGCTAAGTCGCCGCCCGCTAACTTCGCTGCAGCCGCCCAAGGAAGGACACGGTGGCCGCGGCGATCTGCTGCTGCGCGGCCTGGCGGCTGATGCCGGGTTCGCCGTCGCCGGGCTGCGCCCCGTAGTCGCCGAAGAATGCGTGCACCCCGCCGTGGACGGCGGCGAATTCCGCGTCCACGGGGAGGAGTTCGCGGGACGCCTGGATCTTGGCAGGGGTGCTGAGCCCGTCCTGGCTGCCGGAGACGGAGAGGACGGACAGTCCGGTCCGCCCGCGCAGCGAGTCGATCGGGTAGGACGCGTAGAGGACCAGGCCGCTGACATCGGTGTTGGCCAGCGCGAAGGACGATGCGGATACCCCGCCCAGCGAGTGGCCGCCCACCGCCCACGTGGTGATGTCCGGGTTGTCGGCCATGGCGCTCCGGGCCTGGTTTCCGTCCAGCAGGCTGAGCCCCAGCGGTTCCTTCAGTATGACCACCCGGTACCCGGCGCCCACGGCAGGGGCCAGGATGTCCTGGTACGCCTTGGCGTCCACGCGGGCGCCCGGGTAGAAGACCAGTCCTTTCGTGGCGGTCCTGCCCTCCGGCGACATGGTGATGGCGGTGGCTGACTCGGTGATGGCGAGGTCCGACGTCGGGCCCGCTTCCGCTGCGTGGCCCGGCTGGTAAGCGAAGGGGCTGAGCCAGGCCAGCCCGGCGGCGAGCGCCAGCACGGCGAGCCTGGCCACCCAGGCACCGACGGCCCGGACACGTGAGCGTTGCCGCGGAACACCATGGCGACGCCACAGCACGACGGCCCAGGCCACCCCCGCCGCAGCTGCGGCCAGGAGGATGCCCGGCAGCAGCGGGTGGCCGTCCAGGACCGCAGGATTTCCGGCCAGCATCCACGCGGGAACCAGGATCAGGGCGGCGGCGCACGCCACCGACACCCAGAAGAGAACGGTCCGGTGCCTCGCGGGCATGACCGGGGCCGGGGCTGGTGAGGTGTCCATGGGTCTGATCTTTCCACCGGGCGTCCGGATATTGGTGAACGGCATACGCTGGTTAAACCAGGGCCTACGGCCGCAGGGTTCCCTGGCCGTGGAGCCGCTCCGGCGAGGGCCCAAGACCGAGCTTGCGAGGGCAGGGAGGCGGCGTGGACTTGCGAGGTGGGGGAACTGATGGGGACTTTCCGGTACGACGTCGAGATCCTGCACTTGCTGGTGTCCCCCGCGCACGCCTACTTCGGGCGGGCCCGCGACGGTGCCGCCGATGTTCCCACCGATGATGCTGCGCAGGCGGAGGTGGTGGCCGGGAAGGGCATCGTGGGCGACCGGTTCTTCGGCAAGGCCGCGCACATGGACGCCGCGGTGACCCTGTTCGCCGTCGAATCGCTTGAGGCCATCGCCGCCGAGCTGGGCACGCAGCCGTTCGATCCCCTGCTGACCCGCCGCAACGTGGTGCTCCGCGGGGCGCAGTTGGCGCCGCTGCTGGGACAGGATTTTGCGCTGGAGTCGGGCGGGGGCGTGGTGGGGTTCCACGGCGGCCGGCATGCCCAGCCCTGCGCATGGATGAACGAAATGCTCGCCCCTGGGGCGCACCCGGCCATGCGGGGCCGCGGCGGCATCCGGTGTCGGGCCTTAACCAGCGGGCTCCTGCACCGGGGCCCTGCCGTGCTGGTCAGTCCGGTGCCGCTGGATCCGGGCCAGGCCGGGGAGGCGAGCCTCCTGCGGCCATCGCGGCTTCCCTAGCGAGGCGTACGACGCCGTCACGCCCGGCACGCTTTCGGCCCACCCATGACGGCGGTGCCCCGGAAAACCGGGACACCGCCGTCGGGCACTCCTCGAAAGCCTGCTCCGCGTGACGCGGGCGCGGCGTCAGCTGGCCTGCTGCCCCTCAAGGTCCTCGAGCGATTTGCCCTTCGTGTCCGAGGACATCAGGGTGGCCACCGCGGAAACGAGGCAGATCCCGAGCGTGGTCAGGCCGATGGTGAGCGGCACGTTGGCGGAGCCGGGAGGAGCGATCGCGGTGAAGATGCTCGGGAAGAATGAGGCGATCATCAGCCCGATGTTCTGCGAGACGGCAAAGCCGGTCACCCGGATCCGCATGGGGAACTGCTCCTGGAAAAACGTGGCGAACGTGGCGTTCCACATCTGGAAGAAGATGCCCTGCACGATCACGACGCACACGAAGACCAGCGGCAGGCTTCCCTGCTGGATCGCCCAAAGGTATCCGGTCACCAGCACGCCGCCAATGACCCCGCCGGCCGCCATGAGCATCCGCCGGCCGATCCGGTCGGACAATGCGCCGAAAACCGGGATGGTGATGACGGCAGCGATGTTGGCCACCAGGGTCACCCAGAGGAACTCACTGCTGGAGAAGCCGTTGCCGTAGCCCTTCTGGGTGGCGTAGGAGACGCCGAAGATCAGCGTGGCCATGCCGATCACGTTGGTGAACGTCATCGCGACGCAGCGGACCAGGACGCCGGGGCGTGTGCGCAGGAGCTCGACGAGCGGGAAGCGCTGCTTGGCCTGGGCCGTTCCGGACTGCGCATAGGCGGGGGGTTCGGTCACGCGGCGGCGGATCAGGTAGCCCGCAAGGATGACGACGGCGCTGAGCAGGAACGGGACGCGCCAGCCCCAGGAGCTGAACTGGTCCGCCGGGAGGAGCGCGGCGAGCGGGAGGAGCACCGCCGTGGCCAGGATCGAGCCCACCTGGGTGCCCTGGAGGCTGAAGCTGGCGAAGAAGCCACGCCTCGCGTCCGGTGAATGTTCCACGATCATCGCGCTGGCACCGCCCAGCTCACCGGCCACCGCGAAACCCTGGATAAGCCGGAGGACCACCAGCAGTGCCGGCGCAAGGAGACCGACCTGCCCGTACGTGGGGAGGAGTCCAACAGCGAAGGTCGCGAAACCCATGAGCAGCATCGCGAACACGAGCACCTTCTTGCGGCCGTGCCGGTCACCGTACGCACCAAGCACCACGGCACCGATGGGCCGGGAGACATAGCCGACGGCGTAGGTGGCCAGGGAGGCGATGAGGGCTACGGTCGGGTTCCCGGACGGGAAGAAGATGGCGGGGAAGACCAGGGTTGCCGCCAGTGAGTACAGCGCAAAGTCGTAGTACTCGAGGGCGCTTCCGATCCAGCCGCTCATCGCGGCTTTTCTGGGGTCCCGCACACCGGTTCCAGCCCCTTGGCTGGTGAGGGGCACGCGGGTTGGGGTGGTGCTCATGTGCTTGTCCTTCGTCTTCTTTGGCAAGGAACCGGAGCCGCTGGTTTCGGCAGTGTCCAGGGCTGGTGTGCTGCGCCGCTTCAGCCGGATCGGGGTCGGAGCGGCAGCTCTTGAATCGATTCATCCAATATAGAAGGTGATGCGTGTTACGTCAATGGCAAGCGCTATCCCAGAAGGTCGCGGGACCGGCTCAGCCTCGCTACCGGCTCGCGTGGTAAGCGGCTGCCATGTCCTGCTTGTCGCGCCCTTGGCCGGCCACCCGGTCCAGCCTGGCGGCGGCTGCCTCCGCGCCGTCAAGTTTCAGCCCCTCTTGTGCGGCGGCATCGATAATGAGGTGGGCATCCTTGCGGGCGGTGTCGACGGCGAAGGACGCGGGCTCCAATCCATCGTCCAGGATGAGGCCCATCTTGGTCCGCAGGTAGGGCAGGTCCAGCGGGCCGCCGTCGAGCACGCTGAGGAACTGCTCCGGATCGACGCCCAGCGCCTGGGCAAGCGCCACCACCTCGCCCGCAGCATTGGAGGCGGCAATGACCCAGCTGTTGACCACCAGCTTGAGCCGGGCAGCCGAGCCCAGGGAGGGGTCTTCGCCCGTCCAGATGGTGCGGGCGCCAACGGCATCAAGGACCGGCGCTACGCGGTCGCGCACGCCCTCGGGGCCGGCGGCGAGTACCAGGAGCTGGCCCGCCTCGGCGGGCGCACGGGTGCCGGAGACGGGTGCCTCCACCAGGTCCAGGCCCAGCTCGGCGGCCAAGGCAGCGATTTTGGGAACATCCTCCACACCCACGGTGGTGGACTGGATCCATGCCGTGCCTGGCCGGATGCCGGGCGCCGCCTGCCGCATGACCTGCTCAACCGCGTCGGCGTCGTACAGCATGGTGAGGACAACGTCGGCGGCCTCCACCGCTTCGGCAGGGCTGGGCGCCCGCAGGGCACCTTCGGCGGCCAGCGGATCAGTCTTGCTGGCATCCCGGTTCCACACTGACACCTTGTGATCGGCCCGGAGGAGATTGCGCGCCATGGCCGCTCCCATGATTCCGGTCCCCAGAACCGCCACGCTCACCTTGGTATCCATGCCGCTGTTCTCCTGATCCGGATCTGTTTTCAGTGCAGACGAACGGCAGGTACCCACACGTGGCGGCGGCCAAACCCGGGACAAGGAATTTCTGCCACCTGGGCACGGCGGACACGCCAGGCAGGCGGGCATGGGCAGCCAGGTACGACGGCGGCGCGAAAGAGCGCGGGAGCACGTCCCTTACAAGGGGAAGCGGCGCCGCTGGTTTGGCGCCAAAGAGGTGGCTACCAGGCCTGGTGTTCCCGGGTGAGGCCGAAGGGAACCGTCTCGCTGAGGGAAACGGTGAATTTGTCCACGCCGTGCCGGGTGACGAGGATGCCGTGGCGCTCGCCAGTGAGTGCATGGGCCTTGGCGGCGGCGACGGCGGCGTCGAGTTCGCTGTCCATGCTCTGGCGGTCGGACACGGTCAGGGTCAGGGGGAAGTTCATGTTGTGGTGCCTTATGTCTTTCGTGGGGCCGGGTGGGCAAAACGCCGCCCAGCGCTCCCCCTGGCTGCATAGGCGGTGGGCACTGACGTGCCTCGCACCATGGTGCCTGAGCAAATAAGAGCCAGCAACTTTAGATAAATGCCGCAGGTCAGGCGCGCGGAGTTCAAGGATTGTCCTGACAATTATTGGCGGAGATGCGCCGTGAATTAGAGTTGAACAGGACTGGAACCCGAAATTCAAGGCCTCCAATCCCCATGAGACCCGCTTCGGGGCATGACCCGAGCCATTTTGCGCCGCCGCTGACTGTGCAACGACCTGACAAGGAATCCGCCATTTCCACCGACGCTCTCTTCGGCAACCTCACCCGGATCCGCGATGTCATCCTTCCCGCCAGGGTGCGGGCGGCGCTGAACAGCGGGCGCGGGCTGCTGGGCGGCTTCATCGTGGTGCACCTGGTCTTCCTGGTGTTCGGCGCGTCCCTGTCCCTGCGCGGCGAGGCCTTCAGCGACACCTTCATCTACCGCGAGTGGGCCATGGCCGGCTTCAACGACGCGAACCTCTCCGGCGGCCCCAGCCCCTGGGTCTACCCCATCCTGGCCTTGATTCCCATGGCCATCGCCGGGGTGGCAGGACCTGGCCCGTTCTTCTTACTCTGGGTCCTCATGACCACACTCCTCAACGGCTGGGCGCTGCTGAAACTCACCGGGCGGGGCCGCAACTCCAATGCCATCCCCGCCGGCTGGTGGTGGCTGGCATTCACGTTCCTGATGGGCTGGCTGGGATTCGCCCGCGTTGACGGCCTCACCGCTCCGCTGGTCCTGGTGGCCCTGGCGTATGGCGTCCAGCGCCCGTTCGTCGCCTCGATCCTGCTGGCAGTCGGCACCTGGGTCAAGGTGTGGCCGGCAGCCATCATGCTTGCCCTCTTTGCCGTCGTGAAGAACCGCCTGCTGGTGGTGCTGGCAGGAATAGCCGCGACGGCAGGCGTCGTGGCGCTGGCGGCAGCCCTGGGCAGCGTCCCCAAGCTCCTGAACTTCCTCACGCAGCAGGGCGACCGCGGCATGCAGCTCGAGGCCACCTTCACCACCCCCTGGCTCTGGCTGTCCGTCCTGAACATTGGAGGCTCCCGGATGTACATGAACACGGACATCAACTCCATGCAGGTGGACGGCCCCGGCACCGCCGTCATGTCCGTGCTGATGCAGCCGCTCCTGGTCCTGGCCGCCCTGCTGGTGGCCGGGCTGACGTTCTGGGCGCTCCACAACGGAAAGCAGCACAAGGTGGCCGGCGGCGTTGACCGCACCGAACTGCTCCTCGCCGGCGCCCTGACCCTTGCCACCGCCTTCGTGGTGTTCAACAAGGTGGGATCCCCGCAATTCATGGTGTGGCTCGGACCCGCCGTCGCCGTCGGCCTGGCACACAGCTGGCGCGAATGGCGCGTCCCGGCAGCGATGCTGATCGCCATCGCCGTGGCCACCTACTTCATCTACCCGCTCTTCTACGACGCCCTCAGCCACAACAACCCATGGATGGCGCTGGTGCTGACCATCCGCAACGTCCTGCTGGTGGTCCTGTTCCTGTGGAGCGTCCGGCGCCTGTACTCGCTGGGCAAGAAGACCGCAGCACCCGCCCCCGCGCTCAAGGAGACCTGAGATTTCCACGAGGTTCTTTGACCGCCTGGTGACGGTCCGCAGCAAAGTCCTCCCGGCCACGGTGGTGGACTGGTTCGCCCGCCCCTCCAGCGTCTGGTGGGGCTTCGCCGTCGTGCACGTGTATTTCCTGGGCTGGATGGCATCCTTCTTCCTGAACGGCAATACGTTCAGCGACACCGAGCAATACCGGCAGTGGGCCATGGAGGGCTACAACCCGGCGGACCTGACCGGCAAGATCAGCCCCTGGGTCTACCCGGTCCTGGCGCAGATCCCCATTTTCCTCGCGAACGTCGCCGGCCCCGGCCTCTACCTGCTGGCATGGTTCCTGATCATCACGGCGCTCAACGCCGTCGGCCTGCTCTACCTCACCCGCGGACCACGGACTGTGACCGGTGTTGCTCCGGCCTGGTGGTGGCTGTTCTTCACGGTCTTCATGGGCTACCTCAGCTTCGCCCGGGTGGAAGGCATCACCGCCCCGATCGTGCTGATCGCGCTGCTCTACGTGGCGGAGCGGCCCGTCGTGGCAGGCGTCCTGCTCAGCATCGCCACCTGGATCAAGGTGTGGCCTGCGGCCGTGCTCGTGCCCATCGTGATCGCCAGCCACAAGCGGGTCCAGGTGGTGCTCACCGGCGCCGCCGTGACCGCCGTCGTCTGCCTGGGGACCTGGCTGACCGGCGGCCTGCCGCACATCATGGACTTCCTCACCAACCAGGGCGAGCGCGGCATGCAGCTCGAGGCCACGTTCTCCACCCCCTGGGTCTGGCTGAGCGTCTTCCACATCGCGGGCTCCAAAATGGCGGACAACACGGCCATCAACTCCACCGAGGTCTACGGCCCCGGGGCCGACGTGGCCGCGTTCCTCATGCAGCCGCTGCTCATCCTCGCCGCCCTTGGCGCTGCCATCCTGCTGGTGCGTGCCCTGCGGCGCGGCGCCGAGCGGGAGGAGCTGTTCCTTGAAGGCGCCCTGATGATGGTCACCGCGTTCATCGTCTTCAACAAGGTGGGCTCCCCGCAGTTCATCATCTGGCTGGCACCGGTGATCATCGCGGGCCTGACGCACGACTGGGAGCGCTGGAAGGTCCCGGCAGCGTTGCTGATGGGCATCGCCATGACCACGTTCGTGATCTACCCGCTGTTCTACACGCCGCTCATCCACGCCCACCCGGTCATGGCGGCCATCCTCACCACCCGCAACGTGCTCTTCGTGGTGCTGCTGTGGTGGTCGGTGAAGCGCACCGCGGAGCTCGGCCGGAAGACCACCGCGCAGGTACCGGCAGGAGCCTAGGGGGCTTCGGAGCGGTCGACGGCGGCACGGGCCTCGGCCCGGCGCGCAGCCCGGCGGTCCACCGCCCACTTCCAGGCGCGCCGCGCCACATCCAGCGGTTTCCCTTCGATCAGCAGTTTCCGGGTGTGGACATCCAGGACCAGCAGGTAGAACGTGAAGGCCAGGGCGGTGAAGAACGCCATGGATGAGGCGTCGATGGGCAGCTCCACGAAGGACCAGACCGAGAGCTGGTCCTGGGCGCCGAACACCACGAAGAACGTCACGCCCACATAGAGCGACCGGATCTGCCAGTCGTCCCGGATGCCGGTGACGGCCAGGAACGGCAGGAACCACAGGATGTACCAGGGCTGGATGATGGGTGAGAGCATGACGACGGCGGTGAACGCCAGGGCCATCCGGCGCACCGCCCGCGAGTAGTCGCCGCGGAACATCAGCAGCAGCACCAGCCCGATGGCGGCCCACTTCATGCCGGTCCGCAGGAAGGTGGCCAGCGTCCCGCCCGGCAGGCCCAGCGCGTTGGCAAGCATCTCCACCTGCTGGCCCAGGAACCCTGACGGCGAATAGCCCGTGTAGCCCGGGGTAGGGTCCATGATGGCCCAGGTCCAGCCGATGCCCAGGTTGAACGGGATGCCGCTGAGCGCCAGGACGCCAAAGCTGATGGCCGCCGTCGCAGCCCACGTGAGGAACTTGCGCGGCCAGGTGGCGCCCGGGCCGGCCCACATCAGGCCGATGAACGGCAGCAGCAGCACCGTGATGGGCTTGATGCCGATGGAGGCGGTCACCAGGAGGATGCCCAGGAGGTACCGGCGGGTTGCGGCCAGGTACACCCCGGCGACGGCGAGCCCCACCATCAGGGCGTCGTTGTGGGCGCTGGCGATGAAACTGATCAGGAACAACGGGTTGGCCACGGAAACCCAGAGTGCGCGCGCCCCGTTGATGCCGTGCAGCTCGGCGAGCTTGGGCACGTAGATGACGCAGAGCAGCACGCCGACGCCGGCCAGCAACCGGAAGAGCAGGACCGATGCGTCCGGCTGCGCGCCGGTCAGTCCCACCACCCCGCGCGCCAGCCATAGGAAGTAGGGGCCGTAGGGTGTGCGGTTTTCCGCCCAGGCGGGGTCGGCTCCAAGGGCAAACCAGTTGTTGAGGGTGGAGATGCCCACCTCGTAGGGGTTCTGGCCTTCCATCACCAGCCGGCCCTGGCCCGTGTAGGCGTAGACGTCGCGGGAGAAGACTGGAACACAGAAAAGCAGGGGCAGGGACCAGGCGGAGATGGCTGCCACCACGGACCGCAGCGACGATTGGCCCCAGTCCCCCAGCCGCTGGCCCAGCCGCAGCCAGGAGCGCATCAGCAGCATGGCCCCGGCGGTCAACAGCACCGTGGATACTGCTACGCCCCAGCCCTCGGTGCGGAGCGCGATCACCACGGGCTGGCGGATCATCGGCGAGCCGTTGGCGATCCAGCCGGTGCCGGTGGAGCCGACGAACATCATGAGGGCGCCAATAAAACCTTCGATGGTTGCCAGGTAGGCGCGGCCCTTGGCAGGCGCGGAGGCGTCGGCCGGTTCGCCCGGCCGGCTGTCCGAAGTCCTGAGGTGTGACCCGCCTGCCGTCATGATGTGTGTGGTCCCCTACCTTGTTACGGCCCTGGTAGCACCAGCTCCAAAGCCGCCCTGCAACCCGGCCATTTTATCAGCCATGCTTACTGCTGCCCGGGGGCGTCCTGCCGGGCCCGAAGCCATAGTCCGGCAACGGAGCTAGGGTAGCCTTGGAACCGCAGCCGAGTTCGGCCTATTCTCCTCCACCCCAGCTGTCTTCCATGACCGGGCTGGACCCGTGCGCACCGTGGCGCGCAGAAACGTTGCCCACCCGCCCTTCCTTGAGGGCCCACGTCCTTGGAGCCGCCCCTTGTCCGTCGCCGACAACCCCCGCCTTCTTCGGCAACCGGTCACGGTCCTGACCGCGCTTCGCTCCCCGCGGCAGCTTTCCCGCGAGGTCCTTGCCGGCATGGTCACCACCCTTGCCCTGGTCCCGGAAGTCATTTCGTTTTCGATCGTCGCGGGCGTCGATCCGATGGTCAGCCTTGTGGCCTCCATTGTGCTGGCACTGACCATGTCGGTCCTTGGCGGCCGGCCGGGCGTGGTGACGGCGGCGGCGGGCTCCGTCGCCCTGGTGATCGCACCGCTCGTCCACGAGCACGGCGTCGAGTATGTCCTGCCCGCGGTACTCCTCGCCGGTGTGATCCAGATCGTCTTTGGCTTTGCCGGCCTGGCCCGGCTGATGCGGTTCATCCCGCGTTCGGTGATGATCGGGTTCGTGAACGCCCTGGGCGTGCTGATCTTCATGGCGCAGGTGCCCCACGTCCTCAACGTCCCATGGCTCGCCTACGCCCTGTTCGCCCTGACATTGGCGGTCATCTTCATCCTGCCGCGCTTCACCAAGGCGGTCCCGTCGCCGCTGGTGGCGATCGTCGTCGTCACGGCCATCGCCATCATCGCCGGCCTCGCCGTTCCGAATGTCTCTGACGAGGGCCCGCTCACCGGCAAGATGCCCGGGATCACACCGTTCCTGTTTCCGCTGAACCTGGAGACTTTCCAACTGGTGCTGCCCACCGCACTGAGCGTGGCGTTCGTCGGCCTTATGGAAACGCTGCTGACGGCCAAGCTCGTCGACGACATCACCGACACCCCCTCGCACAAGGGCCGCGAATCCTGGGCCCTGGGCGTCTCGAACATCTTCGCCGGCCTCTACGGCGGCATCGCCGGCTGCGCCATGATCGGCCAGACCGTCCTCAATGTAAAGACCGGCCAGGCCCGCACCCGCATCTCGACGTTCGTGGCCGGGCTCTTCCTCCTGGCCCTGGTGACGGGGCTCAGCTCGATCATGGGACAGATCCCCATGGTGGCCCTGGCGGCCGTGATGATGGTGGTCGCCGTCACCACCGTGGACTGGCACAGCGTCAAACCGTCCACCCTGAAGAGAATGCCGGTACCGGAGACGCTCGTCATGGCCGTCACCGTCGCCGTCGTGGTCCTCACGGGCAACCTCGCATACGGCGTGCTGGTCGGCGTGGTCCTCGCGATGGTGCTGTTCGCGCGCCGCGTGGCCCACGTCATCAGTGTTGAGCGGACCTTGGCCGACGACAACGGGAGCGTCCGCTACGAGGTGGTGGGGCCGCTCTTCTTCGGCAGCAGCAATGACCTCGTGGAGCACTTCGCCTACGCCGACGACCCCGCCGCCGTGACCATCGACCTCAGCCGGGCCCAGATCTGGGATGCCTCAACGGTGGCCGCCCTGGACTCGATCGAGACGAAGTACGCGGACCATGGCGCCACGGTGGCAATCGAAGGCCTGGACGAGCGCAGCACCGGCTTCCACCGCCGCCTCACGGGGCACCTGGGCGCCTGACCATCCCCGCCCCGTTCTGATGAACAGGCGGGACCTGCGTGGCCCCGCCTGTTCACCATGCGGTTCAGGAGAAGCGCCCGGGCCGGAAAGTTGCAAGCATAGGGTGCTTTTTGCCGGTCAGGATCTCGCCGGCCAGAAGCTCGCCGGCGATGAGTCCCAGAGTCGCGCCGGAGTGGGTGAACGCCACGAAGCATCCGGGAACCTGGCCCAACTCGCCCAGGACGGGTTCGCCGTCGCCGGGAATGGGCTTGTAGCCCATCTTCCAGGAGGCGGGCTTGAGTTCCGGGTTTCCTTCAATCAGCTTCGAGGCCTCGTCGGCGAGTTCCTGCACCACCTCGTCCGGGATGCTGAACGAGCCGTCCGCATGCTCGGTGATGCGCTCTTCGTACCAGTCGTGGTCCAGGGCGAACGTGCCGCCCGGATTGGGCCGGAGGGCTGCGCGCGGCGTGTTCATTACTGCGGCAACGTCGTGCTGCACCTGCTTGGTCACCACCAGCATGGACACCGGGGACCCATTGGGGATGTGCACCCCCAGGGGTTCGACGACGGCAGGCGTCGCTGCACCGCAGGCCACCAGGACCGCGTCGGCGGCGTATGTTCCCCCTGCGGAGGTCTCCACGCCCGTGGCGCGGCCGCCCTCCACCATGACGGAGGCCTTGCCGGCGTTGAGGACCAGTTCACCGCCGCGGGCGTGGAATTCTTCCATGAGGAAGTCGATCAGGTCCGGGAGGCTGACCCAGCCCTCGCCCGGGTTGAAGATTGCGTTCTCCGGTACAGCGCCGGCGTCAATCCCGGCGGTGACGGCAGCGATGTCTTCCGGGGCAATGAGCTTCGAGTCGTAGCCGATGGACTTTTCATAGGCGTGCCGGCCCTCGGTGGTTTCCCGCTGCCCTTGGGCGTTCCACATCAGGCCGCCACCGAACTGCAGCCATTCCCGTGCCGGATCAGCGGCAAAGAGGGTGCGGTAGCGGTCCACGCCGGTCACGCGCAACTGGTGGTACGGGGTGGACCGTTCACCGGCGGAGTTAAGCCAGGACAGCGACCGGCCGCTGGCTTCGCTGGCCAGGCCGCGTTCGGTCAGCAGGATGACGGAGGCACCGTCGCGAAGAAGGTGCACTGCGGTGGAGACGCCCAGGATGCCGCCGCCGATGATGGCGACTCTTTTGGTGGATGTTGCAGAGGACATTGGTGTCCCTTTCTGATTCATGATGTTGAAGGACGCGGCGGCGCCCGGAAAAGGAAGGGTGCGGCCGGGTCAGGCCATGGCGTGGATGCCCTCGATGATTTTCAGCACGTTCAGCGGTCCGGCCGGATCCACCGGCAGGGGCCCCTGTCCGCGCAGGGCGCCGGCCAGCTGCACGTAGAACTGCGGGTAGGCGCCGCGCTCTGCGGGAACGGCTCCAGCGCTCCCATCCACCCCAAGGAGCCCCCAACTTCCCTGGGGTTCCACACCGTAGCCGGGGTCCGACGGCGGCAGGCCGGCTGCGAGGGCAGGTTCCTGGCCGTCGAGGCCCCATTTGGTGTAGGCGGACCGGGAACCCAGGACGTGGAAGCGTGGTCCGGCCTGCGCTGCCATGCCGTTCATCCAGAGCCGGGAGCGGACACCCGAGGTGTGCAGCATGGACACAAAGGCTTCGGTATCGGCTGCGTCCTGGTGTGGTCCACGGTTGGCGGTTTCGCCGTAGGTGCGCTCCACCGGGCCGAAGAGCTGGACCGCCTGGTCGATCAGGTGCGCGCCGAGGTCGTGCAGGATGCCGCCGCCCTCGGAAAGGGACACGGTGTCCCGCCAGTTTCCAAAACCCTCCGGCCGCCACCATTCAAACCGCGATTCGAACGTGGTGACCTCGCCGAGAGCTCCGGACGCCAGCACCTTCTTCAGGGTGAGGAAGTCCGCATCCCACCTGCGGTTTTGGAACACCGTCAGCCGCACCCCGCCGTCGGCCGCCCTGCTGATCAGCTCCTCACCCAAAGCCGACGTGGGGACAAAGGGCTTGTCCACCACCACGTGCAGGCCGTGCGCGATGGCTGTTGCGGCCAAGTCGAAGTGGGTGTGCGGTGGGGTGCCCAGGACAACCAGGTCCAGGTCCGCAGCGCAGGCGAACAGTTCCTCCGGCGTCCGGATGATGCGTGCCTGCGGGTAGAGGCGTGAGGCGTCTGCGGCCCGCTCGGGCCGGGATGTGACTATTACGTGGAGGGAGAAGTCCGGATTGGCGGCGATCAGCGGCGCATGGAACACGTTGCCGGAGATGCCAAAGCCGACGACGGCGGTCCGGATGGGTGCCGCTGCAGCCACAGCCATCAGAGCACCTCCGAGAGGAAGCGCTGGAGGCGTTCGCTGCGGGGGTTGTCGAAGAGTTGCGCGGGCGTCCCGGCTTCGACAACTTCGCCTTCGTCCATGAAGACCACCTGGTCCGCCACCTTGCGGGCGAAGCCCATTTCGTGGGTGACCACGAGCATGGTCATGCCGCGCCGGCCCAGGCCTGCCATCAGGTTCAGGACGCCTTTGACCAGTTCGGGGTCCAGGGCGCTGGTGGCCTCGTCGAAGAGCATTACTTCCGGTTCCATGGCGAGGGCCCTGGCGATGGCGACGCGTTGCTGCTGGCCGCCGGAAAGGTCCCTGGGGCGGTGGTCGGCGCGTTCGGCCAGCCCCACCTCGGCCAAGCGGCGGCGCGCAGTTTCCATGGCTCGCGCCTTGGGCATCCCCTTGACGCTCCAGAGGGCAAGGGCCACGTTCTCTTCGGCGGTGTGGTCCGGGAAGAGGTTGAAGTGCTGGAACACCATGCCGATGCGCGTCCGGAGGGTGTCGGGGTTGGCGCCGAGGGTGCTTTCGCCAGCCAGGAGCACATCACCGCTCCTGGGTTCATGCAGCCGGTTGACGCCGCGCAGCAGGGTGGATTTTCCGGAGCCCGAGGGGCCGATGATGCAGGTGGTGGTGCCCGGGGCGACTGAGAGGCTGACGTTGCGCAGCACTTCGATGTCACCGTAGGCCATGGTCAGGTTGCGCAGTTCCAGGCTGGAGCCATGGAAGGCCTGGGTATCAGGGCTGGTGTGCTTGTCCCTGCGGGCAGTGTTGCTAGTGGTGGGGGTGGGCAGGTTCATGTGTTGCTCCCGGTGGTGAGCGGCGAGGCCGCGTCGAGTTCCTTGACTTCCTTCAGCCCGCTGGTGGGCGGTGCCGCACGGCGGCGGCCGGTGCGGAACTTGTTGTCGAAGTGGTTCACCAGGTGGGTCAGCGGAACGGTGATCACCAGGTAGAAGAGGCCGGCTGCCACCAGCGGCGAGAGGTTGCCGGACAGGACGGCGGCATCCTGGCCCACGCGGAAGAGTTCGCGTTCGGACACGAGCAGCCCCAGGAAGTACACGAGGGAGGAGTCCTTCACGATGGCGATGAACTGGTTCACCAGGGCCGGAAGCACCCGGCGGACGCCTTGGGGCACCACCACCAGGGCCATGGACTTGGCGTAGCTCATGCCCAGGGCCCGGCAGGCTTCACCCTGGCCTTTGTCCACGCTCAGGATCCCGGCGCGGAAAATCTCGCCGATGTAGGCGCTGGCGATCAGGCTCAGGGCGATGATGCCCAGCGGGTAGGGCGACGGGCCGAAAACCGATTGGCTAAGGCGGGCAAAACCCTGGCCGATCAGCAGGATGGTGAGGATGGCGGGCAGGCCGCGGAAAAGGTCCGTGTAGATCCGGGCCGGTACCCGCAGCCATGGGGACGGAGAGATGCCCATGACGGCCACCACCATGCCCAGGACCGTGCCCAGGACGGTGGCGGCGATGGAGATGATCAGCGTGTTGAGCAGGCCGACCGCCAGGAGTTGGGGCAGGACCTCGGCCATTGCGCCGAAGTCGAAGAAGGTTCGGATGATGGTGTTGAGCCAGTCCATGGTTGCTCTCAGACGTAGGTTGGGTGGAGGTGCCGGACGGGCCGCTTGCTGCGGCCCGTCCGGTCAGGCGGCCAAAAGAGGTGTTTGCCGGCCGGCTGATTGCCTGTGCTACTTGCTCGGCGCCGGCGAGGCGGTCTGCTCGGCCTTGGGCAGGTACTGCTCAGGCATCGGGGAGCCCGGGAACCACTTCTGGTAGAGCTTCTTCCAGGTGCCGTCCTCCATGGCTGCGGCCAGGCCCTTGTTCAGGGCTTCCTTGAACGCCGTCTTGCCCTTGGCCACCGCGAAGCCGGCAGGGGCATCGAAGGACGGAATGTCTGCAGCGCTGACCAGCCCGTGCTGTGCCTCGTAAGCCTTGGCGGCCTCGTAGTCGAGGAAGTGGGCGTCCACCGCCCCGCTGTTCACCGCTGCGATGGCCGTGTTGTTGTCCGGGAAGCGGACCAGGCTGGCCGAGGTGAAGTTCTTCACGGCATACGCTTCCTGGAGGGTTCCCTGGACCACGCCGAGCCGCTTGGCCGGCCAAGCCGTCGACGCCCGTGATTCCGGAGGTCTTGGTGGTGATCACGGTCAGGTAGCCGGCGAGGTAGCCATCCGAAAAGTCGACGGTTTCCTTGCGCTTGTCCGTGATGCCGATGGCGGCAACGCCGGCGTCGAACTGTCCGTTGGCCACCGCGGCCAGGAGACCGGAAAAGTCCTGTCCGGTGAAGACCACGTTGTCCACACCGGCCCGGTGGGCCACGTCCTTGAAGAGTTCCACGTCGAAACCGGTGAAGTTACCGGAGGCGTCCGCGAAGGTGTACGGCTTGGAGTCGCCCAGGCTGGCTACCCGGATGGTACCGGGCTGGATCAGGCCGTACGGATTGTTCTCCGTGCTGGAGGCGGCCGAGGTGGTGCCGCAGCCGGAAAGGGCCAGGACCCCCGCGAGTGCTGCCGCGGCAATGCCGGCCGGGCCGAATTTCATTTTCTTCACAGCGTTGTCCAATCGTTGGTGGGAAGGCGGTGCTGTCAGGGCCGCCGAAGAAAGTCTTCGATGCTCTTGTTGAGTCCGGTCTCACACCCTAGGATTGAGACCGGACTCACATCGATGAATAGAAATGTAGCCGAAGTCACATGGGGCGTCAACACCCCGTCGAAAGGTAACGATGAACGGTGAAGGAGCACGGCGGCGGGACGTAACCGTTGCCGACGTCGCAAAGGCCGCGCAGGTATCCAAGGCCCAGGCGGCGCGGGCACTGGGGAACTACGGTGCGGTCAGCGATGATGTGCGCGAGCGCGTCCTCGCCGCGGCGGAAGCCTTGTCCTACCGCCCCAACGAGCTCGCCCGCAGTATGAACACGGGGAAATCCCACACCATCGGCGTGGTGGTGGGTGACATCGAAAACCCGCACTTCGGCCTTGCCACCCGGGGCATCACAGACACTGCCAAGAAGGCCGGCTATAACGTCATCCTGGTCAACACGGACGAGGACCGCGCGGCCGAGGTGGACGCGGTCCGGGTTTTGCTGGACAAGCGCGTGGACGGGCTGATTGTGGCGCCGGCGTCCTCCGTGGATACCGGGCATCTGCAGGAAGTCCACAGGTCCGGCCGCCCCCTGGTTTTTATCGACCGTACCGCCGGTGACCTGCAGGTGGAGACCATGGCGGTGGACATGGCACGGATCTCCCTTGAGGCCACGCAGCATTTGCTCGAGGCCGGGCACCGCCGCATCGCCTTCGTCTCCACATTGAGGACTGACGCGCCCTACACCCCCGGGATGGCCCTTGAGTCATCGCAGATCGCCGACCGCCTTGCGGGCATGCGGCAGGCCTTCCTGGAATCCGGGCTGCCTTTTCCGGAAGACCTGGTCAGGTTGAATGCGGGCGACGAAGACTCCATCCGCAGTATCACCCGCGAAGTGCTGCGGGACCCCGACCGTGCCACAGCCATGGTCGCATCGGACGGCCTGATCGCCCTCAGCGTCGTTGAGGCGATCCAGGAACTGGGCCTGTCCATTCCCGCAGACGTTTCGTTCCTCATGTATGACGACTTCGCGTGGACCAGGCTCACCACGCCGCCCCTGACCGTCATTGCCCAGCCCGTCTACAACATGGGCGTGGCAGCGGCCAAGGCGCTCATCCGCCAGATGGAGGGATTGCCCCCCGCCGCCCCGGCCCAGTTCACAGCCACCCTGGTGCGGCGCGGATCGGTGGGACCGCTGCGGACGGGAGGGGACCATTCGCACCTTCAATCGGCCGGACACGGTTACCCTGAGCCATGAGCCACCAACAGAAAACCTGGCACGAGAAACATAAAGCCTCCCTGAGCAAGGGTCAGCGCGCCGCGGACATCATGCGCAACGGAATGGGAAGCTGGCCCTTCGTTGCCAGCTTCATCGGCTTCATGCTCATCTGGGCCGCCATCAATACCTGGGCACTGGCGGCGAACGCCTGGGACCCGTACCCCTATATCCTCCTGAACCTCCTGCTCTCAATGCTGGCCGGACTTCAGGGTGCAATCCTGCTCATCGCCGCCAAACGGCAGGACGCCATTGCCGCGGCTATGGCCCAACACGACTACGACACGAACACCGAGGCAAAGAAGGAGATCGAACTCCTCATCTCCATCAACCGCATCCAGCTGGAAATCCTGCAGGAACTGAAGAAGTCGGCATCAGCCTAGGCCCACCCCTACTGGGAGGCGTCATATCCTGCCAGCAGGCGCCGTGACGCGGTCTGCATGTGCGAGCGCATGGTCGCGGTCACGGCATCTGCGTCGCGGGCAGCCAGGGCCTCATGGATCATGGCGTGCTCCTTAAGGGCGGCCGCGGCATGTCCTTCGTCCGTGAGGGCGCGGTCCACCCAGATCCGCAGGAGTGAGCGGATACTTTGCAGGAGTTCCTGGAGGACCTGGTTTCCTGACGCCTCGGCGATCTCGCGGTGGAAGGCTGCGTCCGCCTCGACGAAGGCGCCGAGGTCGTCCAGGGTTCCGGCCATGGTCTCCAGGTTGACGCGCATCCGGGCCAGCGCCTCTTCCGTGATGCGCTCCGCGGCCAGCTGGGCAGCCTGGACTTCCAGCCCGCTGCGCAGTTCCACGAGTTCGCGCGTGCGGGGGGCGCCCAGCATGAGGCCCCAGCTCAGGGTGCGCGGCAAGAGCTCGGAGACGCCGTCGCGAAGGTAGGTTCCCGACCCGGGCCGGACCACCACGACGCCCAGGATTTCGAGCGCAGCGAGGGCCTCCCGCACCGCAGAACGGCCCACGCCAAGGGAGGCGGCCAGCGTCCGCTCGGCAGGGAGCCTGGTCCCAGGGGCGATGTCGCCACTCGTAAAGAACGCCAGCAGGCGCTCAGCCACCTCAGACACCACGGAGCCCTGCCCCAAGGAACCGAGGGCAGCACTGATCTTGGCCGTCGAGGCGGCGGATTCTACGGACACCACCCAAGCGTAACAACTGGTTGACCACGCCCGGCAGCGGCCCACGGGCCGCATCCAGTCCGGCAATCCGAAATAAACTAGTCAACCGGTTGACCAATTATTCTTTCAGTCTTATGGTGGAACTCACAGCTTCACCCCCCCGCGGCGCCCCAAAGGCCACGCGCATATGAGACAACCCCACGCCTCCAGTGACGGACGCGGCCTGGGCACCAACATCTAGGAGTCAATGTGGACACCACACAATCGGTGGTCGAAAAATCCGCAATCAGGAAAGTGGCGATCCGGCTTGTCCCGTTCGTCGCGATGATGTTCTTCATCAACTACCTCGACCGCACCGCCATCTCATTCGCCGGCCCCAACGGCATGAACACGGACCTGGCGCTGAATGCCGCACAGTTCGGCTTTGCCTCAGGCGTCTTCTTCATCGGCTACATCCTGCTCGAGATCCCCTCCAACCTGGCGCTCCACAAATTCGGTGCCCGCCGCTGGCTGGCCCGCATCATGGTCAGCTGGGGCATCGTCTCGCTGCTGTTCACCTGGGTGGCCAACGTCGAACAGCTCTACATCCTGCGCTTCATCCTCGGCGTTGCCGAGGCAGGCTTCTTCCCCGGCGCCATCCTCTTCCTGAGCCTCTGGGTTCCCGCACGACACCGAAGCAAGATCCTGGCCCTGTTCTACCTGGCCCAGCCGCTGACCACCGTCATCGGCGCCCCGCTGGCAGGGCTCCTGATCCAGCAGCACGGCCTCTTCGGCCTCGACGGCTGGCGCGTGATGTTCCTCGGCGTCGCCATCCCCGCCATCCTGATCGGCATCATTTCCTGGTTCTACCTGGCAGACTCCCCCGCCAAGGCCAAGTGGCTCTCCGCCGAGGAAAAGACCTGGCTGACGGGCGCCTTGAAAAAGGAAAAGAAGGAAACCACCGCCGGCAACAAGCACGTCAGCGTCCGCACCGTGTTCGGCAACGGCCGCGTCTGGATGCTCTCCCTGATCTACTTCGGCTTCATCTACGGCCTCTACGCCCTCGGATTCTTCCTGCCCACCATCATTTCCGGCTTCGAAGGCATCTATGGCACCAAGTTCGACGTCTTCCAGAAGGGCCTGATCACCGCCATCCCGTACCTGCCGGCAGCCATTGCCCTGTACTTCTGGTCCAAGGACGCCACCAAGCGCGGCGTCAAGACATGGCACATCGCGGTGCCCGCCCTGGTGGGTGGCCTAAGCATCCCGCTGGCACTGTTCGCAGGATCACCGGCAGCCACCATCGCCGTCATCACCATCACGGCAATGGCCATCTTCGCGGCCCTCCCCAACTTCTGGACTGTCCCCACGCAGTTCCTGACCGGTGCGGCCGCCGCAGCCGGCATCGCCTTGATCAACACCGTGGGCAACCTGGCAGGCTTCAGCGCCGGCTACATCACCGGTTGGCTCAAGGACTGGACCGGCGATTACACCGTGCCGATGTTCGTGGTGGGCGCGTTCATGCTCCTCTCAGCTGTGCTGATGCTGGTCCTCAGCCGCTCCGGCCGCGTCACGGACAGCGTTCGCCCCGAGGCCCTCAACCCTGCGGCTGCCGGACAGCACGCCGAACCCTGACGGCCTCAGAGCCACCTGAACCCGGGGGCGTCCCCCTTGCCCGGGGACGCCCCCGCACCAAGTATCGCGATTCCCACTGACCTTCCCAGCTAGGCCCAGGAGCTTTCCCATGACCCGCCTGTTCAACGAACCTTCAGCCTTCGCTGACGAAATGATCGAAGGATTCGTCGCCTCCCACGGCCGGTGGGTCCGGCGCGTCTCCGGCGGTGTTGTCCGCAACACCAAAAGCACCCCGGACACGGTGGCCCTGGTAATCGGCGGTGGTTCCGGACACTATCCCGCATTCGCAGGACTGGTAGGCCAGGGCCTGGCACACGGCGCCGCGATGGGCAACCTGTTCGCGTCACCGTCGGCGCAGCAGGTCTACAACGTGGCCAGGGCAGCCAACAACGGCGCCGGCGTACTGCTGGGATACGGCAACTATGCCGGGGACGTCCTGCACTTCACCCAGGCGCAGGAAAAGCTGCGCCGGGAAGGCATTGATTGCCGCAGCATCGCAGTCACGGACGACGTCTCCTCCGCCCCGATCGAGGAGCACACCAAGCGCCGCGGCATCGCCGGGGACCTCACCGTGTTCAAGGTGGCAGCGGCTGCCGCTGAGGCAGGCTACGGCATGGATGCGGTGGTGGACATCGCTGAACGCGCCAACCACCGCACGCGTTCCTTCGGGGTCGCCTTCACCGGGTGCACCCTCCCGGGAGCTGAACAGCCGCTGTTTTCCGTCCCCGAGGGACGGATGGCCGTAGGCATGGGCATCCACGGTGAGCCCGGCATCGGCGAAACAGCCATTCCGACGGCGGATGAGCTCGCCGACCTGCTCGTGGCCAAGCTCCTCACCGAGGTGCCGGACGGGATCACTCCCCACGGTGCCCGGGTGGTTCCCATCCTGAACGGCCTGGGCAGCGTGAAGTACGAGGAGCTCTTCGTGGTCTACCGCCGCGTGGCCCAGCTCCTGGCCGAGGCAGGCCTGCAGGCCGTGGATCCGCAGGTGGGCGAGCTCGTCACCAGCTTCGACATGGCCGGCACCTCCCTGACGCTTTTCTGGCTCGACGACGAACTCGAGAATCTCTGGAACGCCCCCGCCGACGGCCCGGCTTTCCGCCGCGGTGCCGTGACGGCCGAGGCACTGGAGGCGCCGGTGGGCGAGGCGGCCGACGTCGAACTATCCATTCCCGAGGCCACCGCGGAATCCCGCGCCGGGGCCGTCCGGGTCCTCGCCGCGCTCGGCGCGGCCAAGGACGCGGTGGACGCCAACGCGGCCGAACTGGGCCGCATCGACGCAATCGCCGGGGACGGCGACCACGGCATCGGCATGGAGCGCGGCGTGCGCGCCGCCGTCCAGGCCGCGGCAGACGCCGTCGCCCGCGGGGCCGGGGCCGCCACCACCTTGTACTTCGCGGCCGACGCGTGGGCGGACAAGGCCGGCGGCACGTCCGGTGCCCTGTGGGGCATGGCCCTTCGTGCGGTGGGCGATGCCGTGGGCGATGACAAAGCGCCCGACGCCGGTGCTGTCGCCACCGGGGTGGGCGGCGCCGCCGCAGCGATCATGGAGTTCGGCAAGGCCAAGGTGGGCGACAAGACCCTGGTGGACGTACTGGTTCCTTTCCGCGATACCCTCACGGCCCGAGTCAACAGCGGAAAGTCCCTGGCCAGCGCCTGGGACGCCGCCGCCACCGCCGCGCAGCGGGCGGCCGAGGACACGGCAAACCTGCTCCCCCTGATGGGCCGGGCACGTCCGCACGCCGAGAAGAGCCTCGGCACCCCGGACGCGGGCGCCGTCTCAATGGCCCTCATCGTCCGGGCCATCCACAACACCCTCAGCCAGAACACCACCATCAAGGAGAACGCATGAGCGCCAAACTGCGCCTGGTCATCGGGGCCGACGACGCCGGTTTCGACTACAAGGAAGCCCTCAAGGCAGACCTGGAAGCCTCCGAACTGGTCAAATCCGTGACCGACGTGGGGGTGGACGCCACCAGCCACACCCCGTACCCCTCCGTGGCCATCGCCGCGGCGGAACTCATCGCCGCCGGCAAGGCCGACCGCGCCCTGCTCGTCTGCGGCACCGGCCTGGGCGTCGCCATCGCAGCGAACAAGGTCCCCGGCGTCCGCGCCGTCACCGCGCACGACAGCTTCTCCGTTGAACGCGCCATCCTGAGCAACAACGCCCAGGTCCTGACCTTCGGCCAGCGCGTCGTCGGACTGGAACTCGCCCGGCGCCTCGCCAGGGAATGGCTCACCTACACCTTCGACGAAACCTCCGCCTCGGCAGAGAAAGTTTCCCTGATTAAGGACTACGAAGGTGTCACTTCCTGCTAAGCCCCGCACCGGACCCAAGGCCATCATCGGCGTCAGCCTGAAGATGTACTTCGGCTACGCGCGGTCAGTGGACTACTGCCGCGACGTCGCATCAATCGCCTTCACCCACCCCGCCGTGTTAAGCGGCGACATCGAACTCTTTGTCCTGCCCATCCTCCCGGCACTGCCGGAAGCGGCACGGATCCTCGGTCCGGCAGGTGCTGCCACCGGAGCGCAGGACATCTTCTGGGAAGACGAGGGCGCGTTCACCGGCGAAGTCGGCGGCAAAACAGTAGCTGAACTCGGCGGCCGGTACGCCGAGGTGGGCCACGCTGAACGCCGCCGGATCTTTGACGAGGACCAGCGCGTGATCGGACTGAAGACCGCCGCGGCCTACCGCAACGGCCTGACCCCCGTCCTCTGCGTCGGGGACCTGAACCGCGGATCCGTGGAGGAAGCCGTTGCCCAGTGCACGGCGGAAATCGATGGCATCCTCAAGCGCGCGTCATCGCTGACACCGGCCGCCAGGACCATCGTGGCGTACGAGCCGCAGTGGGCCATCGGCGCTCCGGAACCGGCAACGCCCGGGCATATCAGCGCGGTCATCACGGGCCTGGACGAGCACCTGCGCAGCCTGCCGGGGCAGGAAGACAGCCGCGTGATTTATGGTGGCAGCGCCGGCCCGGGCCTGATCGGCCAACTCGATCCCGCCGTCGCCGGCCTCTTCCTGGGCCGCTTCGCGCACGACCCGAAGGCGCTCAAAACCATCCTGGACGAGGCCGCGGCGCGGCTGGAAACAGCGGAGGTGGCGGCTTGACCTCGCGAATCGGCCTCAGCAGCTATGCGTTCTTCTGGCAGCTCTCGGACAAGGTCTCCTCGCCGCTGAGCATCCACGATGCCCTGGAACGGACGGCAGAACTCGGTGTGGACCTGTTCCAGGTCTGCGACTACGCGCCGCTGGAAGCCATGAGTGACGCGGACCTCCAGGCCGTGCGGGACACCGCGGACCAGCTGGGCATCAACCTGGAACTGGGCACCAAGGGGATCCGCCCGGAACACCTGCGCCGGTTCCTGCACATCGCCGGGATCCTCGGCTCGCCGCTGCTGCGCACCATGTTCAACTCCCCCGGGCACCTCCCCACCACTGAGGAAGCGGTGGCCATCTTCAAGGACGTGCTGCCGGAATTCAAGGACGCCGGGGTGAAGATCGCCGTCGAAACCTACGAACAGGTCCCCACCGGCCGCGTCCTGGACGTGATCCGGGGGGTGGACAGCCCGTACCTGGGGATCTGCAGCGACCCGGCCAACACGGTCGCGGCGCTGGAGATGCCGCGGGAGGTGATTGACGCCGTCGCGCCCTACGTCCTGAACATGCACATCAAGGACTTTGCCTTCAGCCGCAAGGACGGATGGGTGGGCTTCACCTACTCCGGCGCACCCCTGGGCGAAGGCCTGCTCGACTACGCGTACATGGCCGGGAAAATCCGGCCGCACGAAAGAAACATCAACCAAATCGTCGAACACTGGCTGCCCTGGCAGGACACCGAGGCGGACACCATCCGGCTCGAAAACCAGTGGACCCGGCACAGCATCGAATTCCTAAGGAGCAAGTGAAATGTCAGCAGAAACTTTGACCGTCGCCGTCATCGGAGCCGGAGGCAAGATGGGGATGCGGGTTTCCCGCAACCTGCAGAAGTCCGCCCACACCGTCTTCTACAGCGAAAACTCCCCCGCGGGCCAGGAGCGGATCCAGGCCGAAGGCCGCCAGATCACCGCCACGGACGACGCCGTCAAGGGCGCCGACGTCGTGATCCTCGCCGTGCCGGACACCGTCCTGGGCGTCGTGTCGGAAGGCGTCGTCCCGCAGATGAAGGCCGGCGCCATCCTGCTCACCCTGGATCCAGCCGCCGCGTACGCCGGGCTGCTGGCCAAGCGCGACGACGTGGTCCAGGCAGTTGCGCACCCTTGCCACCCGTCCGTGTTCCTGGAGCGCACCACCAAAGAAGAGTGGGCCGACACCTTCGGCGGCGAGGGCGCCCCGCAGAACGTCGTTGCCGCGATCGACGAGGATGCACCGGCAGCGACCCGCGACTCGGCAGAGGCGGTCATCCGCACCATCTACGCACCCGTCATCGACGTGCACTGGGTCACCGTCAAGCAGCTCGCCATCCTCGAGCCTACGCTCGTGGAGACCGTGGCCTGCATGATCGGCACCCTGCTCAACGAGGCACTGCACGAGACCGTGCACACCGCCGGCGTCCCCGAAGAAGCCGCCAAGGCCATGCTGTTCGGCCACGTCCAGATCGCCCTGACCAACGCCCTGCGCGGCTCCAACCCGTTCTCCGAGGCCTGCGAAATTGCCATCCAGTACGGCAAGGACACCATCATCAAGGACGACTGGAAGAAGATCTTCGACGACTCCGAACTGGATGGCGTCATCGCCAAGATGCTCAAGCTCGAAGCCGTCAAACGCTAGGCCCCGACAAGAGGCGGCTGCCACCTCTTGGCTTAGATCGCGGGCGTCCGCTCAAGGTTGAAGAAGGAGCAGGCGTCCGGCGGCCGGATGTCTGCGACGGCATCACTGAAGATCCGCATCGGGTGCGGTGTGTACGGGTGCTCCGCTATGGCCTCGAAGTCCAGTTCGATGCCCAGGCCCACCCCTTCAGGAATGAGGACGTCACCCTCCTCGGTCAGTTGCAGGCGTTCGTTCGAGATCTCACTTCGCCAAGGCACATCCGTGGCCATGATTTCCAGGTACCGGAAGTTGGGCAGCATAGCGCCCAACTGGAGGGTTGCTGCGGTACTGAGCGGACCGCTTGGGTTGTGGGGTGCGAATGGAATGTAGTGGGCCGCCGCGAGCGTGGAGATAAATGACAGTTCCAACAGTCCTCCCGCGTGTGTGACGTCGGGCTGTATGTAGTCCACTGCCTTACGGGCGAGGGCGGGAACGAAGGTGTTCCGCCCCATCCACCGCTCACCTGCAGCGATCGGAACCGGAGATTTGGAGCGTATCTCCACGAGGGAATCGATTCCGTCGGGAGGGCATGGCTCCTCGAAGAACACCGGTTGGAATTGTTCGATCTCGCGGGCAACCCGAATGGCTGTGGGGACGTCGAACCGCCCGTGTCCTTCGATAAAGAGTTCAACATCATCGCCCACTGCATCGCGCACAGCGGCCACGGGTTCAAGCATCCGCCGCAAGTCCCTCGGCTCCAAGGTTAGGTCCGCCGCCTCAAACGGGTCCCACTTGAGTCCGCGGAACCCTTGGGCAACGGTCTTCACGGCTGCGTCGGCAAATTCTTCAGGCGTTCTTGCTCCCGAAAACCAGCCGTTGGCGTACGCCCGGACCCTGTCGCGGACCTGGCCACCCAGCATTCGGTGGATAGGCACATCCAGGGCACGGGAAGATACATCCCACATAGCCATTTCAAGGGCGCTCAGGGCGGTCATGGACACAGGACCGCCGCGCCAGTAGGCGTCGCGGTGAAGTTCGTAGATGGTTTGGCTGATCCGTGTTGGGTCCTTGCCCCGGACAGCGTCGGCGAGCACGGCAACGGCGCCCCTGACTGCGTGCTCCTGCCCTTCGAGGGTTGCTTCGGCGACGCCGGTGAGGCCCGAATCGGTGCTCAACCGGACGAAGATGAGATTTGTCCGGTAAAAGTCGACTACAACAGTGTCGAGGTTAGTGATTTTCATATCGGATCATCCCTTAACAGCGCCGGCGGTCATCCCGCTGACCACATATCGTTGTGCGAACAGGTAGAAGGCGACTGCCGGCAGGGTAAACAAGAGACTCACTGCCATGATGCTTTGAATTGAGGTGTCCTCAAGTCAGGCCGCCGGGGGCGCGGTGGATTCGCGGACGATCACCTGGGTGGCCAGCTCCACACGGTGGGAATCCAGCACTTCGCCGCGCGCCTGCCGCAGCAGGGACCTGAGGGCGGCGCGTCCCATTTCTTCGAGGGGCTGTGCCACGGAGCTCAACGATGGCACCGATTGCTCACCCTGGTTGGTGCCGTCAAAACCGATCAGGCTGATGTCTTCGGGAACCCTGATTCCGTGGTGCCGCGCTTCGCTCAGGACGCCCAGGGCAATGGCGTCACTGCCGGCAAAGATGGCAGTAGGGAGGGAATCAAGCTTCAACAACTCTTTGAAGCCACTGACCCCGCTCTCGGTCCGGAAGCGGCCTCCGGAGACTATGTATTGGGGGTCAACCTTGATGCCTTGGGCCATGAGCGCAGCCATGTATCCGTGCAGCCGCGCCTGGTTGCATTCAGCGTCTTCTATGCCGCCGATGTAGGCGATCCGCCGGTGTCCCAGTCCCAGCAGGTGCTCAGTGGCGGCTTTGCCGCCCGCCCAGTTGGTGGCCCCAACGCTGACGACGTCAGCTGAGGGCGGGTTGAGCGGGTCAATGACGACGACGGGGATCTGACGGCGCCGGAATGCATGCAGTTGCGCTTCGCTAAAGGCAGAGGTGACCACGATCATCCCGGCCCGGCCCTCTTCGAGCATGCGCTGGGCGCGGCGTTCCGGAGTATGTCTGCCAGGAGTGGATTGGCCGGTGACGCTCACCAGGATTTCGACGTCGGCGCCGGCGGCGAATTGCAGAATGCCATTCAGGACCTGGATGGTGTACGCGGAGTCGAGCACATCGATGACCACTTCCACCACGGTCCCGCTTTCGGCGGCTGCCCGACGCTGCACAGGCGATTTGTACCCCGCTTGCTCCAGGGCTGCGAGGATTCGGGCCCTGGTTTCCGGCGCCACATCATCACGGCCGTTCACCACCTTGGAAACCGTCGGAGCCGAGACCCCTGCCTGCCTGGCCACCGTGGCGAGCGTTGGCTTTGTCCGCTCAGGCATCTTGGTCGTCATGGAGTTCGCAATCTTTCGAAAGTAAATTGGGTCTCCATTGTGCAGAGCGGGCATCAAGTCGGTCAAGGACCCCAGGGAACTCATGGTTGTAGTTCAAAAGAGGCTCCACAATCCCTTGACGACGCCAAGCTTTCAGGCTTTAGTTTAGAGCGTGACTTATATCACCGATCGAAATGTTTCGAATAATCGTCGGAGCTGACGCCCCGCACTCGACAGCAAATAGACAATGGAGAAGCAATGAAGCAATCCCAGACCTCCCGGCGTTCTTTCCTCGCCCTCGCTGCCCTTACTCCCTTTGCCGTTGCCGCAACGTCTGCCTGCGGGACGTCCGGTCCGGGGCGCCTCCAGCGGTGGCGGGGGCGCCAGCATGTGGTTCCTTTCCGGCGAGCCGAACCAGACCAATATGCAGAAGGCAGTCGATGCCTTCAACCAGGCAAACCCCGATAACAAAATCGCGATCACGTTCTTCCAGAACGACGCCTACAAGACCAAGATTAAGACCGCCATTGGCGCCAACCAGGCCCCCACCATCATCTACAACTGGGGCGGCGGCACCCTGAAGTCGTACGCTGAGGCGAACCAGGTCGAGGACCTGACCAGCTGGCTGGATTCCGAGCCCGACCTGAAGAAGAAGTTCTTTCCCTCGACGTTCAGCGCGGCCACCGTCAACGGCAAGATCTACGCCCTGCCCAACATGTACGTCGGTCCGATTGTCCTGTTCTACAACAAGGAGCTTTTCCAGAAGGCAGGCGTCCAGCCGCCCAAGACCTGGGACGACGTCATGTCACTGGTCAAGACCTTCAACGGCATGGGGGTGGCACCCTTCTCACTCGGTGGCCAGTCGCGCTGGACCTCGATGATGTGGCTGGAATACCTGCTGGACCGCATTGGCGGACCCGACGTGTTCAAGGCGATCTTCGAAGGCAAGCCAAATGCCTGGACGGATCCCGCCGTGATCGAGACCGGCACCAAGATCCAGGAGCTGGTTTCTGCCGAAGGCTTCATCAAAGGCTTCTCCTCCATCACCGCTGACTCAAATGCGGACCAGGCCCTTCTGTTCTCGGGCAAGGCCGCCATGATGCTGCACGGTTCCTGGACGTACGGCCCTATGAAGAAGGCAGGCCAGAACTTCGTGCAGGACGGGAAACTCGGCTTCGTTCAGTTCCCCACCATTCCCGGCGGCAAGGGCGACCCGAAGAACGGCGTCGGAAACCCGGCGAACTATCAGTCCATTTCCGCCAAGGCCAGCGACAAGGAAAAGGAGTCCGCCAAGAAGTTCCTCAAGGACGGCATCATGACCGACACGATGATCGATGCCTACATCAACTCCGGCTCCGTGCCCATCGTCAACGGCATCGAAAACAAGCTGAACACTTCCCCGGACAAGGAATTCCTCAACTTCGTCTATGACCTCGCCAAGAACGCCCCCAGCTTCCAGCAGTCCTGGGACCAGGCGCTGAGCCCCACCGCAGCCGAGGCCCTGCTGAACAACATCGACCAGCTGTTCCTGAAGTCGATCACCCCGCAGCAGTTCGCCGAGAACATGAACGCCACCCTGGGCAAATGAGTAACGCAATTTCCACCGCCCCGGGGGCCGCCGTCGGCACCAAGGATTCCAGGCAAACCGAAAAGCGCAAGGCCGCCCTGGCGTGGCTGACAGTGCCGGCGCTGTTCTTCTTCCTGGTCTTCGCCGTCATCCCGCTGGCCGGTGTGCTCATCCTCAGCTTCGCCAGCTGGGATGGAATCGGCGCCATCGGGGCGGCGGGGATGGACAACTGGTTCTCCGTGCTGGCGGATCCCGGACTCTACAACGCCTTGGGCCTTACCTTCCTGATCATGATCGTCTCGTGGCTGGTCCAGACCCCCATCAGCCTCCTTCTGGGCGTCTTCACGGCGGGAAGCCAGCGCTACCGGGCGGCCCTTGCCGTCCTGTACTTCCTGCCCCTGCTGCTGTCCTCAGCCGCCGTCGCCATCGCCTTCAAGGCCCTTTTGGACCCGAACTTCGGCCTGGCAACCGGCCTGGGGCTGCCTTTCCTGGCGCAGGACTGGCTGGGGGTACCCCAGCTGGCCGTGGGCCTGGTCATCTTCGTCATCGCCTGGCAGTTCGTTCCGTTCCACACGCTCATCTACCAAGGCGGCGTGCGGCAGATCCCGAAGTCCCTCTACGAGGCAGCGCAGATCGACGGCGCCGGAACCATCAAGCAGTTCTTCCACATCACCCTGCCCCAGTTGAAGTACACCATCATCACCTCCTCAACGTTGATGGTGGTGGGTTCGCTGACCTACTTCGACCTGATCTTCGTCCTCACCGGCGGCGGACCGGGAAACTCCACGCGGATCCTTGCCCTCGATATGTACCTGCGGGGCTTCCGGGCCAACCTCATGGGGCCGGCCAGCGTCATCGCCGTCATTCTCGTCATCATCGGCCTTGCACTTGCCTTGTTCCTCCAACGCCTTGGAGGCAAGGACAAACAAGGCAGCCAATTGGAAGGTCTGTAGGGTGAGTACCGTCTTGAAAACCGCCGGGGATGCCCCGGCCCGCTCCGCCGCCAATCCCACCACCGCCAAGCGGGGGCTCGCCGGCCGCATGAAGCGGCTGAACATCCCCGGCGGCTTGGGCGGCTGGATTTGGCTGGCCATTATCATCCTGCCGATCTACTACGTGGTGATCACCAGCCTTAAGACGCAGGCAGGGTACTTCGGCCAGAATCCCCTGGCCTTCCCCACCTCGCCCACGCTGGAGAACTACCAGCTGGTCCTCGAGGCAGACTTCGCCAAGTACTTCATGAACAGCGCCATCGTGACGCTCGGTTCCGTAATTCCCACCGTGCTGATTTCGTTCATGGCCTCGTTCGCGATCGTCCGTGGCAGCGGGAGGTTCCTCAAGCTGGTCAACGGCATGTTCCTCATGGGGCTGGCCATCCCGCTCCAGGCCACGATCATCCCGATCTACCTGATGATCATCCGCCTCAACCTGTACGACAGCCTGCTGGCGCTCATGCTGCCGTCCATAGCATTTGCCATCCCCTTGACTGTGCTGATCCTCTCCAACTTCATCCGTGACGTCCCGAACGAACTGTTCGAGTCGATGCGGCTGGACGGCTGCAGCGAGTGGCAGACCATGTGGCGGCTCGCCCTGCCGTTGACCCGCCCGGCCATTGTGACCGTTGCCATCTACAACGGCCTGCATGTCTGGAACGGGTTCCTGCTTCCGCTGGTGCTCACCCAGAGCCCCAGCCTGCGGGTCCTGCCCCTGGGCCTATGGACCTTCCAGGGTGAATTCAGCGTCAACATCCCGGCCGTGCTCGCCTCGGTGATGCTCAGCACGCTGCCCATCTCTGGTGCTCTATGTCATCGGCCGGCGCCAACTGCTCGCAGGCCTGACGGCCGGCTTCAGCAAGTAGAAAGAACCGTTACATGACCACAGCAAAACCACTCCGGGTGGGCATGGTGGGCTACGCCTTCATGGGGGCAGCCCACTCCCACGCCTGGCGCACCGCACCCAGGTTCTTTGACCTGCCGCTGCAGCCGCAGCTCACCGCAGTCGCCGGCAGGAAAGCCGATGGCGTGCGCGCCGCTGCGGACAAGTTGGGCTGGGGATCGGTGGAAACCGACTGGCGCCGCCTTATCGATCGCGACGACATCGACCTCATCGACATCTGCACGCCCGGCAACACCCATGCCGAGATAGCCATTGCGGCCCTCGAAGCCGGCAAGCACGTGCTCTGCGAAAAACCGCTGGCCAACTCCGTGGAGGAAGCCGAGCTGATGACGCATGCGGCGGAGACCGCCGCAAAGAGCGGGGTCCTCTCGATGTGCGGCTTCAGTTACCGGCGGACGCCGGCGCTGGCCCTGGCCAAACGGTTCGTTGACCAGGGCAGGCTCGGCGACATTCGACACGTCCGGGCGCAGTACCTGCAGGACTGGCTCTCCGATGCCAACGCCCCCATGACTTGGCGGCTGGACAAGAGCAAGTCCGGTTCAGGCTCCCTGGGTGATATCGGAGCGCACAGCATCGATGCCGCCCAATGGGTCACCGGCCAAAACATCACCGGCGTATCGGCGATGCTGGAAACCTTCGTCCCCGAGCGTCCCTTGGCGGGCGACATGGTGGGCCTGGGCGGCCACGGCGACATCAGCAGCGACGCGCCGCGCGGAAAGGTCACCGTTGATGATGCGGCCATCTTCAGCGCAAGGTTCGACGGCGGCGCTTCCGCGGGTGCGATCGGCGTCTTTGAGGCGACACGGTACGCCCTGGGGAGGAAGAACGCCATGCGGCTGGAGGTCAATGGCACCAAGGGCTCCTTGGCCTTTGATTTCGAGGAAATGAACGTCCTGTCCTTCTATGACGCCGCAGAGTCGCCCGACGCCGGATTCCGCCGGATCTTCGTCACCGAGCCCGAGCACCCCTACGTCGTCAACTGGTGGCCAACCGGGCACGGCCTGGGCTACGAGCACGGTTTCACGCATCAAGTGGTGGACCTCGTCACTGCCATCGGCGAGGGCCGCCAGCCTGAGCCGTCCTTCGCGGATGCCCTGCAAGTGCAGCGGGTCCTGGCAGCCGTGGAGTCCAGCGCCACGCATTCGAGCCAGTGGCAAAAAGTCTGAGCAGAGACCAAGCTTCAAGAAAACCAAGGAACAGACATGACACGACCAATCACGTTGTTTACGGGCCAGTGGGCGGACCTGCCCTTTGAGGAAGTGGCGCGGCTTGCCGGCGAGTGGGGCTTCGACGGGCTGGAGATTGCCTGCTGGGGAGACCACTTGGACCCTCGCCGGGCCGCCGAGGACGACAACTACCTTCAGGGCCGGTTGGACATCCTTGAGAAGAACAACCTCCAGGTGTTCGCCATCGCCAACCACCTGACCGGCCAGGCCGTGTGCGACGACCCCATCGACGAGCGCCACCAGGGCATCCTCTCGACTGAGGTCTGGGGCAACGGCGAGCCTGAAGGGGTGCGCCGCCGGGCGGCGGAGGTCATGAAAGACACCGCGCGGGCCGCCGCCAGGCTTGGCGTCAAAACCGTCACGGGGTTCACCGGTTCCTCCATCTGGAAGGCAGTGGCCATGTTCCCGCCGGCCTCCCAGGCCATGATCGACGCCGGATACCAGGACTTCGCGGACCGGTGGAACCCCATCCTCGACGTCTTCGACGAGGTCGGCGTCCGTTTCGCCCTGGAAGTCCACCCGTCTGAAATCGCCTACGACTACTGGACCGCCAAGCGGACCCTTGAAGCGATTGGCCACAGGAAGAATTTCGGGCTGAACTTCGATCCCTCCCACTTCATCTGGCAGGACCTGGACCCGGTGATGTTCCTGCAGGACTTCGCAGACAAGATCTTCCACGTCCATGTGAAGGAATCCGTCCGCCAGCTCGACGGCCGCAACGGCCGCCTGGGTTCACACCTCGCCTGGGCCGATCCCCGCCGGGGCTGGGACTTCGTCACCGCAGGGCACGGCGACGTGCAGTGGAACCGGATCTTCCGGACCCTGAACGCAATCGGCTACGAAGGCCCCACCAGCATCGAGTGGGAGGACGCCGGAATGGACCGACTCCTCGGCGCCCCCCAGGCGCTGGCCATGGTCCAGGAACTGGCCCGGATCGCCCCGCCGCCAGCTGCCTTCGACGCAGCCTTCGCCAGCCGCTGACCCACGCTTTGCCGGCAAAAGCCGGTAGCCAAACAAAGGAAACGTCAATGACAGAAACCAAGAACGCGCTGGTCGTCCGCGGCGGCTGGGACGGCCACCAGCCCTACGAGGCCACCGAGCTCTTCATCCCCTACCTCAAGGACAACGGCTATGAGGTTCGGGTGGAGGAGTCCCCCAAGGTCTACGCCGACGCTGCATACATGGCAGGCGTTGACCTGATCATGCAGTGCATGACCATGAGCACCATCGAAAAGGACGAGTTCGCCGGACTGCGGGCAGCAGTCGAAAACGGCACCGGCCTGGCAGGCTGGCACGGCGGAATCGCCGATTCCTACCGGAACACCTCCGACTACCTTCACCTGATCGGCGGCCAGTTCGCCTGCCACCCCGGCAAGCACCCGGACGAGTGCATCGGCGAGCAGTCGGACAACTACGTGCCCTACACCGTCAACATGTTGCCGGCGGCGGCCGAGCACCCCATCACGAAGGGCATCAAGGACTTCGACCTCGTTACCGAGCAGTACTGGGTGCTCTCGGACGACTACATCGATGTCCTGGCCACAACCACCCAGAAAGTCCGCGAGTGGGACCCCTGGAACCGAGAAGTGACGTCCCCGGCGATCTGGACCCGCCAGTGGGGCAAGGGCCGGATCTTTGTCGCCACCCCCGGACACCGGGTGGAAATCCTCCAGGACCAGAACGTTCGCACCATCATCGAAAGGGGCCTGCTGTGGGCAAGCCGTTGAAAGTCGGAATCATTGGCTGCGGAGCCATCATCGCGCAATACCTCACCAACTTCCGCCGGTTGGACCAGATCCAGCTGGTCGCCGTCGCAGACCTGGACGCGGCGCGCGCCCAGGCCGTGGCAGATGACCATGACGGCGTCCGTGCCCTCTCCGTCGAAGAGCTGCTCGCGGCCGAGGACGTGGACCTGGTCCTGAACCTGACCATCCCGGCCGCGCATGCAGACATCGCGCTGAAGGCCATTGCTGCTGGCAAGTCGGTCTATGGGGAAAAACCACTCGCGGCCACGACTGCCGAGGCACGCCAGGTGCTCGACGCCGCAAAAGCAGCGGGGGTCGCCGTCGGCTGCGCTCCTGACACCGTCCTGGGCACCGGAATCCAGACCGCGCGCAAGGCGATCGACGACGGCCTGATCGGCGCACCCATCTCGGCCACCGCCACCATGGCCACTCCCGGGCACGAGCGGTGGCACCCAAACCCGGACTTCTACTACCAGCCCGGCGGCGGCCCGCTGCTGGACATGGGCCCCTACTACGTCACCGCCCTGGTCACGCTGCTCGGACCGGTGGTGTCGGTGGTGGGCGCCGCCAGCCATACGCGGAACGAGCGAACCATCGGGTCCGGGCCCCGGCAGGGCGAAAAGGTGCCCGTGAACATCGACTCCCACGTCACGGGGGTCCTGGTCCACGCCTCCGGCGCACTCTCCACGCTGTTCATGAGCTTCGACGCGGTCAAAACCAAGAGCCCCAACATCGAAATCCACGGCGAGCGCGGATCCCTGGTGGTACCGGACCCCAACCACTTTGACGGTGACGTCCAGTTGTTTTCCCTGGGCGCGGAGGACTGGGAAACCCTTCCCGTCTCCGCAGGATATGTCGATTCCGGACGCGGGTTCGGCATCGCGGACCTTGCAGCCACCCCGCAGGGCAAGGAGCCCAGGGCGGGAGGGGCACTTGCCTTCCACGTCCTGGAGGTCATGGAGTCCGTCCTCAAAGCCGCACGCACCGGCATGTCGGTGAGGATCCAGAGCACGGTTGAGCGGCCGGACAGTGTGGCCCTGACCGTCCTGGCCGAGAAGGCGGACGCGCTCCACTCCAAGTAGCCAGCCGTCCGGAACCGCGCTGCCTAAAGCATTTCGTCGCTGCGGGCGGCGCGGTTCCGGCCCAGCGACTTGGCCTTGTAGAGGGCGGCATCCGCTGATGCGATGAGGTGGTCCACGCTTGCGGTGCCGGCGTCGTAGGCGGAAATCCCGTAACTCGCCGTGGGCAGTTCCAGGCCGCCGGGTGTGGCAGCATCGGCAAGCCGCCGGCTGATTTCCTCGGCGATTGCTTCGGCCCGCCCGGCGCTGGCCCCGGGAACCAGGATGACGAACTCCTCGCCGCCATACCTCCCGGTCAGGTCTGTGGAGCGAACGGTCGCCACACAGGCATCCGCGAACGCCTTCAGGGCGAAGTCCCCGGCAGCATGCCCGTAGGTGTCGTTGACTGTCTTGAAATGGTCAAGGTCGGCAAGGATCAGCGCCCCGGATCCCCGGGTGATGGCGCGGTCGGCGAGCTGCTCGGCGGCAAGGTCCAGGAACGCCTTGCGGTTCAGGAGCCCGGTGAGGTCATCGCGGGTGGCCACCACACGGAGGGCACGCGTCTGCTGTTCGCTGCTCAGTGCCGCCATGCTGAAGGAAACCACCACCAGCAGCACCATGGTCACCATGGTGGTCACGGCGGAGCCGAACACTGTAACGAACACCGGACCGTCCTGGTCGTCCGACAGGAACGCCACCCACCGGAAGAAGTAGAAGACGGAAAGCCCACCCGCGGCCACGGCCATCGGGATCCGGACCCGCGAATAGCCCGGCTCCAGGCGCCAGAGCTCGTGGGATGCCAGCCCGATGGTGGCGCTCATGGCCGCGAGGAACACGGGGCCGCCGGACCACACGTTGGTGGCCGGGTGGTCCAGCGCGGAGGCAACCAGCGTGACCAGGGGGATACCGGTGAAGGCCCACTTCGGCGGCGGCGCCGTGCGCAAGGAACGTGCCCCGGCCCAGACCGCCACGCCGCCGTGCACCAGCAGGGTGTTCCCCAGCGGGTTGGCCCAAACCTGGTGGGGGGTGCCGTCGAGCAGGAAGCAGGCCGATCCCGCCAGGAAGAACAACAGCGCTCCGCACCACCATGCACTGTAGGGCGAGCGCGTTACCCGGTAAGCGGAAAAGTAGAAGAGAACAACCAGTACCAGGGCCATGAGGGCAAAAGCGATGCGCAGGGTTGCCGTATCCAGAACCATCTGCCCGAAATCCCCCCAAATGCCCGAATGCTGCCGGAGCAAGTATCACATCCCGCTGCGCCGCGCAGAAGAACCCGCACCATGATTAAGCGCTGTGCCCCACACTGAACGGCAGCGCCTGCCTCTGGTGCCCGACGCCGGCGCCCACTACAGTGGGTCCCGGCCCCATCCTGCCGTTCCCGGCAGGGTAACGTGAGCCCGCACGAGGGAGAGGAGGTGGTTCTGATGACTGCAGTTGCCGCGCGCCGTGAGCGCCCCGCATCAATACCATCAACCATCCCTTCCCGCTGCACGCGCCTTTCCTGAGACACCTGACCGGTACCTCGCGCCTGCACTGGGGACCTTTCCGAGGAAACCATCGTGCATCTTCCTTCAGGCAACGCCCTGGACAAGTCCGCAAGCAACAACACTCCAACAGCTGACGGCCCATCAGCCTACGGCTACACGCCCGCCGTCGCCCGCCATTTTGCCGCGCATCCCAACCCCGAAGCCACCGGCCCCGGCCGCGTGGTGCGCGTGGACCGCACCCTGGTGCTGGTCGCCGTCGCTGATGGGCTGCTCCACCTGCCCTACCCGCTCTCGGGTGAGCAGCCCGTCACCGGTGACTGGGTGTGGACCGGCCCCAACCGCGCCGGCGGGCGGCACATCCTGGCCATCCTTCCCCGTCAGTCCGAACTCAGCCGCAAACGTGCGTTCGAGGACTCGTCGGCCGGGCAGGTCCTGGCCGCCAACATGGACACCGTTGGCGTGGTGGTGCCCGTGGACCGTCCGCTCACCCACAATCGGCTGGAACGCACCTTGGTGGCCGTATGGGACTCCGGCGCCACTCCCCTGGTGATCATCACCAAGGCTGACCTGGCTCAGGTGGCGGACGACGTCGTCGGGAAGGTGGTCCTGCAGGCGGCAGGCGTGGACGTTGTCACTACGTCCGCGGAAAACGGCGACGGCATCGATGAACTGCTGGGCCGCATTCCGGCCGGGGGAACCATCGTGCTCCTGGGTCCGTCCGGAGCCGGCAAGTCCACGCTGATCAACGCCCTGGCGGGGCGTGAAGTCCAACAGACCGGTGAGGTGAGGTCCGGCGACTTCAAGGGCAAGCACACCACCACGGCCCGCGAACTGGTGCCACTGTCCAACGGCACGGTGCTGATGGACACCCCGGGGGTGCGCGGCTTCGGACTGTTCGACGCCGGGGAGGGGTTGGGCGGGATGTTCGGCGATGTGGAGGAACTGGCCGCCGGCTGCCGGTTTGCGGACTGCGCGCACGGCAGTGAGCCGGGCTGCGCGGTGCGGGAAGCGATTGACGGCGGCGTCCTGGATGAGCGGCGCTGGAATTCGTACCTGAAGATGCAGCGGGAAATCGCCGCCCTGGCCCGCCGCTCCGATGTGGCCGCCGAGCGCGCTTACCATCGGGAATGGCAACAGAAGGTGGTATCTGCGGGAAAGTCGCAGCGTTGGGCAGAGCGCGAGGCCTCCGAACGCGGCAGCCGGAACGGCGGAAAAGGCCGGAACCGGAGGCGGTAGCAGCCCTTGCTCCAGCGCAGGGGGCGGGGAGTAGGGTGCGGACATGGACATCATCCTGGTACCCGGTTTCTGGTTGGACGCCTCGTCGTGGGCGGAGGTAACACCTGCCCTGGAGGCGGCAGGGCACCGGCCCCACCCCCTGACGTTGCCCGGACTGGAATCGGTGGATTCCAGCCGGACCGGAATAGGACTTCAGGACCACATCGATGCTGTGGTGGAAGCCGTTGACGCCGTCGGCGGAAGGGTGGTCCTGGTGGGTCATTCGGGAGGCGGCGCCATCATCCACGGGACCGTTGACGCACGGCCGGACAAGGTGGAACGCGCCATCTACGTGGACAGCGGCCCCCTGGGCGAAGGGGGTGTGATCAACGACGAACTGGCCGCGGTGGGCGACGACGTCCCTCTTCCGCCGTGGGACAGCTTCGACGACGCCGACCTCGTAGACCTTGACGACGCGCTCCGCCAGGCCTTCCGGGCACGCGCCATTCCCGAACCGCGGGGTGTGGCGTACGGCAGGCAGCACCTGCACGACGAGCGCCGCTACACCGTGCCCGCCACCGTGATTGCCTGCGAGTTTCCCTCCGCGGTGCTCAGGGAGTGGATCGCGGCCGGCAGCCCGTTCGTTGCCGAACTGGCACGGATCCGCGACGTCGAATATGTCGACCTGCCCACCGGCCACTGGCCGCAATTCACCAAGCCGGCGGAACTGGCGCGGGCCATCCTGGCAGCAGTTGACCGGTCAGGCATGGACTGAATCGACGTAACCCTTGCGCACGGCACATCCGTCTCGCCATAATAAATGAATGTCATTCATTTATTTGCCCGCCGTTGGGGCCACCGCCGCCCCCAACCCAGTTTCCCCCTCTGTCGCCACCGTGATGCCTGCCGAGTGGGAAGCCCACCAGCGCACCTGGATGGCCTTTCCGCCACCCAATGAAACCTTCGGCCCCGCAGGCAGCCCAACCCTGGACCGCGCCCGCGCAGCGTGGACCAAGGTGGCGCAAACCATCGCCCGGTACGAGCCCGTCACCGTCGTGGCCGACCCCCGGGACGTCACCGCCGCAAGGGAATGGCTCGGTGCGGGCATCGACGTCGTGGAGGTTCCGCTCGACGACGCCTGGCTCCGCGACAGCGGGCCCACTTTCGTGCACCAGCCGGATGGCTCGCTGGCCGCCGTGGATTGGATCTTCAACGGTTGGGGCGCCCAGGATTGGGCCGCCTGGGGCAAGGACGAAGCCGCGGCAAGCGCCGTCGCCGCCACAGCCGGCGTCCCCGTCCGGCCAAGTTCGCTGGTGAACGAGGGCGGCGGGTTCCATGTGGACGGTGAAGGAACGGTACTGCTGACCGAGACCGTCCACCTCGATCCCCGCCGCAACCCCGGTGCCACCAAGGAATCGGTCGAGGCCCAGGTGTCCGCGGCCCTTGGCACCAGCAAGGCCATCTGGCTGCCGCGCGGACTCGCGCGCGATTACGACGAATTCGGCACCCGCGGCCACGTGGACATCGTCGCTGCGTTCGCCGGACCCGGAACAATCCTGCTGCACCGCCAGGACGATCCCGCCCACCCGGATCACGCCGTCTACCTGCAGCTGAAGGCGGTCCTGTCCGGCCAGCTGGATGCCCAGGGCCGGCCGCTGAGCATCATCGACGTTCCCGCACCCACAACACTCAAGGACGATGAAGGGTGGGTGGATTGGTCCTACATCAACCACTATGTGGCCAACAACGTGGTGGTGCTGTGCAGCTTCGATGACCCGAACGATGCCATTGCCACAGGCATCCTGGAACGCGCCTACCCGGGCCGGACGGTGGAACTGGTGGACGCCCGCGACATCTTTGCCTTCGGCGGCGGCATCCACTGCATCACCCAGCAACAGCCCGCCGCGAGGGAGGGAACCGCGTGAAACTCATGGCGGAACAGCAACCGGTGCCCGCGGCACTCGGCTTCAGCGTCGTGGAGGTCGGCATCAGCCGGCTCCGCGCCGCGCTCGAATCCGGCGAGGTCACCAGCGAGGAACTCGTGGGGCTCTACCTGGAGCGGATCCGGAAATATGACTCATCAGGCATATGCCTAAACGCCCTGGTGGTCATGAACCCGGACGCGGTGGCTGAGGCGCAGGCGTCCGACCGGCGCCGGGCGGCCGGCTTCACCCTGGGCCCACTGGACGGCATCCCGTACACGGCAAAGGACAGCTACCAGGTCCGCGGCCTCACCGTGGCCGCCGGCTCCCCGGCATTCAAGGACCTGGTGGCGCAGCGGGATGCGTTCACCATTGAACGGCTCCGGGCCGGCGGGGCGGTCCTGATCGGCCTCACCAATATGCCTCCCATGGCCAACGGCGGGATGCAGCGCGGGGTTTACGGCCGGGCAGAGAGTCCGTACAGCGCGGACTACCTCACCGCCGCGTTCGCGTCCGGCTCATCCAACGGCTCCGGAACCGCCACGGCCGCCAGTTTCGCGGCCTTCGGCCTCGCAGAGGAAACCTGGTCCTCGGGGCGTGCCCCGGCGTCGAACAACGCCCTCTGCGCCTACACGCCCTCCCGCGGCGTGATCTCAGTCCGCGGCAACTGGCCCCTGGTACCCACCATGGACGTGGTGGTTCCGCACGCGCGGACCATGGCCGACCTTCTGGAAGTCCTGGACGTCGTAGTGGCGGACGACACGGAGGCGCGCGGGGACTTCTGGCGCGTCCAGCCGTGGGTTCCGGTACCCAAGGCTTCAACCGTTCGGCCGCCGTCGTACGTTGACCTGTCCGTGCCGGACGCTGCCGCGGCCGCGGGCGTGCTCGCCGGCAAGCGCTTGGGCATCCCCCGGATGTACATCAACGCCGATCCCGAAGCCGGGACAGCGACCAAACCGGGCATCGGTGGTCCCACCGGGCAACGCATCGATACACGCTCATCGGTGCTGGACCTCTGGAACGCGGCCCGGCGCGACCTGGAAGCCGCAGGTGCCGAGGTCATCGAGGTGGACTTCCCCGTGGTGTCCAACTACGAAGGAGACCGGCCCGGGGCACCCACCATCGCCACGCGGGGACTGGTGTCCCCGGAGTATCTGAGGCGGGAGATCGTGGACCTCTCTGCCTGGGCATGGAATGACTTCCTGGATGCCAACGGCGATCCGCAGCTGAACCGCCTTGCCGACGTGGACGGCTCCGCCATCTTCCCCGCCCCCGAAGGTTCGCTGCCGGACCGCTACGACGGGTTCGATGACGACATCAGCGACTATCCCGCCTGGATCCGGGAGCACGGTGTTCCGGTCCTGGCCGACATTCCGCATCTGCCCGAAGGCCTGGCAGGGCTCGAGGAAACCCGTCACGTTGACCTGGAGGAATGGATGGACCGGCTGGGCCTGGATGCCGTGGTGTTCCCGGCAGCTGCCGACGTTGCACCGGCCGACGCCGACAACAATAAGGCTTCCGCAGACATCGCCTGGCGCAACGGCGTGTGGGTGGCCAACGGAAACCTGGTCCCCCGGCACCTGGGGATCCCCACGGTCACCGTCCCGATGGGAACCGCGGCGGACATTGCCATGCCCGTGGGCCTGACCATCGCCGGCAAGGCCTACAGCGACACGGACCTGCTCCGGTTGGCCGCGGCCTTCGAAGCCACCGGCAGCCGCCGCGTTCCGCCGCCCCGCACCACGCAGGCTGGAGAAGCAGCAGCCTCCTGACAGACCATCGCGGCAGTGGAGATGCAGGGCACCGCCCCTGGCTGTTTTGGCGCCAAGCCGTCAGCCAGGGGCTGGTCCGCGGGGTCAGGCGCCGCCGCCGCCCATACAGCGGAAGTGCCTTGACAGCCCACTTTGTTAGCGCTGACAGTGGGATGAACCCGATACCAAGCGAAAGCCACTCAATGAAGAACTGGGCAGGAAACCTCGAATACTCCTCCGCCGATGTCCGCCGGCCGGAATCGGTCAGCGAACTGGCTGGCATCGTTGCCGGATCGCCGCGGGTCAAGGCCCTGGGGTCACGGCACTCCTTCAACCGCGTCGGCGACACGGACGGTGTACACGTCCTCCTCGACGCACTCCCCCAGCGGGTGGAGGTGGATCCGGACCGTTCAACGGTCCGCGTCAGCGGCGGGGTGAGCTACGGGGCACTGTGCCGGAAGCTGGAAGAGGCCGGCGTTGCCATCCATAACTTGGCGTCGCTGCCGCACATCTCGGTGGCCGGCGCGGTGCAGACCGGCACGCACGGTTCGGGCGTCAACAACCCCGCATTGGCCGGTGCCGTGGAGTCCATTGACCTGGTACGGGCCTCGGGCGAGCAGGTCACGCTGTCCCGGAAGGACGGGGACGATTTCCTTGCCAGCGTGGTGGGCATCGGTGCCCTCGGCATCGTCACGGGGCTGGAACTGGCGGTGCGGCCAAGCTTCAGCATGCGCCAGCGCGTCCTTGAAGACCTGCCGTGGGACGCTGCGCTGGAGGATTTCACCGCCATCGTGTCCAGCGCCTACAGCGTCAGCCTTTTTACGGACTACGCCGGTGACACCGTCAACCAGGTCTGGCTGAAGGCCCTTGCCGGGGAAGAGCCACTGGCGAACCTGTACGGCGCCAGCGCGGCCCTCCGTCCGCGCCACCCGCTGCCGGACATGTCTGCCGAGAACTGCACCATCCAGATGGACCAGCCCGGGCCGTGGCTGGACCGGCTGCCGCATTTCCGCCATGAATTCACACCGAGCAACGGCGATGAACTGCAAAGCGAGTTCATCCTTCCCATCGGGCACGCCCCCGCGGCCCTCCAGGCGGTCCGGGCCCTGGCGGACCAGCTCGCACCCCTGCTCTTCGTCTCGGAGATCCGCACCGGCGCCGCCGATGAGTTTTGGCTCAGCCCGTTCTTCCGGCAGCAGAGCGTGGCCCTGCACTTCACGTGGAAGCCGCTGCAACCCGAGGTGGAGGCATTCCTGCCGGTCCTCGAGGAAGCCTTGCGGCCCTTCGGGGCGAGGCCGCACTGGGGGAAGCTGTTCACCCCGGACGGTTACGACTGGGAGAAGCTGTATCCGCGCTTCGCAGACTTCCGCGCCTACGCCGCCGAGCACGATCCCGAGGGCAAATTCCGGAACGGGCTGCTGGACAGCATCCTGGGGGTTCCCGCGCGCCGGTAGGCTGGAACCATGATCCGCCGCCACACAGTCCTTGCCGCCGCATTGTCCACAGCCGTGTTGTTGACCGGGTGCGGTGCGGCAGGTGACGCGGCCGGCAACGCGGCCAGTGCTGCCGCCTCCCAGGCGGCCTCCGCGGTGGCGCAGGAGGTCACCAAGCAGATCTGCGCCAGGGTCCAGGACGGGCTTGTCAGCGTGGAGGACAAAAAGGCGCTGGCAGGGCTGGTGTCCGCGGCCCGGGAGGCCGGGGTCCCGGCGGAAATTACGACGCCGCTGGGCGACGTGGCCGCATCCGGAGACCAAGTGCCCGCGGACTCGGTCAAGGCCCTCAAGGACGCCTGCCGCGCCTGACGCGCAAGGGGGTCGGAAGGCCCTTCAGCAGACGTCCACCCGCGCCTACGGTGGAATGACGAACCGCAGATCAGTGGAACGTCATCACGCGCGAAGGAGACCGTCATGGCAGAGCGCGGCAATACCCACCACGGTTCCAGCCTGGAGGCCTACACCGTCCTGTACCGCCTTCCCGGACCTTGGTGCACTGCCTATGTGGATGCCGGAACGGGAACCGTGGACACCCTGGAGGCAGGCGACGTCCGGCCGGTGAATGCACGCGCACAGCTTGAGGCACAGGGGGCCTCGTCCGCAGACATCATAGCGATGGAGCATGCCCTCAAACCGGCAGTGGGGGTTCCTTCCCCGGTATCCCGGTTTGTCCTGGTCCGCCGCGGGCAAATCGAAGTCAATGAGGTTCTGCCCGGTCCCCTGCTAATGCCGGAACGGCTGGCATTTGGTCCCGTTCCAGACCTGCTGCCGCTGGTCAAGCACCGGCCGGAAGAGCTCTCCTACATCGTGGCTGAAGTGAGCCGCGAACATGGCGAAATACGACGCTACCGTGCCGGAACCGGCGGCCCGGGCAGCGTCCAGGAAGTGGAAGGCTCCTCTCTGCACGTCCATAAGTTCCACGGAGGTGGCTGGTCGCAGTTGCGTTTCCAGCACCATACCGAAGACGTCTGGCGCCGCAACGCCGACGAGGTGGCAGGCGAAATAGACAGGGTTGCCAGGAGCAGCGGCGCGCGGCTGATCGTCCTGGCCGGCGACATCCGGGCCCGCGGCCTGGTCAAGGAAAACCTTTCCGAGGCCAGCATGGCCCTCGTGTCGGAAGTTGATTCGCACACGCATACTGCCGGAGCGGACAGCGCCGACCTGGAGGACGAGGTGAAAGCGCGGGTGTCCGAGGTGTGGGCCGCGGAGCAGCAGGCAGTCATGGACCGGTTGGCGGTCCAGGAGGGCCAGGCCAACCCCGGGGCGGTCCACGGTATCCGGGCGGCAGTGGATTCACTCCAACAAGCCCAGGTGGAGGTCCTGATCCTTGATGATGCCGCCCTGTCCGAACAGAGCCTGCTGGCACTCGATGCCGAACCATGGATCGCGGCCGCCCGGGAGGAGACCTTGGCGGCAGGACTTCTGGGAGAAGCCCCTGCCCCGGCGGCCCTGCTGAGGGCAGCGGCCCTGACTGACGCGCGTGTTCTCCTGGTGCCGGCGTCGGTCCTTCCGGAGGGCGTCGATGTCGCGGCACTCCTGCGCTGGCCCTCGGGACCGCAGCTCCCGGCGTCGTAAAGGGCCTGCCCAAGAGGGTGGCGTGCGGTAAGTCCGGTCTCCTGGCCCGTCAGTTCTGGCGGGGCTGGTCCCACGCCCGCATGCCGCTTGCCCGGCTGGACTGCGCCCGGTGCCCGGTCCGGTGTTCGGGCGGGGCAAACGGGACCACGCCTGTCTCCCTGCCGGGCGGCACGGCGTGGACAAACTTGGTGAGCTCCTCCCGGAGGGCCTTCCAAGAGATGTCGGAGTCATGGGGATAGGCGTTGACCTCCGCCTGCCGTGCGGCTTCGACGGCAGCGGTGCCGGAAGTGGTTAATTCCACTTTGAACTGCCGGCGGTCCGAGGCCTGCCGGGTCCGGGTAATCAGTCCGGCGGCTTCCAGTCGCGTGAGGACCCGGCCCAGCGTCTGGCTCTGGACCCTGATCTCCTCGGCAAGCTGCTCCTGGTTAAGCGGGCCCCCGGTAAGCCCTTCCAGGGCAATAACACTGGCACGGGTCAGGCCAAGGTGGGCGAGGGCATCGTCCTGGCGCCGCTGGATCATGCGTGCCGCCAGCGTGATCAGGCGGTAACTGCTCCGGGCATCCGGATCGAGGTTGCTGGTCATCGGGCCGCGGCCTTCCTGCAGGTGGCAAGGTGCTGGTCACCCCGCGTCGCTACCCTTCTACAATAAGCATGCTTAGCAACATATCCGCAAGTAGACTTATCATTCGACTGCCGGCGAACCAGGAATTGGTTATCTTTTGCCCTTTTTCCGCGAGCCCCGGCCCCGGCCCTTGTCCGGGTTTGGGGCGTAGCGCTGGGCCACTTTGGGTGCCTTTTTGGTACCGGTTCCCCGCCGGTCAGGTTTGGCTTCATTCTTTTCCTTGACCGGCTGTGCCGACGGCTGCCGCGAACTTTGGGCGGTGCGCCCGCGCACGATGCCAATGAATTCCTCGAGGACCTCGTCCGTGGCTTCGGCGGGCCAGGCCAACGCGATCTCCGTTCCGTCCGTCCCCGTCAGCCGCCGCGCCACCGTGTCTTTGACGTTGAAGTGGCGCGCCACCGGCATGGGGAGGATCACCAGCCCGGCACCGGCGGCAACCACCTGGAGCGCCGCCTCCGGTCCGCCCAATGCAGCAACGTCGAGGAATGATTCCTGTGCGAGGTCGGCAAGCGCCACTTCCTCGAACACCGAAATCTCGTGGCCTTTGGGAGCCACCACCACGGGCTGCTCCTCATAAAGCGGGATAACGCTGAGGCCCTCCCGGTCAACCGGAAGGCGGACGAACGCCATGTCCGCCGCACTGTCACGCAGCACCTGAAGCTGGTCAGCGTCGTCGACCATGAATGCCCGCAGCGGAATATCCTGCATCCGCTCCTCCCACCGGCGGATCCACTTGCCCGGCGTCACTCCTGCCACGTAGGAGATGCGCAGCATCCGCGGCTCGGCCCCGGCAATGGCATCGGGGGCGTCAGGGGCAGGGGTATTGTCGGCGGGCACGTCTTCACAGTACCCGCCGCCCGGATACCCTTGAAGCATGACCTCTGCAAACTCCCAGTCCATGAAGCCGGCCACTGTTGCCAAGAAACTTGGCATCTACCTGCCTGCTGCGCCGCAGGAGTTCCAGGATTCAACCATCACCCGCGAGGAATTCGCCGAGCTTCAGGCCAACCCGCCGGAGTGGCTCGCCGAACTCCGCCGCAACGGCCCGCATCCCCGCCCGGTGGTCGCCCAGAAGCTCAACGTCTCCATCAGCGGCCTGGCCCGCGGCGGCGTGGAGGAAGCGCTCACGACGGCGGAAATCACCGCCCTGCTGCAGGCACCGCCGCAGTGGCTGGTCACCGAACGCTCCACGCACGCGGCTGTCCGCGCCGCGGCCCAGCGGGTCAAGGACGAGGCCGTGAAGAAGCAAGCCAAGAAGGACCGCGAACAGGCGAAGTAGCCTCAGTCCTGGTGGATCTGGATGTAGTTGCCGCAGCCGTCGTCGAACACGGCGCTGGTACCGAACGGATCCGTGGTGGGCGGGGTCTTGAAGCTGACACCGGCGGCCGTCAGCCGTTCGTACTCGGCCTGGACATCCGGGACGCCGAAGACGATGGCGGGCAGGCCTGCCTCACGGACGGCGTTCATGTAGTCCGCGCCGATCGGGTTGTCGCTGGGTTCCAGGAGCAGCCCGGTGGAACTGTCATCCGCGCCAGGATCCTTGATGATGTAGAGGTTGTACTCAGGCATGGCCATGAGCGTGTCGAAACCCAGGGTCCCTGTATAGAAGGCATGGGCGGTGGCGGGATCCTGGACGTGGATGCTGCACATTTTGATACGCATGGGTCCACGGTACTCATGCCCTGAGCGTTTGCAGTGCGGTCGCCCAGGAAATGATCTGGCCAAAGAGCCGCTGGAGTGACTGTTCGGCGCCGTCGGAGGGTGTGAAGGTGGTGTACTCCCGGAAGTCTGTGGCAAACGTGAGCGCAACCTGGGCCCGCACGTCGGCCATCTGGAGCTCGCCGGCGATCAGCCGCAGGTTCTCCACCGCCCGGACACCACCGGCGCTCCCGTAGCTGACGAATGCGGCTGCCTTGTTGTTCCATTCGGCGTAGAGGTAGTCCAAAGCATTCTTCAGGGCCGCGGGAACTGAATGGTTGTATTCGGCGGTGACAAAGATATACCCGTCGAATTCCCTGACCGCCGCGGCCCACTGCTTCGTGGGGTCGTTCTGGTATTTGCCCCGTGAAGGCGGCACCGGCTCGTCCAGGAGGGGAAGATCGAAGTCTGCCACGTCAAGCATCCCGAATTCGGCGCCGCCGTGCTCCCCCGCGCGCCTGAGCACCCAGTCTGCCACGTCCCGGCCGCGTCGCCCCGGCCGCGTACTGCCCGCCACCACTGCGATCCTGACCATCGTCCGCCTCCTTGCCTGCGCGGCGCTCCTAAACGGGACAACAGCGCTGTTCGGCGTTTATTCCGGGGCCGGATGCCATTGACGCTGTGCCCGGAAGACGATGCAATGGAATGACCAGCCCGGGCGTTCCGGCCGGGGCCTGCGGGCGCTGGAGGTGCAAAATGTCAGCCATGGCCGAACTCCTGTTCCAGGGACTGCATCAGGGTGCGTGGGCGGTCCTGTTATGCGGTCCTGTACTGGTTGCCAGCGTGGCCGCCACTGTTTTTTCCGTACGACGGCGGGCCCAGGGCCGGGCGGGCCGCGCGGCGGAGGTGCCGGACCAGCTCTTTTGGGACGTCTTCCTGGGCTCCTGCGTAGCACTTCCTGCGTTGATCATCCCTGCCATGACGTCCCCTTGGGCCGGGCTTGTCATGGCGGGAGCCGCTGTGGCCGCGGGAATTGGCGCCCACCACGGCACTCCCCGTTACCTGGCTTGGCATGCCGCGCGCCGTGAGCACCGGCAGCAGCTCTCCGCCCATCAGGCCGCCACAGCACGCCATGACGAGCTTCTGGTCCGCTGGCGCCGCTATGAGCTCGATCCGGCCAGCAGTATCGACTACCCCGCACTGGCCGATGTGCGGCGGCCGGAGACCTCGGCCCTGATCAAGGCAATGCGGAGGGCGGACCAGCTGCGCACTGCCGCTCACACCACCTACCCGGACGCCGTCGGAAGCCTCGCGGCAACCCTGGCGGCGGCCGAACGGTCGGCGGGAATTCCGTCCCGTCAGCCGGCCGACCAAGCCGGCTGACATTAACTGCTGTGTCGCGAGCGGTGGATCGGGCAGCAGCACCGGCGATAGCCTCAGAAGATGAAGCCTGAGGAAATGCCGGTCCATGACAAGTTCGGAAGGCTGCTGGAGGACCGTGGAGTCTGGCGCCAAGCCACCACCCTCGAGGCCGCCGGGGAATTGACGGCCCGATGGCTGGAGGGCGGGAGTTCATACCAGCCCGGACATTTTGCTCCGGGCTCCGACAACGAGACCAAGCCCATCGCCACAGCCCTGGCCGAGCTGAACCGGCATGGGCTGTTCACCAAGGAATCCCAGCCCGGCATCCGGGACGGCGCCGCGGCGCAACGGGAGTATGTCACCGGCTTCTGCAGCGCCGCCACCGCCGGCGAACTGCTGGCGTTATCCACCCGCACCGAGCTGGTGACCGTGGCGCACGCACCGGGTGAGGCAAGCAGCGCAGCCATCCCCGTGACCCTGGCCGGATCGGAAGTCACAACGGTGCTCGGCTCCAGCGAGAACCCGGTGGAGGAGGAACAGATCCGGGACTGGGCAGTGGAAACCAACGATGCCCTGGCCCTGCTCCTCGCGGACTCCTGGTACGTGGAAATCCTGGATCCGCTGTGGGGCCGCAATGACGTGCTGCTGCCGGCCGTCCTGCAGGCACTGAAAAGGGCGGAGCAGCCGTAGCCGCCCCGCCCCCTGGCACTGCTTAGAGCTCCACGGTTCCGCTCTCGCCAACGCTCATCCGGCTGTTGGTGACCTTAGACTTCACCCACTGCAGCACGGTTGCCGCCGTGCCACCCGGGCTGGTCCAGTACTCCGCGGATTCGGATTCGACCCGGAGCAGGCACACCTCCGGGGTGTCCGGACCGTCCGGGAACCAGGCTTCAACCACCTGGTTCCACATTTCGTGGATTTTGGCCCGATCCGTGACAACCTCGGCGGTTCCGGCCACGGAAACCCATTCGGTGTTCTTGCCGAAGGCGACGTTGACGCGCGGATCAGCCCGGACGTGCGCAACCTGCGAGGTACCCAGGCCCGTGAAGAACCACATGTCGCCGTCGTCCATGACTTCCTGGACTGCCAGCGGACGGCTGACGAGGGCGCCTTCTTCGTTGATGGTGGTGACCATCCCGATCTTGGCATCGTTGATGATCTCAGTAACCTTGCTGATGCTCTGGGCGTCAGTCATGCCTCACCTCGTTCGTCTGAAGTCGGGGACGCTCCCCGCCGCCAGCCTATTAGTAAGCATGCTTATTTACCAGCCGGCGGCGATCGGAACCTTTGCCACCTCGGCGATGCGCGCGGCAGTCAGGCGTCCCAGCCGGACGGCCCCGTCGACGTGCTGGTAACCTTCCGCAGCAAGGTCGGAGGAGGACCAGTAGATCGGGCCAACAGGAGCCAGCTGGTCCTTTCCATAGCGGTGCAGCCCCCCCAGGTCGTAGCTGGCAGCGTAGGCGCCGCGGGTCCACTCCTCCGAGCCCCAGTCGGACTCGTAGTAGACCTCCGGAGCCAGCGCCTCCTCGCCCAGGAAGCCGGCGATGGACTCCAGGATGGCGCGCTTGCGGTCCTCGGCACTGAGTTCGAAGACGGCGTCGGCCTTTTCATCCGAAATAAAGCCAACCAGGGTGCCGCGGGAATCTCCGTGGTTGGTGTTGTCGTACACCTCCTGGACCAGGGCATCCGCACCGAAGCCGGTGCCCGAGAGCCCCTTGTCCCGCCAGAAAGGCGTCGCGTAGACGGCATGGACCTTGATGACCAGGCCCAGGGACTGGTGCTGGTGCATCTGGTGCTGGCGGCGTGGCAGCGGCGGGTTGAAGGAGACGCGGGAGTAGAGGTTAGGCGGCACGGCCATGATCACAAACCGGGCATTCACGGTGGCGCGGTCCGACTCGACGCTCACGCGGTGCCCGCCGTCGGCATCCGGCTCCCAGTTGATGGTGCGCACCGGGGAATCCAGGACGACGTCGTCGCCCAACTCCTGCGCCTGGAGCAGCGAAACCTGCTGCATCCCGCCCACCACGCGGCGGTCCAGGATGAAGTCCTCGTCGGTCAGGTGGGTGAACGAGCCGGCCGAGGCAGCCATCAGGACCGCCTGCAGGGCGGAGAAGGCGTGGGCCGGCTTGGTGAGCATGCCGCCTGCAATGAAGAGACCGATATTCTTGCAGGCTTCCTCGTTGGCCGAGTTTTGCCGCAGCCAGTGATGGAAGGAGATGGTGTCCAGTTCCCGGGCTTTCGGGTGGGCCCACGGCTCCGTGGCACCAATTTCGGCGGCCAGGCCGTCCAGGAGGGCCACCAGGCGGTCCATTTCGACGGCGGTGTCCGCGTCCACGGGGAAGGTGTCGCCGGTGTAGCGCACGGGCGCGCCGTCCGTGCCGATGTAGATGGACTCACCATCGCGGTAACGCGGATAGGTCTCCAGGTTCAGTTCCTGGAGCAGTTCCAGGAGGGCCGTCTGGTCCGGGGAGACCCACTGGCCGCCAATCTCGAGCATGGCGCCGTCCACGGTGTCCGTCCAGGTGCGGCCGCCCACGCGGTCGCGGGCCTCGAGCACGGCAACGGTGAGGCCGGCCTTCTTCAGTTCACGGGCGGCGGTGAGTCCGGACGGCCCGGCTCCAACGACCACGACGTCGCGGTTCAGGTTCAGCATGATGTCCTCTCTTTGGTTTCCCAGGTGACGGAAACCACTAAATGAATGGCATTCATTTATTAGAACTATAGCGGGTGGCCGCTTGGAGCGGAAGTACCGGATGGAATAATGCTGGAGACCACCAACGAAAGGGCAGCAATGCCGGCAGTATCAGCCGCACAGGGACGCTCCACCACCAGCGGGGGCGCGCAGAGGAGGCGGGCGGGCAGGCCGTCGGCGGCGGTGCTGGACAAGGCAGGGATTACGTCTGCCGCACTGAAGCTGGTCAGCCGCAAGGGCTATGACGGACTGACCATGGCGGCCCTCGCCAAGGTTCTCGACGTGGCACCGTCCGCACTCTATAACCACGTGGCATCCAAGCAGGACGTCCTGCTCCTGGTGGAGGACCACCTGATGTCCCTGGTGGATGTCTCCGGATTTGGCACCGGCGGCTGGGAAGACGCCGTCCGGACCTGGGCCTGGAGCTACCGGGACGTCTTTGCCGAACATACCCCGCTGATTCCCGTCATCGCCGTCCTGCCGGTTACGGACGCGCCGCAGACCCTCGCCATGTACGAAACCGTCAGCAAGGGATTTTCCGACGCCGGATTCCCCCAGGACCACATCGTGCCATCCATCGTGGCACTGGAGTCCTTCATCTTTGGTTCCGCTTACGATGTCACGGCACCGGAGGACATCTTCGAATCAGGATCCATGGCCGGATCCACCCCGTACTTCACGGCCGCCGTGCGGAGTTCGGCATCGGGACAGGACGCGCCGGCCGGGCAGGAACGGGGCCGCCCGGCCGACACCGCCTTCCACCTTGGTCTCGAGGCCCTGATTGCAGGTTTGGGGGCAATCAGGAGGTAGCGGCCGCTCGGGGCCTCATACGGCCTGGTCCACCTCCACGACAATCTTGCCGCGGGTATGACCGGACATGTTGAGCCGGAATGCATCCGCGGCCCGGGCCAGGGGGAACACCTCCGCAACCTCCACCCGCATTTTCCTGTCATCCACCAAGTCCGCAAGTTCCTGCAGCTGGGCGCCAACAGGGCTTACCCACATCCAGGTGCCGCCATGCTCCTCAACGTCACTGTCGGCGATCGAGGCATGCCGTCCGCCTGCCGCAAGGACCGCGAGGGTGGCGGCCAGGTTTCCGCCGACGAAATCGGCAACCACCTCCACTCCGTCGGGACGGAGGGACCGGACCCGGTCGGCAAGGCCGTCACCATATGTGACGGGTTGGGCACCCAGGGAGCGGAGGAAATCGTGGTTCTTTTCCGAAGCCGTCGCAATGACGTCGGCCCCCAGCGCCACGGCAATCTGGATGCCCAGGGATCCCACGCCGCCGGCTCCGCCGTGGATCAGGACGGTCTCACCGGAAGTGAGGCCCAGGCGGTCCAGGACCTGGTAGGCAGTCAAACCCGCCAGCGGCAGCCCTGCGGACCCGTTCCAGTCAAGGGAGGCGGGCTTTCGGGCCAGGAGCCTTTCGGGCAGGGCAATGTATTCGGCGAAGCTGCCGCCGTGGACATAGTCCTTGCGCCCGTAGGCGATCACCTCGTCGCCGGGCTTGAACTGCCGGGAATCAATTCCCACCGATTCCACCACGCCCGCCACATCCCATCCCGGGATCGCCGGAAACTGCAGGTCCATGGCCGCGTCCAGGTATCCCGCCATGATCTTCCAGTCCACGGGGTTGACCGCAGCCGCCTTTACCTTGACCAGGACCATTCCGGGCCCCACTTTCGGCATGGGCTGTTCCGTGAGCTCAAGAACGTCGGGGCTGCCGTATTCGTTGTAAGTAATCGCCTTCATTCCTGCGTCAACAGCGTCCCTGCCCGGCGCTATTCCATCACGGCCCCCGGAAATGGTGGATGCCGCACGGGCTACAATACTTGTAATACAAGTTTGTAACTTATATCCTAAGGGTATGGGCGATGGAGCCCAGCCACGCCTTTAGGAGAATCCATGAGCACCGTCGATCTGATCCGGCACGTCAAGCTGTCCACCGCGCGCCTGCCCCTCACCGTTCCCATCAGCGACGCCAAGGTCTTCACCGGCCGGCAGAAGCCCATGACCGAGGTGGTCTTCCTGTTCGCCGAGATCACCACCGAACTCGGGCATTCAGGCATCGGCTTCAGCTACTCCAAGCGGGCCGGCGGGCCCGCCCAGTACGCCCACGCAAAAGAGGTCGCCGAAGGCCTGATCGGCGAGGACCCCAATGACATCGCCAGGATCTACACCAAACTCTCGTGGGCCGGCGCCTCAGTGGGCCGCTCCGGCGTCGCCACCCAGGCCCTCGCCGCCGTCGACATCGCGTTGTACGACCTGAAGGCAAAACGCGCGGGACTGCCGCTGGCGAAGCTCCTGGGCTCATACCGCGACTCGGTGCGGACCTACAACACCTCCGGCGGCTTCCTCAACGCCACCCTCGATGAGGTGAAGGAACGTGCCACACGGTCCATCGAGGAAGGCATCGGCGGCATCAAGATCAAGGTGGGCCTGCCGGACAGCAAGGAGGACCTCCGCCGGGTCGCAGGCATCCGGGAGCACATCGGGCCTGACGTTCCGCTGATGGTCGACGCCAACCAGCAGTGGGACCGCGTCACCGCCCTGCGCATGGGGCGCCGCCTCGAGGACTTCGACCTGGTCTGGATCGAGGAGCCACTGGACGCCTACGACTTCGAAGGCCACGCCCACCTGGCGCAGGTCCTGGACACGCCCATCGCCACCGGTGAAATGCTCGCCTCCGTCGCCGAACACAAGGGCCTCATCGCCGCCAACGGCTGCGACATCATCCAGCCCGATGCCCCGCGCGTGGGCGGCATCACCCAGTTCCTCCGCCTCGCCGCCCTGGCCGACGAACGCGGCCTGGGCCTTGCCCCGCACTTCGCCATGGAAATCCACCTCCACCTCGCCGCGGCCTACCCCCGCGAGCCCTGGGTGGAGCACTTCGACTGGCTGGACCCGCTGTTCAACGAGCGCCTGGAGACCAAGGACGGCCGGATGGTCGTTCCGGACCGCCCGGGCCTCGGCGTCACCCTTAGCGACCAGGCGCGCGCCTGGACCACCGAGAGCGTGGAATTCGGCGCGTAACCTTGACCCATGAGCCGGAACCTCACCGCGGATCTTGCCGCTGACCTTCGCAACCGCATCGTCGACGGCGTCATCCAGCCGGGTGAGAAGCTGCCCAGCGAAAACACGCTTATCAGTGACTTCGGCGTCAGCCGCACGGTGGTCCGCGCAGCCCTGACCCGGCTGCAGGCCGAGGGACTCGTTGAAACCGAACGCGGGCGCGGCAGTTTCGCCCTCATTCCACCCACGGACGCGCCTTCGGCCAAGCCGGGCGGCCGCCCCGTGACCACTACCGAGGACAGGCTCCACCTGCTGGAGTTCCGCATGGGCGTGGAGACGGAGGCCGCGGCATTGGCCGCCCGCAACCGCACGGACAGGCAGTTGCGGGCCGTCGGCACTGCACTGGAGGCCTTTACCGAGAGCTCGGGCCACCCTGCCCACGCCATGAAGTCGGACTTCGAATTCCACCGCACCGTGGCAGCGGCCTCCGGCAATCCCTACTACTCCGACTGCCTGGCAGCCCTGGGGCAGACCATGATCGCGATGCCCCGCACCCGCCTGATGACCGGCGTCGAACATTATGCTCGGGACCATTTCGACCAGGTGGTACTGGAACACCGCTCCATCCTGGAAGCCATCGCGGATGGCGACGAGGCTGCCGCGGCGGCCGCCATGCGGAGCCACCTGGCCAATTCGCGACGCCGGTTCAAGGCTTCCGCGCGCCCGCCCGGCTAACTTTCCCCCTCGCACGGACTATTCCCCTCGGCGTTCCAGGGGGACTTGACCACATGCCGGGGAGAAGTGGCATACGGGCGGGACGGGAACGCAAAAGAGCCCCGGTCCAAGACCGGGGCTCTCTAATAATTGCGTGCGCGAGGGGGGATTTGAACCCCCACGCCCTTTCGGACACTGGCACCTGAAGCCAGCGCGTCTGCCGTTCCGCCACTCGCGCGCAACTTCTTCCACTCAGCGGGCCCGGTTTCCCGTACCTGCACCTCGCAAAAGCAGCGAGATCAAGCATAACGGACACATGCGGCAAATTACCAATTGGCCGCCCGGCAGCCGCCACCCCCATGCCGGGGCCCCTCCGAGGCCACGCCCAAACCGAACCGAAAACCGGCCGGCAAAGCCGCCCAAAGCCGCGGCGGCTTCGGGGCCGCCCGGTTGTGAATACGAACTTTTCCAGGCGCCCGGCCGTTGTGGATTAAGGTCATTCACAGGGCTGGCCAGTAGTATCGGGTACAGGAGTGACTGCCTTCGGCGGGCACGCCGCACTGCGGTGCACTGCGCTGCAGGTGCCGGTCAGGAACAACCACTGCCCCGGAACCGGGGGGAAAGGAGAAGAACCATGGGTCTGCTGGACAAGGTCGAACGCGGCATTGAAAAGGCCGTCCGCGGTGTCTTCTCCACCGGTTCCAAAGCCCAGGTTGAGCCCGTGGAGATCGCCAGCAGGCTACGCCGCGAAGTGGACCACAAGGCCCTTACCGTGGCCGCCGGCCGTACACTGGTGCCCAACGTTTTTGACGTCCAGCTCAGTGATGACGATTTCCGGCGCGCGCAGGACTGGGGCACTCCCCTCGCCGAGGAACTCTGCGACGTCGTCATCAACCATGTCCGCAGCCAGGACTACATTCTCCAGGGCCCGGTCCGGATTTCCTTTCGACGGGACGCCGGGCTTCGCGCCGGTGACTTCGAGATCGCCTCCTCAACCGAAAAATCACAGGGCTCCGCGGATTCAGCCCCAGCCCAGGCGCGCCCCAACGTTCCGGCAGCACCGAGCCGGCAGCCGTCCAGGCTCCAGCCTGTGCTCGATATCGACGGCCAGCGTTATTCGCTGAATGCACCGTCCATCATCCTGGGCCGGTCCTCCGAGGCAGACATCCACATCGAGGACACCGGGGTTTCACGCCGCCACCTCGAAATCCGCACGGCCAACGGCGTAACGAATGCGGTGGACCTCGGATCCACCAACGGCAGCTACGTCAACGGGCAGAGGGTCTCCGGAAGCACCGAACTCACGGACGGCTCCACCATCACGATGGGACGGACAAAGATCATCTTCCGCCTGCTTCCTGCCAACCCGGGTGGCCGCGCATGAGCGACCTCACCATCACCGCGCTGCGGTTCGGCTTCCTGCTGCTCCTGTGGGTGCTCATCTTCAGCATCGTCTCGGCCATGCGCCGCGACCTCATGGTTGGCCGCAAAGCTGCGGCCGGGGCACCCACGGCACGCCAGGTGCGCCGGAACCCGGAATTGGCCGAGCCGCCGCAACAGCCCGTGAAGCAGCAGGCCCGGCAATTGGTGGTGGTGGAAGGCCCCCTCAAGGGCAAGACCCTTCCCCTGGCCGCCAGCCCCATCCTGCTTGGACGTGCCCAGGAAGCCACCCTGGTCCTGGAGGACGATTACGCCTCCGGCCGCCATGCAAGACTCTTCCCGCAGGGCAGCCGGTGGTTCATCGAGGATCTCGGCTCCACCAACGGAACTTATCTGGGAGACCAACAACTTACCCGTGCGTTGCCGGTTGAGCCAGGGGTACCCGTGAGAATCGGCAAGACGGTCATTGAATTGAGGCCGTAACCGTGGCCGTCACTGAAAAGCCCGCACCCGGATCCGAACCGGCGGAGCGGCCCCTCATCATGCGCTATGCAGCGCGTTCCGACGTGGGCCGGATCCGCTCCAAGAACGACGATTCCGCCTATGTGGGCCGCCACCTGGCAGTGGTCGCCGATGGCATGGGCGGGCATGCGGGAGGTGACGTTGCCTCCGCCGCCACCGTCCTGGACATGATCCACCTGGACCGGCCGGACCACGGGGACGATGCCGGCACCATCCTCGCCGACGAAATCCAGACCGCAAACTCCCTGCTCTCCGAACTGGTGCACATCAACCCCAAACTGGCGGGGATGGGCACCACCGTCACAGCCCTTTTGTTGGCGCAGGGGAAACTGCATTTCGCCCACATTGGCGATTCGCGCGCCTACCGGCTCCGCGACGGCGAATTCAAACAGATCAGCGTGGACCACACCTTTGTCCAGAGGCTGATCGACGAGGGCCGCCTCCGGCCTGAAGAAGCAGAAACCCACCCGCACAAAAACGTCCTGATGCGCGTCCTGGGTGATGTTGACGCCAGCCCCGAGCTTGACCTGGACACCCTGGAAGCACGCCAGGGCGACCGCTGGCTGCTGTGCTCGGACGGGCTCAACTACGTTGCAGGGCATGCCGTGGAACGGACAGTCCGGGAAACCAAGGACCTGCGCGAGTGCGCCGAAACCCTTGTTGACCTGACCCTTGAGGCCGGTTCCCCGGACAACGTCACCGTGGTGGTCCTGGACATCGTTCCGGAAACGCCCGACGACGTCAGCACGGCCGCCGTCGACATCATCATGCCGCCGGGCAGCAAGCCCGCTGCCACGGCAAGTGCCGGTACCGCCGCCAATCCGGCAACTCCCGCTTCGGACAATATCAAGCAGGCTTCCGCTCCAACGGATGCCGGTGCCGGCGACGCCGGGACGGCCCCCACGTCCCCGCGATCCGGAGACGGCGACGGCGACGGCGACGGCGACGGCGACGCCAAGGACGCGGACTCAAGCTCCACTGAACCTGGCGGCACAGACCCGCACCTGGGCGAACACCTGTCCGCCGAGGTCCTCCGCGAAGAACTCGCCTCCCGCCCGCATGAATTGGTGGGCGCGGCCGCTTCCGCCGCAGAATCCGGGTCCATCCCCACGGTTGCCGGACGCACCGTGGCAAGACGTGCAGCAACGCTGCTCACCCACAAAGCCGAACCCGCAAGCGACACAGCGGACACCCTTGTCCCCCTTCGGCCCCGCCGCTGGGTGGCGTGGTCCGTTGCGGCCGCCGTGGTGGTCGTGGTGGGGGTTGGCCTCTGGCTGGGTTACGCCTGGACGCAAACCCGTTATTACGTGGGCGAGTTCGACTCCCGGGTGGCCATCTACAACGGGGTTTCCCAGCGGTTGGGCCCCATCCAGCTGTCCTCCCTTGAAGCCGTGACGGATATCCGGATGGATTCCCTGCCGCCCTTCTCGCAGCAGCGCGTACGCCAGACGGTTCCGGCCAACGACCTCTACGACGCACAGCGGATCGTCAAGAACCTCGAGTTGACGGGCAGCACCTCACCGGAAGAGGAATGCCCCAAGCCGTCTGCGTCCGCCACGCCGCCCGCACCAACCGACAGTGCGGCTCCCCCGCCGGCATCAGGCGCCCCCGCTCCCGCACCGACGGCACCGTCACCTTCACCCACACCCACCATCACCTGCCAGGGGGCCAAATGAGCCAGGTAAGCAGCGCCCCCAAGCCCCGTCGCAATGTTGAACTCCTGCTCCTGGTGCTGGCCCTGGCGGTCGGCGTTGGCGCCAACATGCTGGTGGGGGTGGACCAGCAGAAGGCCTTCGACTCCGATTTCTGGTTCCAGTCAAGCCTCCTGGCCGCAGCATCCCTGGCCTTTCACGGCGTCCTGCGATTCCGGGCTAAATATGCCGATCCGGTAATACTTCCACTTGTGGTCGCCCTTAACGGCCTCGGCCTGGCCATGATCCACCGCCTGGACCCTCCCGGCGGCGATACCGGGAACAACCAGCTCCGCTGGACGTTGATCGCCATGGCTGTGGCCATCGCCGTTATCTGGTTCCTGAAGGACCACCGGGTGTTGCGCCGGTTCACTTTCATTTCCCTGGCGGCCAGCGCCGTCCTGCTGGTGCTGCCCCTGATTCCGGGCATCAGCGCAGGTGAGATCCTCGGTGCCCGCGTATGGATCCGGATTGGTCCCATGACCTTCCAGCCCGGTGAGATCGCAAAGATCACCCTCGCCATCTTCTTTGCCGGGTATCTTTCCTCCAACCGGGACCTGATCCTGCTGGCAGGACGCAAGGTGGGGCCGCTGCAGTTCCCGCGGTTCAAGGACCTCGGTCCCATGGTCGCTGCCTGGCTGGTGAGCATCGGCGTGCTGGTTTTCCAGAGCGACCTCGGTTCCTCGGTCCTGTTCTTCGGCCTGTTCATCGTCATGATCTACGTGGCCACCAGCCGCATCAGCTGGGTGGTCATCGGCATGGCCCTGCTCCTGGGCGGCGGCCTCATCGCCTCACAGGTGTTCTCGCACGTGGGCCTGCGAATCGACGGCTGGCTCAATGCCTTCACCGACCAGGTTTACGGGCGCCAGTACGGCGGCAGCTTCCAGATCGTGGAGGGCCTCTTCGGCATGGCCAACGGCGGCCTGGTGGGTACCGGCCTGGGGCAGGGCCGCCCCGACCTGGTTCCGTTCGCCAACAGCGACATGATCATTGCTTCGCTGGGCGAGGAGCTGGGCCTGATCGGGCTCTTCGCGGTGGTCCTGATGTACCTGCTGCTGTTCACCCGCGGGTTCCGAGCCGCCCTGGGCACCCGGGACGCCTTTGGAAAGCTGCTGGCCTGTGGACTGTCCTTCGCGGTGGCACTTCAGTGCTTCGTGGTGATCGGCGGCGTCACGCGGCTCATCCCGCTGACCGGACTCACCACGCCGTTCCTGGCGGCCGGTGGCTCGTCGCTGCTGGCCAACTGGATAATCGTCGGGCTGCTCCTGATGATCTCGCATACGGCCCGGGGCCCGGTGGACACCACTCCGCTTTCACCGTCGGCCGGGTCGGAATCCACAGGCATTGATACTCCAACCGAGGCGGTGAAGCACGCGTGAACCAGGCAATACGGCACTCATGGGTCGCCGCCATCGCAATGTTCGCCCTGATCTTCGGGGCTATCAGCTACGTACAGGTGGTGGGCGCCGACGAGCTCAAGGACAACCCCTGGAACAAGCGCGCCATCCTCCAGACCTACTGCAATGACCGGGGTTCGATCATTGTGGGCGGGACTCCGGTAGCGGAGTCGGTGGAGAGCAACTCGGAAACCTGCAAATTCCAGAGGACTTATACCCAGCCTGAGCTATACGCGGGGCTGACCGGGTACTTCTCACAGAATTACGGCGCCACCGGGCTGGAGCAGTCCATGGGCGCTGAACTGGCCGGGAACTCCGACCAGCTCTTCCTGGACCGTGTGGGCCAGCTCTTCCTGGGAAACCAGCCCAAGGGCGCTTCGGTGGAACTGACCATAGATCCGCAGCTCCAGCAGCTGGCCTACGGCCTCATCCCGGACGGCCAGCGCGGCTCGATCGTGGTCACCAACCCCAAGACCGGAGCCATCCTTGCCATGGTCTCCAAACCCTCGTACAACCCGAACCTCGTGGCCACGCAGGATCCAACCGCGGAAAGCACCAATATCAACGAACTGGTCAAGGTGCCGGGCATCAACCTGAACCAGAACGTCAGCGGCCCCACCGGCGCGCTGCTCGCCCCGGGATCGGTCTTCAAACTCGTGGACACGGCGGCGGCGCTTGCCTCGGGGAAGTACAACAAGGACAGCGTGCTGCCCAACCCCGCTGAAATGCCGTTTGACGGCATCCAGTACAAGCTGCCCAACTACGCCGGCGGCAACTGCTACACCAGGGACACGGCCACCTTCGCGTTCGCGCTGCAGCAGTCCTGCAACACGCCGTTCGCAAGCATTGCGTTGGACCTTGGCCGCAACGCCATCGCCGACCAGGCAAAGAAGTTCGGGCTTGGCGAGGACGTCGGGGACCAGCTGAAGCTGGGCCATGCCCAGGGCAACGTGTTCCCGGACAACCTGGATGCACCTGGCCTGGCCCAGTCGGCGATCGGCCAGAAGGATGTCCGTGCCACGCCCCTGCAGATCAACATGCTGACAAACGCCATCGCCAACGGCGGCGTCCAGATGGCACCCAGCCTCGTCAAGACCCTGCGTTCCCCTGACCTGCGCGTCATCGACGAACCACAGCCGCAGCAGCTGCGCACTTCCACCACCCCGGAGATCGCGAAGCAGATCACCGATTGGATGACCAGCGTAGTTACTGACGGTATCGCCAAGACGGCCGCCGTCCCGGGCGTCCAGGTCGCGGGTAAGACCGGCACTGCCGAACTCGGAAACGGAACCAACAACTCGTGGTTCACGGGGTTCGCCCCTGCTGACAACCCGAAGGTCAGCGTCACGATCGTCATGGAAGGCGTAGACATCTACGCGGGAGCAAAGCTGACCAGTCCCAACGCGAAGAAGATTTTTGAGGCGGTGTTGAATAAGTGAGGCCTACAACCGGAATCACCCTCGGCGGCAGATTCCAGCTGACCACGCGGATCGCGATAGGCGGCATGGGGGAAGTCTGGAAAGCCAAAGACCTCGTCCTGGGACGCATCGTCGCGATCAAGGTGCTGAAGGAGGAATATACCGGTGACCCGGGCTTCCTGCAGCGTTTCCGCGCCGAGGCCCGGCACACGGCCCTGCTGAACCACGTGGGCATCGCCAACGTCTTCGACTACGGCGAGGAGGAAGGCTCCGCCTACCTGGTCATGGAATTGGTCCCGGGGCAGCCGCTGAGCAGCATTATCGAACACGAACAGGTGCTCTCACCGGACCGTACGCTCTCGATGATCGCCCAGACCGCCCGGGCGTTGGCCGTCGCCCACGCCCAGGGACTTGTCCACCGCGACATCAAGCCCGGAAACCTGCTGATCACCCCCGACGGCCGGGTGAAGGTCACCGATTTCGGCATCGCCCGCCTCGCCGACCAGGTCCCCCTCACCCAGACGGGCCAGGTCATGGGGACAGCGCAGTACCTGGCGCCGGAGCAAGCCACGGGACAGACCGCCACCGGCTCGTCCGACATCTATTCGCTGGGCGTCATCGGTTACGAGTGCCTCACCGGCCACCGGCCCTTCTCCGGTGAATCGCAGATCGCCATCGCCCTGGCGCAGGTGAACGACGCACCGCCGCCGCTCCCGGAGTCCCTGCCCACCCCGGTCCGTGCACTCCTGATGTCCATGCTGGCCAAGGATCCCAAGAACCGCCCGGCCAACGCCATCAAGCTGGCCGAAGCCGCGGAGGCAATCCGGAACGGCGACATCAACGCAGCACGCGCCGCCGTCCCGGGCATGCTGCTGTTCGATGCCGAAACCGGACCCATCACGGCCCCGGTGGACACCGCTACGGCTCCCACCGGCGTGATCGGTGCGCAGGATTCCGCTCCTACCGCAACCTCGGCGTTGCCGGTCCTGGGTGCCGGCGCCGCCGGTGCCGCGGCAGGGATGGCAGCAGGCGGGCACGGCCCGCAGGGGCCGCTCGCCCGTGCCAACGCCTTGGCGGCAGAGCGGAACTGGGACCGGGAGGAGGAGACGTACGACGACGGCCCCGCCGATGAACCCCGGCGCAAGGGCCGCAGCCCCTGGACCTGGCCTTTGGTCGCCTTGATCCTGCTGCTCCTGTTCGCCCTGGTGGGCTTCCTGCTGAACCAGGTGGGTCTCTTCTCCCCGGCCGGCAACCCGACGTCCGGCGCCAGCACCAGCAGCAGTCCGTCCGCATCGGCCACCCCCACCCGCACCACCCCGTCGGCCACGCCTACGCAGACCCGCAGCACACCGACCCCCACACCGACGCCGACCCAGGACACTGTCAACGTGATCCCCGCGGCCTACCTGGGCAAGGATTACCGGCAGGTACAGGCTTCCCTCGCAGGATTGGGCCTCCAAGTGACGGTCCTGCCGCAGGAGAGCACCGCAACCCCGGGCACTGTCCTGGAGCTGAACCCCACCGGGACAGTGCCCAAGGGTTCGCTCATTACCGTGATCTACGCGGCAGCACCGAAACCGGCCCCCACCACGGCGGCACCAACGCCTGCGCCAACCACCTCGCCCGTGGCTGGGCCGACGCCCATCTCACCGCTTCCAACCTGCGCGGCCGGCCAAACGCCCCCAACCTGCGTTCCCTGACCGCCGGGACCACCAGTGAATGAGTCATCACGCACACCGTTGCACCGGGAGGACAACCTGCCGGTGGATAACCGGCGTGTCCTGAGCGGCCGCTACGAACTCGGCGGCCTTATTGGCCGCGGCGGCATGGCTGATGTCTACCGGGGAACCGATACCCGCCTCGGCAGGACGGTGGCCATCAAGCTGCTCCGCCCCGACATGGCCAGGGACCCCCAGTTCCAGGCACGGTTCAAGCGCGAGGCCCAGGCGGTGGCTGCCCTGAACCACCCGGCCATCGTTGCCATCTTCGATACCGGTGAACACCTGGTCCACGACGGCTCCGCCGAGGACGTGCGGATGCCCTACATCGTGATGGAATTCGTTGAGGGCAAGACCCTGCGCGATATGATCCGCGCCAAGGAAGTGACCATCGATCACGCCATCGATTACTGCCTGGGTGTCCTCGGGGCCCTGGAATACAGCCATAAGGCCGGGATCGTGCACCGGGACATCAAACCGGCCAACGTGATGTACTGCCCGGGTACCAATTCGGTGAAGGTGATGGACTTCGGCATCGCCCGGGCCATCGCTGACTCCTCCGCCACCATGACCCAGACCCAGGCGGTGGTCGGCACCGCGCAATACCTCTCTCCGGAGCAGGCCAGGGGCGAAACCGTCGACGCCCGCAGCGACCTCTACTCCGCCGCGTGCCTGCTCTATGAAATGCTGACATCCCGGCCGCCGTTCGTCGGGGACAGCCCGGTATCCGTGGCCTACCAGCATGTTCGGGAGATTGCCGAGCCACCCAGCAGCCTGAACCCCGACGTTTCTCCGGCACTGGACACGGTCATCGCCAAGGCCCTGCAGAAGAACCGCGATGACAGGTTCCAGGATGCCGCAGCCTTCCGGCGTGCCCTGCGGGCCGCGAAGGCCGGCGTAGCCGTGCCGGCCGTGGCGGCTTCGGAGGCGCCCACCGATCCCAACGATCACGTTCCGGACTCGCAGCCGCGCACCGAGGCTTTCGCTGCATCCGGCACAAGCTTCCTGGATGATGCTCCCACCGGACGGCTGGCTGCGGCCGGCATGTACGACGACGCCAGCGCCGGTCCGCTGGAACTGGCGGACGCGCACACAGCGGCTGAGCCCCTTCCGCTTGGCCTCCCTCCGGAACGCGAGCCAAGCCGGCGGCAGAAGTCACGTCGTCGTGCGTGGATTGCCACTCTGGTGATCTTCACCCTGCTTGTCCTGGCGGGAGCCGGCCTCTGGCTTTACGAAACGGTCAACCGGCCCGCACCCGTGGCCAAGGTGCAGATTCCCTCGGTGGCGGCCATGACGGAAAGTGCCGCGCTGCAGACGCTGTACAACGCGAACCTGCGTCCCAAGATCACGCGGTCGCAGAACGATACCGTGGCCAAGGGAACGGCCATCGGCACCGATCCTTCGGCAGGGGCGTCCCTGGATCCGGGTGCCGAGGTGGTCCTCAATGTTTCCGATGGGCCGAGCTCGGTGAAGATTCCGGACAGCCTGCCGGGCAAGACCGAGGCTGCCGCACGGGACATCCTTCGCCAGGTGGGCCTGGTGGGTGCACCGTCAACCACCACGGCCAACAGCGCCACGGTGCCCGCCGGGATTGTCATTACGTCGAACCCGGCCCCCGGGCAGAGCGTCGGGGTGGGCACCAGCGTCGAGCTGGTGGTCTCCACAGGCAAGGTAGTGGTTCCGGAACTGCGGGGCCTTTCACGCGAAGAGGCCGAGGCCGCGCTGAAGGGGATCGGCTTGGTCCCCTTGGTGGTGGAGGTGGAGAACTCCCAGGTGGAGCCGGGCAAGGTGACGGATCAAAGCGACCCCGTCAACGCCGCCGTCGAGCAGGGAAAGACCATCACGGTGGTGGTTGCGAAGGCTCCTGCCCCGGCGCCATCGCCGTCTCCGACGCCGGGCCCCACCGACACGCCCACGCCGAAGCCCACCAAGAAAGGCTGAGCCCGCCTGGCGTGCCCGTTAGTGCTGGATGAGCGGGCTGAGCTTCGCCGCACGCGCGGCGGCGCCCTTCATGCCCAGGGACTCCAGCCAGTTGCCGAGCATCTGGTACCCGCCCTCGGTGAGGACCGATTCGGGATGGAACTGGACGCCGCAGAGCGGTGCGGTCTTGTGCTGCAGTCCCATGACCACGCCGGAAGCGGTTTGTGCCGTAACCTCCAGGACATCGGGGATGGATTCCCGGACCGCTGCCAGCGAGTGGTAGCGGGTGGCCGTAATGGGGGAGGGGAGGCCGGCGAACACGCTGGTGCCGATGTGCTCCACCTGGGAGGTCTTGCCGTGCATCAGCTCCGGGGCGTGGGTCACGGTGCCGCCGAACGCTTCCGCCAGTGCCTGGTGGCCCAGGCACACTCCGAACATCGGAACACTGTGTTCACCGCACCACTTGATCAGCTCGATGCAGACGCCTGCCTCGGCGGGGTTGCCGGGTCCGGGTGAGATCAGGACGCCGTCCCTGGCGCCGGCGAGTTCGATCGCCTCTGCAAGGGTGACGTCGTCGTTCCGCACCACCGTGGTCTCGGCGCCGAGCTCCTGGAGGTAGCCCACCAGGGTGTAGACGAAGCTGTCATAGTTATCCACTACGAGGATCTTGGTTGTGGTCATGGCTGGTCTGCGGAACCAATCGTCGAGTCGGTGAATTGGGTGAAGTGGGACATCCAGGGGAAAAGGAACTGGACCAGCAATACCAGGGCAATTGCGATCAGTACCAACGAGAAGACAATCCTCAGCCAGAGCGGGCCGGGGAGGTGGCGGAAGATCCAGGCGTACACGGTCAGCCCTTTCCAGTGGCGGCTGCAACCTGTGCCGCGATCTCACTGGGCGGGCCTGCGGACGCCGGACGCCAACTCTCCAGCAGGGCGTAGGCGATGATGCGTTCTTCGGCGCCGAAACGGGGGTTGCAGCTGGTCATGGTCAGGTAACTTTCGGTCGGTGCCACGCCCGGCTGGGTGGGCACCGGTTCCAGGACGTCGGTGCGGGAGGGCAGGACTATCTGGTTGTTCCGGAAAACGTAGACATAGAAACCGTCCCTGGTCTGGACGTAGATCTTGTCGCCGGGCACCAGCGTGTGGATGTTGTCCAACACCGCGCCGTGCGTCTGGCGGTGGCCTGCCACGGCAAAATTGCCCACGGCCCCGGGCATGGCCGTGTTGCTGTAGTGGCCAAGCCCCAAGGTGTCCAGCACATCCTGGCTGGTCCCCTGCACGATCGGACGGGTGTAGGTGGCGCCGAACCGGGGGATGTACATGATGCCGATCGTGCCGGCATGGCCGGGGGCCGTTCCCACCACCGGCTTTCCGAAGTCTTCACCGGCGGCTGGCGGCACGGCTGGTGCCGTGGCTGCCGGGGACGGTGCGGCGGTGCTGAGGTCCTGGGCGAATTCCTTGATGACCTGGCTCTGCTTGGCGTCAGATTCAACATTGGTCCACCACAGTTGCCATGCCACAAAGAGCAGGAGGATGACGCCGGCGGTGATCAGCAGTTCGCCGATGACCTGGATGGTTCCGCGCAGCAGGGAGCCACGGGGTGCGGTCGGGGCCACAGGCCCGGCCTTCTCCTGCAATACCACGCGTTCTCCTCCGGGCGTCCACCCCGGGCACCGGGTGCCCATCAACTGCGGCTAGAATTGGCTGCTAGTAAGAATCCAGATTTGACCAAGATCGCGCAGACCGCTGGCAATTTCCTTCTTGCAGGATATCAAGCCCGGACCGCCGAGCTTGCCCAGCCCGCCAAGGAGAGCCCGTGCCCGAGTCGAAACCTCGCAAGAAGACCGCCAGCGCCGCCCGGCCGGCTTCCACTGAGGCCTACAAGCCCAACCCCGTGTGGTTTAAACCGGTGATGTTCGGCCTGATGATCATTGGCCTCTTTTGGATCATTACGTTCTATATCAGTGAGGGACGCTTCCCGGTCCAGGCGTGGCAGTCATGGAACATCGTGGCGGGCTTCGGCATTGCCATCGTGGGATTCCTGATGACCACCCGCTGGCGTTCCTGACGCGTTCGCAAAGCTTCTTCCGAGGAGGATCCAGCTGTCTCCCGATTCGGCCGGCGTGATCATTGGCGACGACGGCCTGGCACGGCCCGCGTGGGCCTCCACCGACCCGTTGATGCGTAACTACTACGACCAGGAGTGGGGGCTGCCCGTCACGGACGAGCAAGGCCTCTACGAACGTATCTGCCTGGAAGGATTCCAGGCAGGACTCTCCTGGGCCACCATCCTGCGCAAGCGTCCCGCTTTCCGTGCCGCCTTTGCCGGCTTCGATCCCGACGCCGTGGCCTTATTCGGCGCCGCGGACGTGGAACGGCTTCTGCAGGACCCGGGCATCATCAGGAACCGGTTGAAGATCCATGCCGCCGTCAAGAACGCCCGGGCCACCCTGGAGCTTCGGAACGACGGCGGGCTGGTGGACTTTGTGTGGAGTTTCCGCCCGGTGAGTACTCCCCGCCCCCGCGTGGCGGCGGACATCCCTACCCAGTCAGCGGAGTCGGTTGCGTTGTCCAAGGCGCTGCGGAAGCGGGGTTTCTCGTTCGTTGGCCCCACCACCATGTTCGCCTTGATGGAAGCCGTGGGAATAGTGGATACGCACCTCCTGGCGAGCCACCGGCGGGGTTCCTCCGGAATCTGGACCGACTAGCGCGGCGCAGGCCGCTCCGGGCCTGTCCCCAACTGTTGGGAAGGTTATCAACAGTGTGGATAACCGGGCCAGTTCCTTTCCCCCGTGGCCGCCTGTGCCGCCCCGACGCCCAATATCGCGGAAATTTGCCCGGCAGATGTGGTTATTAACAGTGTGGAATACCTGTGGATAACTACCGTGCCGGACGTATCCGGTGCTAGGGACGGCTGCGCCGGACAGGGTGGTGGCTGGTGATGGACACCCTGTTGAAGGCATTCATGGTCACCGCCACCCAACTCACCGCGGAAAATTCGTCTGGAGTAAGGCATTGCCGCGCAAATGCCTCTTCCCTTTCCCGTGACCCCGGGTCGGGGAGTTCGGTAATGCTTTCCACCAATGCCAGCGCGGCCCGTTCCTTGTCCGTGAACAGGGCAGTGTCGCGCCATGCCGGCAGCACAGCGAGCCGCTGTGGACTTTCCCCGGCCTCAGTGGCCTTCCGTACGTGCAGGTCCAGGCAGTAGGCACAGCCGTTGATCTGGGAGATCCGCACATTGAGGAGCTCCAGCAGGCCTGTCCCCAATCCCGCGGCTTCCGCTGCTTCCTGCACCTTCAGTCCGAGGCCGCTGATCGCCCTCCACAGGGCAGGGTGCTGCTTGTCCAGGTACAGGTGCTCGGTGACGCTCACGGGAGTCCTTCTCGATAGAACGGCTGGGCAGGGAACCATCATAGACAGAGGCATCGGAGGCACCGGCAGGGCCCTTTATGCACTTAACAACATCCGGATACCCACAAGTTATCCACAACTGTGGGTAACGGCGTGGAAATCGGGCCGCGACGGGCCGTTTGGCCTACTCTCAGCGCAGATTCCGGGTAGGAAACTACAGTGCTGTTACTTATTAACAGTGTGCATAAGGCTGTCAATAAGTACTGGAAAAGCACCAAATACGGGCTCTCCGGGCCCCATTCCGGGGTAAATATCCACAGAGGGGGCCAGAATCGTCCGCTTATCCACTTACACACACCCGTATCCCCACAGGTTATCCACAGGTGTGGAGAAATCGGGGGTATCCGGCCCGGTTGGGGAAATCGAAGGCCAAGGGACGGGAAACAGCATCTGAACTACACGTATGTAAGTTACCAACACTGTGGATAAGACCTGTGGAAAACAAAAAATGCCCGGCACCAAAGGTGCCGGGCATTTAGGCTGCTGGTGTATCTAGCGGAGCTACAGGGTGACCCGCACCCACGCCAGGGCAACAATCAGGACCACGACGGCGGCGAGCCCTGCGGCCTGGATGAGGCCCTGTCGGGGTCCCCGTGGGGTGTAGGCCAGGACGGCTGCACAGAGGCCGCCGGTTATCAGTCCGCCCAGGTGGGCCTGCCAGGCGATCTGGGGGACCAGGAAGCCGATGACTCCATTGATGGCTATCAGCACCCAGAGCTGGCGGGTATCGCCTCCGCGCTGGCGTTGGACCAGGAGCATGGCGCCGAAGAGGCCGAAGATCGCTCCGGACGCGCCCACCACCCCAAAGAGTTGCTGGCCGGGAACGTAGAGCGGTGTCAGCAGCAGGTATCCCACAGAACCGCCCAGGGCGGAGACAATGAACAGTGCAAGGAACCGCAGCCGGCCCAGCATTGGTTCCAGGGCCTGGCCGAAGATCCACAGCGTGTACATGTTGAGCAGGATGTGGAGGAGGTTGTCCGGTGAGTGCAGGAATGCGGAGGTGAGCATCCGCCATGGCTCGAACTCGCCGTACTTCGGTTCCGCGTAGATATTGGCAAAGGCCAGGGCCTGGTAGACACCCTGGTTGGGGATGAGGAACTGCAGGAGCTGAAGGACCGCGCAGACCGCAATGATGGCGAACGTCACCATCGGCCTGCCGGTGGCGACGGCTCCCCCGTAGACCGTCCGTACTTCCGGCGTCGTGCGTCGTGTTTCGTTGACACAGTCAACGCATTGGAATCCGACGGCGGCCGCCCGCTGGCAGTCCGGGCATGCCGGGCGGCCGCAGCGCTGGCAGCGCACGTAGGAGGGCCGGTCCGGGTGCCGGGGGCAGACCGGAACCTGCGCGGACGGCTCAGCCGACGGAATTCCGTAACTCATGCTGTGGCGTTACAGCTTTTCGATGTCGATGCTGTTGATGGTGACATCCTCCACGGGGCGGTCACCCATGCCGGTGCGGACGCCTTCGATAGCGTCGACGACCTTCTTGGATTCCTCGTCCGCCACCTCACCGAAGATGGTGTGCTTGCCCTGCAGCCAGTCGGTGGGAATGGTGGTGATGAAGAACTGTGAACCGTTGGTGCCCTTGCCCATCTGGATGCCGGCATTGGCCATGGCGAGCTTGTAGGGCTGGTTGAAGTTCAGTTCCGGGTGGATTTCGTCATCAAAGCGGTAGCCGGGGCCTCCGGTTCCGCGGCCCAGCGGGTCGCCGGCCTGGACCATGAAGTCCTTGATGATGCGGTGGAAGATGGTTCCGTTGTACAGCGGAGTGCCGGTCTTGTCCTCGCCGGATTCCGGGTGGGTCCAGGCCTGCTCGCCGGTGGCAAGGCCAACGAAGTTCTTGACCGTCTTGGGCGCGTGGTTGCCGAAGAGGTTAACTACGATGTCGCCGAGGCTGGTGTGGATGGTTGCTTTTGCAGTTGCGATGGCAGTCATAAGCCTCATTCTTCCATGTCCCCTATGGGCGGCAACGGCTGCGGCGGCAGTTCCGCGCTGGGTGAAATCGACCTAAAATCCGCAGAGTGAATAGCCCGGGCTGGTCCGGGCACGTAGGCTAGCGACAGAACCGTCACATTAATCGGGAGGTAGTTGTGAAGAAATCGGATCGTATTGCCCGTGACCTTGAGCAGTCGGTCACCAGTGCGGTGGAAAATGCCAAGGACTGGGCGGCCCCCCGGGTGGAAGCAGCGGTGGACTGGGCTGTTCCCCGGCTCCAGCACAGCCTGGATACCGCATCTCCCAAAATCCAGGAAGGCCTGAAGACAGCAGCGCACAACCTGGCCGACGGTGTTGCCACCGTGACCCCCCGGATCCAGGACGGGCTGGCCCAGCTGGCCCCCAAGATCAACGACGTCGTGGAAAACGCGTCGCCCAAGCTGCATAACGCCCTGGACAAGGCCACTCCGGTGGTCCTGAACGCCCGCGACCGGGTGGTGGTGGACTACCTGCCCAAGCTCTCTGACCAGATTGGCGTGGCGTCGGAGGCCGTGCACCGCACCCTTGAGGGCGCACCCGCCCGCGTCGATGCCGTCGCCCAGAAGCTCGGCGACGCGGGAATCGTGCACGCCATCCAGGAGCAGGCACAGGCTACCGGCACGCAGCTGAAGGCGGCCGCAACCGAGGCCGGCCGCACCGTCGGCATCCAGCTGTCGCAGCCCGAGCCCAAGAAGAAGCGCGGCTGGCTGGTCTTTGGTGTGATTGCCGCTGCAGTGGCCGCGGGCGTGGCCGCGTGGAAGGCTTCCAAGCCCGTGGAGGACCCTTGGAAGACTCCGTCGCCGGTCACCCCAACTCCTGCTCCGGTCCCGGCCACCACCGTCGGCGAGGTCAAGGAACACACGGCAGACGCCGCTGACAAGGCTGCAGACGCCGCAGGTTCAGCCGCGGCCGCCGTCGCGGACAAGGCAGCGGATGCCGCCGAAGCGGCCAAGGACAACGCTGCTGACGCCGCTGACAAGGCCAAGCACGTGGCCGACGACGCCGCGGAAGACGCATCCACCGCGGCAACCGACGCCAAGACGGCCACCAAGAACATTGCGTCGAACATCGGCAACGACGCCAAGGGCAACACCCAGGCCTAGTCCGTCACCACACCCAAGGGGCTCCGTTTTCGAACGGGGCCCTTTGTGTGTGCCCGCGCAGGTCCTCTGTCGGGCCGCGGCAGGACACTGCATGGATGCTAGATTTGAACTGATGTCAGCCGATCGATCCTCTGGGGATGCCTTGAACGACGCAGCCGAACAGCTCCGCGTGTCCATCGTTATCCCGGCGTACAACGAGGAAAGCGTCATCAGGCAGTGCCTCATAGCTGCCATCTACCAGTCGGTCCCGGCCCACGAGATCATCGTGGTGGACAACCTCTCGAGCGACCGCACGGCCGCGATCGTCAGCCAGATGCAGCTTGAATACCCGGAGAGCCCCATCATCCTGCTCAGCCAGGACCGGGAACAGGGCCTGATCCCCACCAGGAACTTCGGTCTCGATCACGCCACGGGAGATGTCCTTGGGCGGATTGACGCGGATTCCGTCGTCGAACCCGACTGGGTGGAGCAGGTGCAAAGGGCATTTGCGGACCCCGTCGTCCAGGCCGCCACCGGGCCGGTGGTGTATTACGACATGCCAATGCGCCGTTTCGGGCTCAAGGCGGACGACAAGATGCGCCAGCTCATGCTGAAGCTGGCCAAACACCAGTACCACTTCCTTTTCGGCTCCAACATGGCCCTGCGCGCCAGTGCCTGGGAAACCATCCGGGCCGAGACCTGCCGGGACGAAAAAGACGAGATGCACGAGGACATCGACTTGTCCCTGCACCTTGCCGACCATGAGCTGCCGGTCCGCTACTGGCCGCAGATGGTGTCCGGCATGTCCGCCCGCCGGCTTGAGGACTCTCCGCGGGACTACCGCTACTACGTCACCCGCTTCGACCGGACCTACAAAGCCCACAATGTGCGGAAGATGGCGTTGAAGGCCCCCATGGTGGTCTTCTTTTCGGTGTACTTCCCGGCCAAGCTCCTGCGGGCCATCCACACGGTCAACACGGCCCAGCCCGCCCGTCGCGGCGGACAATAGGCCTTGCCGGCCGCAAGCCGGTGCCTTCCCGTCAGTCCGTCCCCAGTTCGGCCAGCGGACGGCCCTGCGGCGGTTCCTCCCCGGGCGGCAGCGGCCGCTTCCCGGCCCTCCCGGACCGTTGTCCCAGGACGACGACGGCGAGTCCCGCCAGGATGAGGCCCAGCCCGGCATAGGTGCCCGCCGGAAGGGTCTCATGCAGGAAGACGGCGGCCAGCAACGCGGCTCCCGGGATCTCCAGCAGGATGATCATCGAGACGATGAGCGGACTCATGGTGGCCAGCAGGTGGTTGAACGCCGTATGGCCCACTAATTGGGCGCAGACGGTGATGGCCGCGATGCCCAGCCATCCTGCCGGCTCAAACCCGCCCAGCGGCTGGCCGGCTGCCAGTGCCAGTACCGCCACGAGGACCGCGCACATGCCGTAACAGAGCGTGGTGTACGTCCCCGTAGTCATGCTCTGCCGCGCCTTGCCCCCTGCCAGTGTGTAGAGCCCCGCCAGGGCGCCTCCGGCCATAGCCAGGACGTCTCCGGTGAGTGCCTGGGGTGAGGTTCCCATGTCAAAGCCGGTAATTGCCACAACGCCGCCAAAGGCAATTCCCAGGCCGGCCAGCACCTGCCAGCGGTGCCGGGTTCCCCGGATGAGCTGGAAGATGGCAATCCAGCCGGACTGCAGGCACACCAGGGCAGTGGCGGCGGCAACAGAGGTCAGCTGCAGCGAGGTAATGAAGCAGGCGAAGTGCAGTGCCAGGGCGACGGCGGCCAGCAGGGACCAACGGAACTCACGGCCGGTTATGCTGCCGAACTGGCGGGGTTCCCGGACCAGCGTTGGCGCGGCCATGACCACGGAACCAATGGCATTGCGCCAAAAAGCGATCGCGAGGGCGCTGACGCTGGTGGCGCCCAAGGTGGCGGCAATGAGGGGACCCGATGAGGCGACTCCGAGGACTCCCAGGGCCGCGAAGAAAAAGTTCATTTGAATACCCCCTGAGGCAATCCCCGCGGGGAAGGAGAACAAAAAGTCCCGGCCGGCGTTTCCGCTGACCGGGACTTTCTTATGGTGGAGGCACGGGGACTCGAACCCCGAACCCCCTGCTTGCAAAGCAGGTGCGCTACCAATTGCGCCATGCCCCCATAAGAAGCAACCCGTCCATCATACCCTAGGAACCGGGGAGGCCTTGACGGCTTCCGGACCTGGTGTCCCAGCTAGTCCACCGTGTCGGTTGACTTGCTCCAGACTGTTTTCCGGGCTTCGGATTCCTGTGCTTTCCGGAAGACCAGGAAGCCTGCGATCGCCGCTGCGAGTACCAGCAACTTCTTCACATGCTCCCCGTTCCGGTCGGGTGCCGGATGAATCCGGACCAACCTCCGTTTGAAACCTGCACAGGTTCCGTGGGCGTACCAGGACTTGAACCTGGGACCTCTTCGTTATCAGCGAAGCGCTCTAACCGCCTGAGCTATACGCCCCGATGCCTCATCGGGCCGAGATATGACTTTACAGCACACCCCGGCCCGATCTCAAATCGGGCATCTTCACCGGATTGCCGCCGGCGAAAACGGGTTCTTAATCGTCCGTCAGGGTGACGCCGATTCCGCCTACCAGGGTGGCGGAGATGTTGTAGAGGACAGCAGAGAGCATGGACAGCGCCGTCAGCAGGACAACGTTGACCACTGCGATGATGGTGGCGAACGAAGCTACCTGCCCGAGCGAAGCCACCTTCTTCAATTCGAAGCCGCCGCTTTCAGAGCCGGCAAGCGTCCCCAGCAGGCTGTCCACCTGGTCGAAGATTCCGGTCAGGTCCAGGACCGTCCACAGGACGATTGCCGCCACCACAGTGACGATGCCCAGTGCCACGGAGAGCAGGAATGCCATCTTCAGCACGGACCAGGGGTCCACCTTGCTGATCAGCAACCGTGCCCGCCGGACCTTGGCCTTCGGTGCAGGCTTGACCAGGCCGGGGTTTCCCTGTCCTTGGGATCCCTGGGCCGGACGCTGGCCGGGCTGTCCCTGGAAGGGCCGCTGGCCGGGCTGCGCAGGGCGGTCGCCCTGCTGGGGCCGCTGGCCCGGGACAGCGGGACGCTGGCCGGGAGCGCCTGCGGCTGCTGCCGGGCGCTGCTGCGGACGGACGGGGGCGTTCACGCGGGGCGCCGCTGAAGGCCGGTTCCCGTCGGGAACAGTGCTGTTCGGCTTGGGAAATGAGTCGGAATTACTCACTCGTTACCTCCGTGTTGTCTTCGTTCGGCTCAGCGTCGCCCGAGGCGTCCTCTGACTCAACGGCCGGTGATTCTTCTGCCATTGCTGGCGCGGCGGAATCCCCAGCGGGCCCGCCATCTTCAGCCAACGTTACGTCATCCTCGCCGGATTCATCGTCCTCGAGGCCCCGTTCGCTGTTACGCGCCACCTCAATGATCCGGTCATTCTTGTCCGGCTTGGCGAAGATGACGCCCATCGTGTCACGGCCCTTCGCCGGAACACCCGCCACGGAGGACCGGACAACCTTGCCACCCTCCATGACCACCAGGACTTCATCCTCTTCCTGGACAATAAGGGCTCCCACGAGGTGGCCGCGTTCTTCCTGGTACTTACCTACTTTGATACCGAGTCCGCCGCGGCCCTGGAGGCGGTATTCCTCCACCTCGGTGCGCTTGGCGTAGCCGCCCTCGGTCACGATGAAGACGAACGATCCGTCGGTGACGACATCGGCGGCCAGCAGTTCATCGTCCTCACGGAACTTCATCCCGGTAACGCCGGATGTTGCCCGTCCCATGGGGCGCAGGGCGTCGTCCGTTGCGGTGAAGCGGATGGACTGGCCCTTGCGGGACACCAGGAACAGGTCGTCGGTTTCCGAGACGAGCTGCGCCGAAACCAGTTCGTCGCCGTCGCGGAGGTTGATGGCAATGACGCCTGCGGACCGGTTGGTGTCGTAGTCCTCGAGCCTGGTTTTCTTCACCAGGCCCCGCTTCGTGGCGAGTACCAGGTACGGCGCCTGCTGGTAGTCCTTCAGGTCCAGCACCTGAGCAATGTGTTCGTCGGGCTGGAACGCGAGCAGGTTGGCCACGTGCTGGCCCTTGGCGTCGCGGCCCGCTTCCATCAGCTCGTACGCTTTGGCACGGTATACGCGGCCGAGGTTGGTGAAGAACAGCAGCCAGTGGTGGGTAGTGGTGACGAAGAAGTGTTCCACGACGTCGTCACCGCGAAGCTGGGCACCCTTGATGCCCTTGCCGCCGCGCTGTTGTGAGCGGTAGTTGTCGCTGCGCGTGCGCTTGACGTAGCCGCCGCGGGTGATGGTGACCACCATTTCCTCTTCGGGAATCAGGTCTTCCATGGACATGTCGCCATCGAAGCCCATGAGGATCCTGGTGCGGCGGTCGTCGCCGTGCTTGTCCACGATTTCGGCCAACTCGACGCTGATGATCTCGCGCTGGCGCTGCTCGGAAGCGAGGATCGCGTTGTATTCGGCGATCAGGGCCTCGAGTTCGGTGTGCCGGTCCTGGATCTTCTGGCGTTCCAGGGCGGCCAGCCGGCGCAGCTGCATGTCCAGGATGGCCCGGGCCTGCAGCTCGTCGATATCGAGCAGTTCCATCAACCCGTCGCGTGCGGCTTCGGTGGTGTTGGAGGCGCGAATCAGGGCGATGACCTCGTCGAGCATATCCAGTGCCTTCAAGAGGGCGCGGAGGATATGGGCTTCTTCTTCGGCCTTGCGGAGGCGGTACCGGGTTCGGCGCGCAATGACATCCATCTGGTGGGTCACCCAGTGCCGGATGAACGCATCCAGGCTGAGCGTCCGGGGCACGCCGTCAACGATGGCCAGCATGTTGGCGGAGAAGTTGCTCTGCAGCTCAGTGTGCTTGTATAGGTTGTTCAGCACCACCTTGGGTACAGCGTCCCGCTTCAGGACGATTACCAGGCGCTGGCCCGTACGTCCGGAGGTTTCGTCGCGGAGGTCCGCGATGCCGGAGATCTTGCCGTCCTTGACCAACTCGGCGATCTTGATGGCCAGGTTGTCCGGGTTGGCCTGGTACGGCAGTTCCGTGACCACCAGGCAGGTGCGGCCCTGCAGTTCCTCCACGGCTACCACGGCACGCATGGTGACGGAACCGCGCCCGGTCCGGTAGGCGTCTTCGATGCCCTTGTGGCCCAGGATGGTGGCGCCCGTGGGGAAGTCCGGACCCTTGACCCGCAGCAGCAGTTCTTCGAGGAGTTCCTCGCGGCTGGCGCCGGGGTTGGCCAGGTACCACTGGACGCCGTCCGCCACTTCACGGAGGTTGTGCGGGGGGATGTTGGTGGCCATGCCGACGGCGATGCCGGAGGAACCGTTGACCAGCAGGTTGGGGAACCTGGCCGGCAGGATGGTGGGTTCCTGGTTCTTGCCGTCGTAGTTGTCCTGGAAGTCGACGGTTTCCTCGTCGATGTCGCGGACCATTTCCATGGCCAGCGGCGCCATCTTGGTTTCGGTGTACCGGGGTGCGGCGGCACCGTCATTGCCCGGTGAACCGAAGTTGCCCTGTCCGAGTGCCAGCGGGTAGCGCATGGTCCAGTCCTGGATGAGGCGGACCAAAGCGTCGTAGATGGCGGTGTCGCCGTGCGGGTGGTACTGGCCCATGACCTCACCCACCACGCGGGCGCACTTGTTGAAGGAACGGTCGGGGCGGTATCCACCGTCGAACATCGCGTAGAGCACGCGGCGGTGCACGGGCTTGAGGCCGTCGCGGACGTCCGGGAGGGCACGTCCAACGATGACGGCCATGGCGTAGTCGAGGTAGGAACGCTGCATTTCCGTCTGCAGGTCCACCTGCTCCACACGGTCGATCAGCACGTCGCCTTCAAGAACGGTGTCCGGTTCTCCGGCCTCGGGGGCGGGGAATCTCGGGGGTTTCGTCGCTCATTCTTTATTTTCCGTTTCAGGTATATGTCTGGTTCCGAATACTTTGGAGCGGGTCCTTAGATGTCCAGGAACCTGACGTCCTTGGCGTTCTGCTGAATGAAGTTGCGCCGTGACTCCACGTCTTCGCCCATGAGGACGGAGAAGATCTGGTCGGCGGCGAGGGCGTCATCCATGGTCACCTGCAGCAGGGTGCGGTGGTCGGGGTCCATGGTGGTATCCCAGAGTTCGGTGTAGTCCATCTCTCCCAGGCCCTTGTAGCGCTGGATGCCGTTGTCCTTGGGGATGCGGCGTCCGGCAGCCTGGCCCGCCACCAGTTTGGCGTCGCGTTCGCGGTCGCTGTAGACGTAGTCGTGCGGCGCGTTGGACCATTTGATCCGGTACAGCGGCGGCTGTGCCAGGTAGACGTAGCCGTTCTCGATCAGCGGACGCATGTAACGGAACAGCAGGGTCATCAGCAGGGTGGTGATGTGCTGGCCATCCACGTCGGCATCTGCCATGAGGACGATCTTGTGGTACCGGAGTTTGGCGAGGTCGAAGTCCTCGCCGATCCCGGTGCCGAAGGCAGTGATCATGGACTGGACCTCCGCGTTGCCCAGGGCCTTGTCCAGGCGGGCACGCTCCACATTCAAAATCTTGCCGCGCAAGGGCAGGATGGCCTGCGTTTCGGGGTTGCGGCCGCGCTTGGCGGAACCCCCGGCGGAGTCACCCTCCACGATGTAGACCTCGCACTTTTCCGGGTCCTTGGAGGAGCAGTCAGAAAGCTTGCCCGGCATGCCGAACGATTCCAGTGGGCTCTTGCGCCGGGCGTTGTCGCGGGCCTTCCTTGCAGCCATGCGTGCCTGGGCTGCCGAGATGGCCTTGCGGATGACATCGCGGGCCGGGCCCGGGTTGCGCTCCAGCCAGTCGCCCAGGCCGTCGGTGACCACGCGCTGGACGAATCCCTTGACCTCGGAGTTGCCCAGTTTGGTCTTGGTCTGGCCTTCGAACTGGGGCTCGGCCAGCTTGACGGAGATGACGGCGGTAAGGCCCTCGCGGATGTCGTCGCCCGTGAGGTTGTCGTCCTTCTCCTTGATGATGCCCTTTTCCCGGGCGTACCGGTTGATCAGGGACGTCAGTGCAGCACGGAAACCTTCTTCGTGGGTACCGCCCTCATGGGTATTGATGGTGTTGGCGTACGTGTGCACACTCTCGGAATAGGCACTGGTCCACTGCATCGCCATTTCAAGGGCGATCTTACGTTCGGTGTCCTCAGTCTCGAAGGCAATGACGTCCTCGTGGACCACCTCCACCTTTTTGCCGGAGTTCAGGTGCTTGACGTAGTCCAGCAGGCCTTCGTCGTACTGGTACACCACGGTGCGGTGTTCGGCGCTGATCTCGCCGTCGGTGCTGAGGTCGTCAAGGTCAAGGTCGCCGTCGGCCTCATCGCCGTCGGCCGCACGCTCATCCGTCAACGTGATGCGCAGGCCCTTGTTGAGGAAAGCCATCTGCTGGAAGCGGGCGCGGAGGGTCTCGAAATCGAACTCCGTGCTTTCGAAGATCGCCGGGTCCGGATAGAAGGTCTGGGTGGTGCCGGTGGTATCGGTCTCTTCACCCTGGACCAGGCCGCCCTGGGGCTTGCCACCGTCGGCAAAAGACATTCGCCAGACGTGGCCCTGGCGCCGCACTTCGGTGTCCACCCTGCTGGAGAGCGCGTTGACCACGGAAATACCCACACCGTGCAGGCCGCCGGAGACCGCATACCCGCCGCCGCCGAACTTGCCGCCGGCGTGCAGGATGGTCATCACCACCTCGACGGTGGGTTTGTGCTCGGTGGGGTGCATGTCCACCGGGATTCCGCGGCCGTCGTCGACTACTTTGACACCGCCGTCGGCCTGCAGGACCACTTCGATATGGCTGCAGTAGCCGGCCAGTGCCTCATCCACGGAGTTGTCCACGACCTCATAGACCAGGTGGTGGAGGCCGCGGGGACCGGTGGAGCCGATGTACATGCCCGGGCGCTTCCGGACAGCTTCGAGGCCTTCAAGGACAGTGATGTCGCTGGCGCCGTACTCCCTTGGGCTGGTTGACGCAGCCGGAGTATCAGGGGTCCGGCCATCCTCGACCGCTGTATCTGCTGCCAGAATATCTGTATTGTCGTTAGCCACAGGCGCTGCGACTCCTCTGTTCTCGATGATGGCCGGCTGATTTCTTTTCGCAGGGAAAAGTGACCCGCCAACAGGCACAAACTTATGGCGCCGGTGACTCGATGACGGTCGGTGATCCGCGCTCTGCGTGCGGAACGCGCGCGGAGAACGGACTGAAGTCAACGTTTCACCCGCGCCCAGTTATCTCGGTCAATTCTACCGCGAACACACCCATATCCCCGCATTCCAGGGCCGTGGGCGGGCGGAGAATATGCCTGTACAAGGCTCTTGGCCCCACCTAGGGCGGCCCGGTGGTGCGCCCTCCGGGTGCCTATACACGCCGTGGCCCCTACCGGCCTCTATACGCCTTTGGGCGAAGTTTCAAGAGCTGCGGCCGCGGCTATCCGTAGGTGTCCCGGGGTCCACGCCCGTTGACGCTGCGTCCGCCCTTGCGCCAGCTGGGTGCGGAAGGGCCGAGGACCTGGATCCTGGTGACCACGCCGTCACCCAGTTCCCGGCGGAATTTGTCCAGCAGGCTGGTGCTCAGGAGCCTGAGCTGGGTGGCCCAGGCCGTGGAGTCACACCGCACGTGCAGGGTGGTATCGGTGAAGCTTTCGGGCGTGCAGTGGGCGGAAATCTCCGGGCCCACCAGGGTGGCCCATTCCGCCATGACGGAACCGACCGCCACCGGCGAAGTCCAGCCGCGTTCTGCAACCAGCCGGCCAACGACTTTGCCCAGGCCAAGGGGGTCCCGGCCGGTGGCGTGGAACTGGCTGAAGCCGCGGGTGTCACGGATACTGCCCTTGGCTTTCTGGGATCCGGGCCGGGACGCCTTCCTTCGGACTTCGCCGCGGGCGGCAGCTGCCTCGCGCATCCGGTTCAGTGCAGCCTGCGGGGCATCGATGTGGTCGGGTTCGCGGCCGGGCTGCGGCCCGGCGCCCTCGTCACTGCTCATCGATTCCTCCCGGGATGACCTTCACCCGCCGCCCGGACAGCTCTTCCGGAATATCGGCGTCGACGGCGGCGGTCACCAGGACCTGTTCCGCGCCGGAGACTATAGCCGCCAGTTTACGCCGACGCTGGACATCGAGTTCGGCAAAGACGTCGTCCAGGATCAGGATGGGGGCCGAACCTCCGGTCCGGGCGTCATCGAGCATCACGTAGTACGAGGCCAAACGCAGGGACAGGCACATGGACCAGGTCTCGCCGTGTGAGGCATATCCCTTCGCGGGCGCCTGGCCGAGCATGAGCTCCAGTTCGTCACGGTGCGGACCGACGAGCGAAATGCCCCGTTCCAGTTCCTTCTTCCGTGATTCTGCGAACGCCTGGATATAGCGTCCGGTCAGCTGGTCGACGGTGAGCAGGCGCAGGTCCTCCTGGCCGGCTGAAGTACCCGCGCCTGCGGTGCGCTGGGCACCTGGGGCCGGAACGCCGTCGTCGTCCATCTGGTTCTGAAGCGTTGACCGGTAGATGGCGTCGGCGGCCTTGGAGGCGTCTGTCAGCTCAGCGTAGGCACGGGCAAGGTGCGGCCGGAGCCGTTCCACCAGTTCCAGCCGGGCGTGCAGCAATTGTGCTCCGGCGCGGGCCATGTGCTGGTCCCAGACATCCAAGGTGGCCTCATGGGCAGTTGTGAACCGTCCGGAGCGCGCTGATTTGAGCAGCGCGTTGCGTTGTTTCAGGACGCGGTCGTAATCGCTGCGGGTAGCTGCATGGTGCGGGATGAGACTGGCGAGCAATTCGTCCAGGAAGCGCCGGCGGTTGGCGGGATCACCCTTAACCAGTGTCAGGTCCTCAGGTGCGAAGAGCACGGTCTGGCAGATGCCCAGGAGGTCACGGGCACGGACCGGGTTGCTGCGGTTGATCCGGCCGCGGTTGGCCCGGCCGGCGTTGATTTCCAGCTCAAGCACCGTGGTCTGCCCGCCGCGGACCAGGCGTGCCCGGACCAATGCGCGCTCCGTGCCGAACCGCAGCAGGGGGGCGTCGGAACTGACCCTGTGGGAGCTGAGGGTGGCCAGGTAGCCGATGGCTTCCATCAGGTTGGTCTTGCCGATGCCGTTGTATCCCACCAGGACAGTGACGCCCGGGCCCAGGCTTAGGTCAACCTGGGCGTAGCTGCGGAAGTCTGTCAGCGAAAGATGTTCAAGGTACACGCGGTGGTCGGCAATTCTGGAAGCGGTGATGGCTCCCGGTGGGTGCTACTTGGCGGGACGGGTTGCATGGCCGCCGAACTGGTGGCGCAGCGCAGAAACCATCTTCATTGCGGGGGACGTATCCTCCCTGGAGGCAAAACGGGCGAACAGGGCAGCCGTGATGGCCGGGGCCGGAACAGCGTTGGCGATGGCTTCTTCCACCGTCCAGCGGCCCTCGCCCGAGTCCTCAACGTAATCGTCGATGGATGCCAGTCCGGGATCCTCGTCCAGGGCCTTGACCATGAGGTCCAGCAGCCAGGAACGAACCACGGTTCCCTTTTGCCATGCCCGGAACGTGCCCGGCAGGTCCGTGACAATGTCCTTGGCGGCCAGCAGTTCGTATCCCTCGGCGTACGCCTGCATCAGGCCGTATTCGATCCCGTTGTGCACCATCTTGGCGTAGTGGCCGGCGCCGATTCCGCCAACGTGGACGAAGCTGTCAGCCCTTTCACCTTCCGGCCGCAGCGCATCAAAGACCGGCAGTGCGCGTTCAATGTCCTGGGCATCCCCGCCCGCCATCAGGCCGTAACCGTTCTGCAGGCCCCATACCCCGCCGGAAACGCCGCAGTCCGCGAACCGGATGCCTTTGGCGGCAAGCACCTCGCCGTGCTTCTGATCTTCCGTAAACCGTGAGTTTCCGCCGTCGATCACAAGATCGCCGGGAACGAGCTTGCCGCTTAGTTCTGTGATCACGGCGTCCGTGACGGGGCCGGCCGGGACCATGACCCAGATGATCCTCGGCGCCGGAACGGCAGCGATCAGGTCATCGACGCTCGCCGCGTCCGTGACGTCGGGATTGCGGTCATAGCCAGTGACCTCCAGGCCACCTTTGCGCAGGCGTTCACGCATGTTGAAACCCATTTTTCCGAGGCCAATCAGTCCAATGTGCATGGTGGAACTCTTTCCTGCGCTGGTTGGGAAGGGGTGGCGGTGGTTGGGGCCCCATCGGCGAGGGACCCGGCCTGAGCTTGCGAAGGCTGGGAGCCGATGGGGACTAGTTGGGGAGGCGGACGGGCATTACCAGGTAGCGGTAGTCATCCTGGTCTTCACCGTCGGCGTCTGCCTGCGCCGTGATCATGGCGGGCTTGGGTGCCGTGGTGAACGAGAAGCGGACAAATTTCGTCTCGATGACGCTGAGGCCTTCGATCAGGTAGTGCGGGTTTGAAAGCGACCGTGATGTCTTCCCCGGACAGCTGGGCCTCAAGCTCTTCCGAAGCCTGGGCGTCCTCACCGGTTCCGGCATCGAGGTTGAGCAGGCCGTTGCTGAAAGCCAGCCGGACCGGGGTGTTGCGTTCGGCGACGAGCGACACGCGGCGGACGGCTTCCACCAGCTCTTGGGTCTGGACCGTGGCGTGGATTGGCGTGGATTCCGGGAACAGGGACCGGATCTTCGGGTAATCACCGTCCACCAGCAGGGACGTAGTGGTGCGTCCGCCGCTTTCGAATCCGATAAGCCGGCTGTCGTCGTCGGACAAGGCGAGGTTGATATCGCCGCTGTTGCCCAGCGTTTTGGCTACTTCGTTCAGGGTTTTGGCCTTCACCAGGGCGCTGGTGGAGATGCCGGGGGTCACCGGCTTCCACGGAACTTCGCGCATGGCCAGCCGGTAGCGGTCAGTGGCCAGGAGGGTGATCAGATCGTCCTCGATCTCCATTCGGACGCCGGTGAGGATGGGCAGGGTGTCGTCCTTGCTGGCGGCGATGATCACCTGGGAAACAGCCTGCGCGAAGGCATCCCCGGGTACGGTGCCACTGATGGCGGGGAGGGCCGGCAGCGGTGGGTACTCGGCTTCGGGCATGGTGGCCAGGTGGAAGCTGCTTCGACGGCAGGTGAGGGTGACCTTGTTGCCGTCGGTTTCGACATCCACCGGTGCGGACGGGAGGCTGCGGCAGATGTCCGCGAGCAGCCGGCCGGAAACAAGGATGGTTCCCTCGTCCCTGATGTCAGCTGCGATTTCGAGCCTTGCCGAGGTTTCGTAGTCAAAGCTCGAGAGGCTGACGGTTCCGCCTTCGGCCTTCAGCAGAAGGCCGGAAAGGACAGGAACCGGCGGCCGTGGAGACAACGAGCGGGCTGTCCAGGTGACGGCTTCTGCCAGGACGTCCCGATCGACTCTGAACTTCACGGAAGGGTGCCGCCTTTCATTGCTGCTGCCATGTAAACCCGGGAACTTCGCAGGGAAACTCCGGAAGATGTTCTGCGCGCCGCGGCCGGTGCATGGTCCGTGCAGACGGAAACCACACAAAACCCGGGGATGGGAGCGCTGCTGACAGCTTAGCCGGAAGATCCGCGATTAACCCATCCCTAAGACCCCGGCCCGGCCCTTTCAGGGGCCGGTGTCCCCGCCGGGTGGACGTGCGGATGGATCTTGTTGTTTGAGGGAATTCAATTTTTTGGGATTCGTAGTGTTAATAACTGCTGTGGAAACTGTGGATAACCCGATCCTGGCCCACGTTTCCGGGGTTAAGCCCTGTTCACGGAGTGTGCGTTACCTGGGTTTTAAACAGGGTGTGGATGGGGACAACTCAAAGGGCTGTTTTTGACGATCCACAGACGCCTTAAGGGTTTTAAGCCCATTAACCGCGCTTGTCCCCTTAAGTATCCACAGGCTTATCCACATGCCCCTGTTAATAAGGTATAGAGTGCGCGGTCCGGTGTGGATTCAGGAGTCGCGCTGCTGCTGCTTGATCCGGTTGGTCAGTTCCGTCACCTGGTTGTAAATCACACGGCGCTCGGCCATGAGCTCACGGATCTTGCGGTCGGCATGGATGACCGTGGTGTGGTCGCGGCCGCCGAGTTCCTGCCCGATCTTGGGCAGCGACATGTCCGTCAGCTCCCGGCAGAGGTACATGGCGATCTGACGGGCCGTGACCAGGGTCCGGGTGCGGGACTTGCTGCAGAGTTCTTCCATGCTGAGCTTGAAGTAGTCAGCCGTCTGCTGCAGGATTTGGGCGGACGTGATTTCCTGTGCGCCGTCATCGGTGATCAGGTCCTTCAAGACCATTTCCGCCAGCGCAACATCCACCGGCTGCCGGTTCAGGCTGGCGAAGGCGGTGACGCGGATCAGCGCGCCCTCGAGCTCACGGATGTTGCTGGAGATCTTGGAGGCGATGTACTCCAGGGCATCATCCGGTGCCGACAGTCCCTCGCTGAGGGCCTTCTTCCGCAAGATTGCGATACGCGTTTCAAGTTCCGGCGGCTGGATGTCCGTCAGCAGTCCCCATTCGAACCGGGACTTCATCCGGTCCTCGAAACCGGCGAGCAGCTTGGGCGGCTGGTCCGAGGTAATGACCACCTGCTTGTTGTTGTTGTGCAGCGAGTTGAAGGTGTGGAAGAACTCCTCCAGCGTGCGGTCCTTGCCGGCCAGGAACTGGATGTCATCGATCAACAGGACGTCCACGTTGCGGTAGGTGGTTTTGAAGCTTGCGCCTTCGTCGTCCCGAATGGAGTTGATGAAGTCGTTGGTGAATTCTTCGGAATTGACGTACCGGACCCGGATGCCGCTGTAGAGCCGGCGGGCGTAGTGCCCGATCGCGTGCAGGAGGTGGGTTTTACCGAGCCCGGAGTCACCGTAGATGAACAGCGGGTTGTAGGCCTTGGCGGGCGCTTCGGCGACAGCGACGGCGGCTGCATGGGCAAAGCGGTTGGAGGAACCAATCACGAACGTATCGAAAACGTACTTGGGGTTCAGCCGGCCGAATTCGTGCGAGGTGCTGGGCAGCATGGGCTGCGGCTTCTGTTCGATCAGCTGGTCCGGCGCGTAAGCAGGTTCGACGACGGGCTCGGGCTCTACGTGAATGGGCACCAGGTCGGTGTCGACGTCGATGGCACAACGGATGTCCTCGGAAAAGACATTGTGCAGTGCATCGTCAAGGGCATCCTTGACCTGGGTCTGAAGCACTTCCCGCGTGAGTTCGTTGGGCACGGCCACCAGGAGGGTGGAGCCGATCAGGCCTTGGGCCTGGGCGAGGATGACAAAACCCCGCTGGCGCGGTGAAACACGGTGGTCCTGTTCCAGCAGGCTGACAACCCGGCGCCAGGAACTTCCGACAGTATTGGCGTGGTTGGCTTCGTCTACTGTCATCAATCGGTTCCCTCAAAACTTGCTATGCCTGCATTGCCTGCAGCCCCAAGTCCGGAACCAGGATGCTGGCCCAACTTAATCCACAGGGTTATGCACAGTCCGTGGATAATCGGCTACTGGGACACTCTAGGGGATCAAAAGCCTAGAAGATAGCTGGCTATCCGGCTGTGGATAATTACATGGTTGTGGTTCCCGAAACGCCTCTGTGAGCCACTTCATCCACAGCCTGTTGGGGATACTTAGGCACAGCTGGGGATAGCACTGCAGGGCTGTCCCGGTTTGACTCCGGGCCTTGGATTGCCCTAACGTTGTGAAGTCCTTTGTGTCCGCTTTTTGGCCCCATCTGAACTTCCAGGCGCACTGCGCTTGGACAGCCGGGGGAAGCGTGCATATACAAAACTTAGCGTCGGCCAGTTCTTCCCCATTACTGATCGGGTGGGCGCACCTTTGATCCACTGGAGTAACTAACGTGAGCAAGCGGACTTTTCAGCCGAATAACCGCCGTCGAGCCAAGAAGCACGGCTTCCGCCTTCGTATGCGTACCCGTGCCGGCCGCGCCATCCTGGCAGCCCGTCGTGGCAAGGGCCGTACCGAGCTTTCGGCCTAAATAACTGACTCGTCGGTAGACATCCCTTTGCGAGTTTAAGGTGCTGGCCGCCCGCAACCGCCTGAGGACTGCAACCGATTTTTCAACAACCGTACGTTCCGGTGTCCGCAATGGGCGCCGGAACGTAGTGTTATATGCGGCAGCCATCGCTGCCGACGAACCCAGCCGGATCGGGTTCATTGTTTCCAAGAGTGTAGGGAACGCCGTGGTCAGGAACCTCGTTAAGAGAAGACTGAGGGAAGCGGCTGCTGCCTCACTGCGCGAACACCCAATTGGACTCGCCATTGTTGTCCGGGCACTGCCCGCATCGGCGTCCGCCAGTTGGGATCAACTGCTGGCGGATTACAGGGCAGCACTGGAAACAACCCAGGGCCGGCTGGCCGGACGGCCACCACGGCCTGCCGCCAAAGGTTCGGCCGGTACAACACGGGAGGGGACAACGCGTGCCTAACGCCACTGCCGCCGTCGCCCGTTTCCGGAACGTGACTGCCGCCGTCGCAAAGTTCCTCTGGAACCTGCCCCGGAACATCCTCATTCTTCTGTTGATGGCCTACCGCAAGGTGGTTTCTCCCTTGTACGGCCCCGTCTGCCGGTTCTTCCCTTCATGCTCGGCCTATGCCCTTGAAGCGGTCACCGTCCACGGCGCTGTCAAGGGAAGCTGGCTCGCGGTCCGGCGCCTTGGCCACTGCCACCCATGGAATGCCGGCGGAGTGGACCACGTCCCCGCCGGCGGCCGGGAATGGCCTGCGGGCCGTACCCCCACAATTGTTGTGCTGAACAATCCGGACAAGTACCTGGTTGCTCGGACTGATGAAGAAGGCCGCAGTGCGGCCTGACGAATAGGGATAAGTATGGACATCTTTGGAGCAATAATCGGCCCGTTCAAGTGGCTGGTTTCGTTCATTATGGTGGCGTTCCACGACGGGCTGAGCAGCATTGGCATGCCCGCCGCGAACGGCTGGACCTGGACATTGGCCATCATCGGGCTGGTGCTGGTGATCCGTGCCGCCCTGATCCCGGTATTCGTCAAGCAGATCAAGGCCCAGCGCGGTATGCAGCTGCTGCAGCCGGACCTGAAGAAGCTGCAGGAAAAGTACAAGGGCAAGACCGACCAGCTGTCCCGCCAGGCCATGGCCCAGGAACAGATGGCCATGTACAAGAAGCACGGGACCAACCCGTTCTCAGCCTGCCTGCCCATGCTGATCCAGATGCCCTTCTTCTTCGCCCTGTTCCAGGTGCTCTCGGGCATTTCCCAGGCAAAGGACCAGGGTGCCGGCATCGGGGCGATGAGCCACGAGCAGGTGGTGGAGTTCGATGCCTCCAGCATCTTCGGTGCACCGTTGTCCGCCGCACTGCTGCATGGCGGTGCGGGGAACACCGCCGTGGTGGTGCTCTCTATCGTGATGATCCTGGCCATGACTGCCTCCCAGTTCATCACCCAGAAGCAGATCATGGCCAAGAACATGTCCGAAGAGGCCATGGCCAGCCCGTTCATGCGGCAGCAGAAGATGATGCTCTATATCCTGCCGGTGGTCTTCGGCGTGGGTGGCATCAACTTCCCCATTGGCGTCCTGATCTACTGGACCACCACCAACCTCTGGACCATGGGACAGCAGTTCTTTGTGATCCGCCGCATGCCGACGCCGGGATCCCCCGCCGCGAAGGCCCTCGCCGAGCGCCGCGCCGCCAGGGGCCTGCCGGCCCTCTCTGTCCTCACCGGGAAGCGGGATGAAGCAGCCGACGCCGCCGCGGCTGCCGCCGTGGAAGCCAAGGGACAGCGCGTCCAGCCCCAGCGCAAGAACAGGAAGAAGAAGTAATGTCAGCCGAGAGCACCGAGCACGTCCTTTCCGAAGAAATCGCAGACCAGGATGAGTCTGTGAACCAGGACGCTTCCCCCAAGTCCTCCGCCGCCAGCCGCCTCGAAGAAGAGGGAGACGTCGCTGCCGACTACCTTGAGGAACTGCTGGATATCGCTGACATTGACGGCGATATCGACATCGAGGTCCGCAACGGCCGCACGTACATCTCGATTGTTGCCGAGGACGAGACCGAGGGCCTCGAAGGCCTGGTAGGTGAAGACGGCGAGGTGCTTGAAGCCCTCCAGGAGCTCACCCGGCTGGCTGTACTCTCCGCCACCGAGAACCGTTCCCGGCTTGTGCTGGACATCAATGGTTACCGGCAGGAACGCACCGGCCACCTGCAGAAGATTGCCGAAGACGCAGCAGCTTCCGTCAAGGAATCCGGCAAGCCGGTTGCCCTCGAGCCGATGAGTGCCTACGAACGCAAGATTGTGCACGACGCCGTGGCTGACCTCGGCTTGGTCAGCGAGTCCGAGGGCGAAGGCTCCGGACGCCACATTGTTGTTTCCGCAGACTAGAGAATGCCAGCACGATAACCATGGTTGATATCACGGCAGCAGAGCTTCGCGCTGCTGAGAAGATTTTCGGCGACCGCCTGGAACTGGCCAAGCGCTATGTGGAGCACCTGGCCACTTCCGGGACCGAACGCGGGCTGATCGGGCCACGCGAGGTTCCCCGCCTGTGGAGCCGCCACGTGCTCAACTGCGCGGTCATCGAAAGTGAGATAGCCCAGGGAAGCCACGTGGCCGACGTCGGAAGCGGGGCTGGCCTGCCTGGCCTGTGCCTTGCCATTGCCCGCCCCGACCTCGAACTCACGCTCATCGAGCCCCTGGAGCGCAGGGTGATCTGGCTACAGGAAGTAGTGGATGACCTCGGCCTGGACAACGTCACCGTCATGCGTACCAGGGCCGAACTGGCTGTGGGGCACGTGGAGGCTGACGTGGTCACGGCCCGTGCCGTATCGGCTTTGGCCAACCTTGCAGGCCTGACTATTCCGCTCCTTGCGGGCCACGGTGAAGTGGTGGCCATCAAGGGCCGCAGCGCCGGCGAAGAGATCGAAAAGGCCGCGAAAGTCATCCGCAAGCTCGGGGGTGTGGAGACGTCGGTAATCACCGTCGGCGACAACCTCCTCGAGGAGCCCACCACTGTGGTGCGCATTGTGGTGAACAAGTCCCAAAAGAAGTCCTAAAGTGGGCCTGCTGACGGTGGTCAGACGGGTGGAGCAGTTAGGCTAGACAACGGCAGCAAATTGGCTGAACGAGAGTGAGTGTGCCCCAGTGACGAGTAGTGAAGCCTCCGCACAACGGATCCCGCCGTTTGTGTCTCTGGGGTCGGCACGTTCCGTCGCTGGGTCCGGATTGGCCGGTTTGGGAATGGCTCCGGCCCGCGGTGGAAACCATCCACGGTCGGCTACCGGTGCGGTAGGAAGCGCAGTTTCACGTGAAACAACCTCTTCCGGTAGGTCAAACGTTATCGATGCGATAGATGATTCGAGTCCTATCGCCCGTGAACTCGCCCACGAAACCAAGCGGCGGGAACGCCTGATGGGACGCGAGCTCCCCCGTCCGGAACAGACCCGGATCTTCACCGTTTCGAACCAGAAGGGCGGCGTGGGCAAGACCACGACGACCGTGAACATCGCTGCGGCCCTTGCCGCTGCCGGGCTCAACGTCCTGGTCATCGATATCGATCCGCAGGGCAACGCCTCCACCGCCCTCGGCATTGAACACCACGCTGAGGTGGACAGCATCTACGACGTCCTGATCAACGATGTCCCGCTGGCCGATGTTGTCGCCCCGTGCCCTGACATCGGGAAGCTGATCTGCGCACCGGCTACGATCCACCTGGCGGGTGCCGAGATCGAACTGGTGTCGCTGGTGGCCCGTGAACAGCGTTTGCGCCGTGCCATCGATGTATATGCGAAGACGCGCGAGAAGAACGGCGAAGATCGCCTCGATTACGTCTTTATCGACTGCCCGCCCAGCCTTGGCCTCTTGACGGTAAACGCCTTCTGCGCCGCCAGTGAAGTGCTGATTCCCATCCAGTGTGAGTACTACGCCCTGGAAGGCCTCAGCCAGCTCCTCAAGAACATCGAGATGATCCAGAAGCATCTCAACGCGGATCTTGTTGTTTCAACGATCCTGCTTACCATGTACGACGGCCGCACCAACCTCGCTGCCCAGGTTGCTGCGGAAGTACGCCAGCATTTTCCTGAACAGGTACTCTCCGCCGTCGTTCCCCGCTCGGTGCGGATCTCTGAAGCTCCCAGCTACCAGCAGACGGTCATGACTTACGACCCGTCCTCGAGTGGTGCCCTGTCCTATTTGGAAGCCGCCGCTGAAATAGCGGAACGCTAGAATCTTCAATACCGCAACGCATGGAGGTCCGGCTCGTCCGGGCTTCACCACTGGAGGGATTTACCCATGAGCGAGAAGCGAAGGGGCTTAGGCCGCGGTCTTGGCGCGCTGATTCCAAGTTCCGCCGCAGCCAATGGCTCTGCCAACGGTGGAGCAGTATCGCGGCCAGTGGATCTCTTTTTTCCTGAGGGCCGGAAGAAGACTGAACCCGTGGAGCAGGCGGCCCCGCCGGTCCCGCCGGCTCCAGCCACGGCGCAGGAGAAGGAGAGCCCGGCTCCTGGCCCACGCGCTTCGGCAGCCAAGACAAGTGCCGCCAAATCCGCAGACAGCGACAAGGCCGCCGCTGCGGCGGCGGCAGCCAACGGGGCGGCTGACAAGAAGGCCCCCGCCAGGAAGGCCCCGGCAGCGCGCTCCAAGGCAGCCGCTGAGCCTGCCCCCGCTGCGGCACCGGAAGAAACCCATCAGCCCGCAGAGGCCGGCGTAGAAACGAATACGGCGGATCCGGGTGCGGCCCCGGACTCCGGCGTTGAGCTGGTTGAGGTGCCCGGCGCACGCTTTGCTGAGCTGCCGGTGGCGGACATCCACCCCAACCGCAAACAGCCCCGAGCTATCTTCGATGAAGACGACATGGCCGAGCTGGTCCACTCAGTTCGCGAAATCGGAGTCCTGCAGCCCATTGTGGTCCGCACTTCAACCGAAAGTGGTAGCGAGCCCTATGAACTGGTCATGGGTGAACGCCGCTGGCGGGCTGTACAGGCTGCCGGGCTGGAGACTATCCCCGCCATCATCCGTGACACCACGGATGATGACCTGCTCCGTGACGCATTGTTGGAGAACCTGCACCGCAGCCAGCTGAATCCCCTGGAAGAGGCGGCGGCGTATCAGCAACTTCTTGAGGATTTCGGTACCACCCATGAGCAACTGGCAGACCGGATCGGCCGTTCCCGGCCGCAGGTATCCAACACGCTCCGCCTGTTGAAGCTGCCCCCGCTGGTGCAGCGCCGTGTCGCTGCCGGTGTGCTGTCAGCCGGGCACGCACGGGCCCTTCTCTCGCTGCCCGACGCAGCGGCCATGGAACGGTTGGCCCAGAAGATCGTTGCCGAGGGCATGTCCGTGCGCGCCACGGAAGAAGCGGTCACCCTCTACCAGGACCCTTCGAAACCGGCCAAGAACAACATTCCCCGGCCTGGGGCACGGCATGAGCGGCTGGACTACCTCGCTTCGTCGCTTTCAGACCGCCTGGACACCAACGTGAAAATCTCCCTAGGCGTTCGGAAGGGTAAGGTCAGTATCGAGTTTGCCAGCGTTGAAGACCTGAACCGCATCATGGATGTGCTGGCGCCGGGATCGACCAACTGATCTTCCCAACCACGAATTCCAGTAGGAGGCCCGATTCGAATTGAATCGGGCCTCCTTGTGTTTAAGGCCCTCCCCTAAAAGCAAAATGGTGTACCGACTGTCTGATGCTGGCTTGGGCTGATGCTGGCTTGGGAACGGGCGCCGCGGAAACCTTCAGGCCGGACTGCTGACTCCCGCCCAGGAGGCAATCCCGCGGATGCAGACCGCTTTGAGAGTGGCATCAGGCGGTCCGCAGCCCGGAATTCAATTTCTGATACGGCCCGCCTTTTCGATGTTGGAAGATGTGAACGGTCATCGAAAACCTCTGGATAGCAGCTGTTTTGCCGCTGTTCTGCGCTGGTGGCTTCCTCCATTTCCGCGGAATAACACACGAAGTGACTCAATGGGGCCGAGCTTGCGCTTGTAGTCGTGAGTAGGAGGGTCCTGACTATCATTCGACAACCGGCGGGACTCTGCTCTCTTGGCGGACCTTCTGGCGTCCCTAAACGGCTATTTCAGGACTCCGGGCCGGGGCAGTGCCGGACGTGAGTTTTGGATGTTGCTCGGGGGCTAGCTCGCGTGAGGGGGTTTGGACGGGGTGCGGCTGGCGGCGTTCATGTTTCACGTGAAACGGGATCAACTGGCGGCGCTGGACTCCCCTGCTGGGATGCACTGTCATGATCCTCTGTGACTTCTTGTGCTTGCATCCTTGGCGCGGCCACAATGGCGCCCACCCCCTCAGAGAATTTGATTTTCTCTGTGCAACTAAGCGCTTGTAGCCTTCGTCAATGGATGCGTCGTCGTACCGGTTGCGAGGAAGAGTGTACGAATTGGCGATTTTCTGACGGGTAACAGGCGGGTCCGTTTCATTTGAGGGAATTTTAGGTCATCTCTTTGTCAGAAGTAACAGTTTTACTGGTGTGCTTGGATTGGGAGGTCAGGAGATCTTATGACGTTCTGCCTGTCACTGGAATCGCCTCGATATGGTTCTTCCACTGGGCTTTCCGAGTTGAAGTGGTTACCACTGCGCTATGTCACTTGGACTGTCGATTCCTTGATTTTCAGTCACCACATTAGCGTCCGTTAGCGTGTGTCAGCAACGCTGCGGCCGCTTCAGTTCCCTATCGCCCTCTTCAGAAAAGCTGGCCTCGGATAGAGGGTTTTACGTCAGTAACGGTGGCGTGACACTCCGAGCGCCCGCCGCCATGGCCATTCTGGGAGCGCATATGGCGGTCGCTGACCACTGGGACTCCGTCCGGCGGCAAGTGACGGGGTCCATCGATAGGCCGTCCGAGCCATGTTTCACGTGAAACAGACTGGATGCTTCGGGCGGTCCGATCCCCTCACGTTGTGTGTTTCACGTGAAACATGGTTGGGTGCAGAAGTAGGGAAGCTTCATCGGCAGTGTGTCTGGCGACGAAGTTCGGTACTTCATGGGCGAGGCGTTGTGGCGTTGTGTCCACGGCCCCTCTTCGGCCTGCTATCTCACGTGTCGGACCATACACTGGGCGTACCCGCAAGGAATCGCCGCCCTAATGAGTGGCGTCAGATGGGTCTCCCCTGGCTGACGAGCCACACTGGCAGGCCTGCTGGACTTACTTTGTGCGTGCATGTGACCTAAAGGCTCATTGACTGAAAGAACACAGAACTGTAGTGGCGGCTTGTTGGCCAACGGCGCTGTAGTGAGGGTGCCTGCGGCGGTTCACGGATGAAGGGACTTCTCATGGCTGGGCGGAGGAGTTCTTCAGCCAGTCTGAGCTCCCTTCGAGGTCTCGTACCAATACGGCGGGAGCTGGGGCGATACCGCTACTCGACGATGCGGGAGCAAGCTGGCCAGAAAACAGTGAGACGCCTAGTACTCGAGGGCGCCCGTGGCCGTGGGTGTAGCAAAAGCAGCAGTGCGATCCAATGGAGACGCTGCGGCAGCTGTCAGGTGCGTGCGGCGACGTTCGCCGCACTAGGACCGGCCACGTATTTTCTACACTTCCCCGACCGGGCATCAATGTTCATCGGAGCTACCACCATCCACTTCCCACGTCCAAGGAGAAGTGTATTAACTGCATCAGGACCATAGGGATCACAGCCCAGGAATGCTGCCCTCGAAGTGCTGACGGGCCTAGGACCTTGGGAAAAGAAGCGACGCGGCAACAAGTTCGGCAATAGTGCGGCAGGCAAACGTACTGTAAGGTCTGCAGCACGATCACTCAATGGGTCCTCGAGCGGCCTAAGCGCAGAGACGCAATGACAGGGCGCCATGACGGGTACGCCCTGTTTGACGGAATGATGGCAGACGATGCCAGTACCTACGACGGCGCGAGAGTCCTGATGGGGTCAATATGGGTGTGTTGGCGTTGTGCCGTGATCGGCAAAAGCGGTGGATATTGCTGTGGATAACTTTGTGAATAACTATGGCGACCGCCCTCGTCTCATCTTGGATGGGAGCGGACAGTCGACCGACAACGGCCTGGAATGCCGGAGCCTTGCCGACCGCCCACTCGGTCGCCAGCCGCCATGTTTCACGTGAAACCAAAAGGTTACCACTCGCTAGATGGTCAGAGTGCCGTTTTGAGCAGAAAAGCGATTACTTTCCGCATTAGGTTGCCTCATTGGATGTTGAGTTCACGCTATCGGGACAGGTCCCGACCTGTGAACCGGAGGCCTGACCTAGCTTGCCGGTTCCTCGACTGGGTCGGAGAGGAGTCTGGCAGGCGTCTCGGATAACAGTGCTGGCTGTGGATATCGCTGTGAATAACTCCGGGGCTCCTCTGTGGATAACGTGTGAACAAGTCCAGTGGTGGGGCATCAGGGTTCTGTTCTCGGTCGCTTTGATTGCATGCCTTGTGCCGGCCTGGAACAACCCCTCCGCCCATCTCAGGCACCCACCATTCTCCCTGATCTGCGGGTATGGCGGTTAGAGCTTAAGGTGCCCGTGCCGCGGGTTTGGTTCCGGGGTTCAGTTATTCCTGCTCGGCCAGGTGTCCCACCGGCCGGAGGGGTTTGATGGGGTTCGGGGCGGACCTGGCCATCCACCGTGGCGCATGGTCTTACCCCGCGTTGCTAATCTTCGACGACCTTACTGGGAGTCGGTACAGGCTACCTTCGCGGACGCAGCACCGGCTACCTCCGATCAGGGCCCTCTTATTCTCGGGTCGGGCGTGCGTGCCCACCTTGACGTGGTCCGCGCCCTCTTTAAGCATGACATCACCTAAATCATCCAGGCCGTAAAGCGTCGATGTCACAACCGGCCAGGTGCCCTCAGGGTCCAACACAAGGGACACAGCAATGCGTAAGTGGGGCATGCTAATTGGAGCCCGACCGTAGCGGCCACCCATCACAATGGAGGTCCCTTCGAGTCAATCTCTGGGCGGCACATGTTCGGATCTATGGCGAGGTAAAAGCGGTTGGCGGATCATGGGCTGTTTCACGTGAAACATTGGGATGTGGAGCCAAGGGGCCTGCGTGAATTCCACCAAGACGGAGAGGCCCCGAGACGGTGGGCACACCCATTGGCTGGATGGGGCGACGGTCTAAAGGAAAGCCAGCTACGACGCTTCCGGTTCCCCGATGCGCTTCCCATCCAGGTCGGCTGACTTAGTTTGCGTTGGCAGCCAAATGCATCTCTCCTACGTGCCCGGGACCTTCATCGCCATGAGACAGGCGATGACCTGCAGATGGGTCGTGGAGATGCATACGGGGCACACTTGAGGGTCTAGGCGTGGTGGCAGCCATTACGCGTGCAGAGGGCCGCTGACGCGGTAGGGTTCGATCTCTCGTGCACTCAGATCCAGTACCGTGTCGGTATAGAACGTTGCCTGCGTTGGAAGTTGCGGCGCGAGTTGGCAAGGACGCTGCATGCACTCGAAGCGTCTATACTCGGTTCTCCAAGTGTCGTGAGGCCAATGCCTTTACTTTCGTCAATGAACATTGACCCCGGGCCTTGCGATGTAAGGAGTATGTCTCCGCCAGGGTCAAAACTGTACAGAGACGCAGCGTGCTGACGGGGCGGATCGGTCTCATCGACTTCGGGTTGTCCACGCTACATGGGCCAACCGGGGGCGAAAAGACCAGGGACGAAGAGTCGGCAGCTTGGGTCCGCTCCCTTATGCTGCGCTACGTGGTTCCAGCGGCCAGGGAAACCGGCGAGAGGCCGTCGTTCAGTAGCTTGTGGACGATTGTAGAGAATGTGTCTTTCACCCGTGTCGTACTGCGCGGGATTCAACCACAGAGTCAGCCTCCACGCTGTTTCACGTGAAACATGAAGCGCCTGTTCCAGCATCGGTTTCGGCCCCTTTGGGAAGGGCAGTTGCCACCCCTATTTCGTAGCTGGTGCCTATTAAACCATCCAGATGCGACGGGGACATCATGTTGGGAGGTTGCTGCGTCGTATTTGATTGGTGGAAACGAGCGGGGCCGGGACGTGCCGGCCGCCCTCCTCCGTGTAAGTCTTCACACATACAGGGCACGATTTCCGCCGAAGCCGAGCTTGTGGATCCGCAGAACAAGCGGGCAGCGCAGCTATGTTTCACGTGAAACGGTAGGTGCAGTTGTACCTGGCGCGGTCCCCCGATAAACCCGTCAGCCAGTATTGGCTCACCGCGTACAGAGGATCGATAGGCGCAGGTCGAGTTGTGAACACGTCCGCCGCCATAGCCAAGAGAAAAAAGTGGCCCCCGCCGGATGACGGGAGCCACTCTCTAGCTATTTGCCAATGGGCACCTGCGGTGCACTTGATCAGGAAAGAACGTCAGCGAATTCCTTCTCAAAGAACTGCTTCGGCTTGGCACCGATGACAGTGCTCTTCACTTCGCCGTCCTGGAAGAGGTAGACGGCCGGAATCGAAGTGATGCCATATTCAGCAGCGATTGCCGGGTTGTCGTCTACGTTGACCTTGACGACGTTTACTTTCTCGCTGTATTCGACGGAAATTTCATCGAGGATGGGTCCCAGCTTGCGGCAGGGGCCGCACCACTCAGCCCAGAAGTCTACGATGACAGGCTTGTCTGCGGACAGGACGTCAGTGCCGAAACTTGCGTCAGTTACATCTTTTGCGTTGCTCATAACCTTGTCTTTCTCTTCGGATAACAGTGGCGCGGATTATGCGGGCAGGTCGGCCAGGTAGTGTTCGACGTCGATAGCCGCAACACATCCGGAACCGGAAGCAGTGATTGCCTGGCGGTAGGTCGGGTCAACAACATCGCCGGCTGCGAACACACCGGGCAGGCTGGTCCGCGAGCTCCGGCCTTCCACGGCGATGGTGCCCTCAGGCGTCAGATCCAGAATGCCCTTGACCAGATCCGTGCGCGGATCGTTGCCGATAGCGACGAAAACACCCGTAACGGCAAGTTCAGACAGGGAACCATCAATGAGGTTCTTCAACCGAAGTCCGGTGACCTTTTCTTCGCCGAGGACATCGTCCACGGCGCTGTTCCAGGCAAAGCTGATTTTCTCGTGGGCGAGTGCCCGGTCCGCCATGATCTTGGAAGCCTTGAGCGTGTCACGGCGGTGTACAACCGTTACCGATTTCGCGAACTTGGTGAGGAAGAGGGCCTCCTCCATTGCCGAGTCTCCGCCACCAATGACCGCGATGTCCTGGTCCTTGAAAAAGAAACCGTCACAGGTTGCACACCAACTTACGCCGTGACCGGACAGCTTCTTCTCACTGGGGAGACCCAATTCCCTGTAGGCAGACCCGGTGGACAGGATGACGGCCTTCGCCTTGAAGGTCTCCCCCGTGGCGATGGTGACTGACTTCACTGGTCCCTGGAGGTCGAGCTCCGTGACATCCTCAAACTGGATTTCAGTGCCGAAGCGGGTGGCCTGCTTCTCAAAGTTCTCCATCAGGTCCGGCCCCATGATCCCTTCAGGGAAGCCGGGGTAGTTTTCCACATCCGTGGTGTTCATCAATTCGCCGCCGGCAGTGACTGAACCCGCGAGGAGCAGGGGCTTGAGGTTTGCGCGTGCGGTGTACACGGCTGCCGTGTAGCCTGCCGGGCCCGAGCCCACGATGATGACATCACGTACGTCGGACGCCGTGTTTTCTGCGATGGTCACTGGGACGTGAACCTCTTCCTTGTTCGACTTGCCTCCCCTTGGAGGCCGGCCACATGGCACAACCGTGCCCGCGTGCTGAATATTCCAGCGCCCGGACAAGGTGAATCCCGCAAAGGGTACAGGACGATCCTTCGCAGGGCGCTCTTTCCAGAGTACATTCCCCCGCTCGGGACGCTCGGCGCGGCTGTAACAACCGCAGCGTGCAGGCGGCCTACTGGACCTTGATTTCCGCGAGGCGGAGGCCGTAACCGTAACGGGTCTTCGGGGCCGCAAGCTTTGGAAGCGAATTGATGGAAACAATCACATACTGGGCCTGCACTGGCTCGGCAAGCGGCACATTCAGGTCCGTGGACGTGAAGCTGTTGGTGCCAACTGCCTTGGCACCATCCAGGGAAGGTTGGTCGTTGGTGTAAACGGTGATGTTTCCACCGGAACCGCCAAGCTGGGAGAGCGTGATGGAAGAAACAGTGGCCTTGCTCTTGAGCTTCACCACGAGGGGAACGCCCTGTGGGGCCAGGCCGCCCCAGTTTTCAGTGGCGAACTCCATGTCGGACCAGTAGCTGGCGTTGTTACCGTCGAAGGCCTTGACGAGGTCACCATCGAATGTGGCAGCAAAGTCGAAGTTCCCCTGCCGGGTCACACTCTCGATAGCGGGCGGGACAGCCGGTGGAGCTGACGGAGCTGCCTGGGTGGCCGACGCAGACCCCTGCGGTGCACTGGTGCCGGCGGGCGGAGCCGACTTGGCCTGGGGCTGGGAGGGGGTGAACAGGCTGCCAAGGTTGGTGACGGCGAAGATCAGCCCGGCAATCAGGACAACGGCCAGGAGGCCGCCCACCAGCCAGCGCATGGAACGTGGCTGGTTTTCGGACTCATGACGGTCGTCGTCGTCATCATCGTCACGTCCGGCAAATGCAGTACCGACAGCGGCGGGAGCCGCCGCACGGGCAAACAGGGCCGACCTGCCGTTGACCCTGCGCGGCTCCTCGGGGGCGTCGCTGTCCTCGTGGTAGTCCTGGTCCCCCGACTGCGCGTAATCGTCATCGGACCACAGGGAAACCTTCGGCTTGCCGTCCGGAACGGACTGCCGGGGATGTGCCTGGGTGGTGTCAGTGGGACCGGTGTCCGCGGTGTCTGCCGGCTCAAATCCGGCGTCACGCCCGGCCGCAGGCTGTACGGGCTGTGCTGCCGTGGCGTCGGGATCAACGTTGGCCGGCCGCCGATCGGCCGCAGCTGCCGCGGCTCCGGCACCCGCCGCGGCGGCACCAGCGGTACCAGCAGCGGCGGCGCCGGCTGTACCAGCGCGGCCGGAAGCCGGGGTCGCTGAGGGGGCTTGGCCTGCAGGCCGGACCGTGGGCCTGGGCGGCATGGCCGGGGCAGGATAAGGATCAACCTGGCTGGGGTGCGAGTCGGCGTAGTTGATGTAGCCGGCGTCGACGTTGTCTTCGTCGTCGTAGGGCTCGGGTTCGTGGGAACGCGCCTGGCCGAAGATCTCACTGCCCAGGGTGTCCGTGAAGAAGGGTTCGACGTAGGGCGGGTTGGACGCCACAACAAGGTCCAGGAGGTCGGCGGCGGAGGTGTGGTTGGTGATGAGGTAGGTGGCGTCCTCGGTAACGCCGAGGTCCAGGACCTGTACCGTGCCGGGGCGTTCGCCGGTAGCCACTTCGCGGGCGCTCTGGGCGACCTGCTCCGTGTTCTCCGGGCCTGCAACCAGGATGCTGACCGGCCGGTTGAGGACCTGGTCAACACCGTCAAGCACCAGATCGTGGTCGTGGGAGGCCAATACCGTGGCTGTGACCTTGTAACGGCCGCCCAGTACTGATCCGACATCGATCGGGTTGGACACGTGTTCCTCCTAGACTGTCCGGGATTGCCGGCCTCAATGACGCAACCGCCGTTCAGGTGCCGCGCACGGCCAAACTGAATGCAACTACCCCTGTACCTGTTCGATCCTAGCCGATCAGCCCCGGACGCCCGTGGAGAAGACCGGCGCCAAACCGCGCCAGCATCACTTTTTCCGTGGGCGGCGGTTCTTGAAGTACGGGTTTTCGCCGGCCTTCCCCTGGTACGTCCGGCGGCCCGGAAGCGGAATCTGCTCGCTGAGCAGGCCTCCGCGCGCAGTGGCGGGCTGCTCCTCGCCGGGCAGGTACTCAGCCGTTGGAGCCTCGTGGCTGCCGTCGTCGTTCACGTCCTGGCGGTGCACTCCGCGTTCCGGATCCGGGCCCGCCCGGAAGGAAACGGCGTCGAACTCGCCGGAAATCCGGGGAATGAGGCCGGTGTCCACGGACGTGGTGGCCCGCTCCGGACGGTGGACGCGCTCCCCGCCTGCCCCTTCGGCAGGAGAGGACGACGGCGTGTTCCCCGCCTGCGGAGCAACAGCTTGGCCACGGCCAAACCGGCCCAGCAGCGGCCGGAGCATGTCGCCCAGCTCAGTGACCCGGAACAGCCGAAGGAGGACGAGGTAGACGGCCAGCATGACCGGACCGACGACGACGACCGTCACCAGTGCAGTCCCCCGGTTCTGCCAGGCGAAGCCGTCCGGGCTGTAGCTGCCCATGAGCCACAGGGCGCCCGCGCCGGCGATGGCCGAGCCCAGCGCCGCGTACCCCATCCGGATGTAAGAGTTGGCAATCCGCGCACCGTCCAGGTGCCCAAGGAGGCGGCGCAGGAAGAACGCGCTGATGACCACCGAGAGGATGTTGCCCACCATATAGAGGACGGCAATGGCGTAGATGATCCGGCCAACCGGCAGGAACTGGATGGCGAAGGCGCCGGCCACGTACACGACGGCCAACAGGAGCTGCACATAGAACGGCGTGCGGGCGTCCTCGTTGGCGTAGAACACACGGGACATCATGAAGTTGGCACTCATGAAGGGGGTGCTGAGGGCGAGGATGGTCAGCGTCTGGGCCAGCATGACGCCGTCCTGGCGCGAGCCGCCGGAGAAGAACATCCCCAGCGGGCCGGCCAGGGCAAAGAGCGCCAGGGCGCCAAACACGGTGGCTACGGCCATGGTCCGCAGGCCGTGCGAGAGGGCGTCCCGCAGTTCAGCGCGGTTGCCCTCCTGCGAGGCGCGGGTCATCCGGTTAAACAGCACGGTGGCCAAGGACAGCGCAATGATGGAGTGCGGCAGGAGGTACAGCTGGCTGGCCACCTCCAGGACCGCGTTGCCCGGAAGGATGGACGCCGCAGGGTCCCCCGCCTCCTGCAGGCGGATGCGTTCCGCACCGGGAATGGTGGCTATGCGCATGACGTACAGGAAGGCCAATTGCCCGACGGCGGCGGTCAGGAGTGTCCACACGCTCAGCTTGGCAGCATGGCCCAGCCCCACGCCCCGCCAGCCGAACCGGGGGCGGAGGCCAAGCCGCAGCCGGAAAACCGGAACCATCAGGATGGCCGTTTGGGAAAGCACGCCAATGGTTGAGAACCCGGCCACCAGCAGCGTCTGCGTGGACCCCCAGTTGTCCAGCGTATGTCCGCTTACCTCGTTGCTGCCGAAGAGCCAGATGAACATGCCCAGGCCCGCGATGGCCACCACGTTGTTCAGGATGGGCGCCCACATCGCGGGGCCAAACGCGCCGTTGGCGTTCAGGACCTGGGTCAGCAGGGCGTAGAGGCCGTAGAAGAAGATCTGCGGCAGGCACCAGAAAGCGAACGTGACCGCGAGGGCCTTCTGCTGCGGCGAATATCCCTGTGTGGTCAGCTCGATAACCCCCGGAGCCGCCAGCGTCACCAGGGCCGTCAGGCCGAACAGAAGCAACACGGCGAGCGTCAGCAGCCTGCTGATGTAGTCCGCTCCCCTGTCCGGAGCCTTGCTTGCCTTGATGATCTGCGGCACCAGCACGGCGTTGAAGACACCGCCGGCCACCAGGAGGAAGATCAGGTTGGGCAGGTTGTTGGCGTTGATGAACGTGTCGTTGACCGTTGAGCCAAGGCCCAGGGCGGTGCCGAGCATCCAGGTCTTGCCGAAGCCCAGGAAACGCGAAACGAGCGTCCCCGCGGCCATGATGGCGCTGGAACGTGACTCGCTGGGACCCGCGGACGCGGGCTGCGCAGTCTCCGGTGCCGCCGGATCGGCGGTTGCGTCGACGGGTGCGGCGTCATCGGGCCGGCCGGACCGGTCGGAAGGAAAGTTGGTAGCTGACATCGAGTTCATCGTCTCACCCGCCTGCCCGTAACACCGCAATGACGACGGCGGCGTCCGGGCTTAGAGGTGTCCGGGCAGGACCTCGCGGGCGAGGTCCGCGATGCGGCGTTCGTTGGGGAAGGACAGCTTCCGGGCCAGCTCCTGGATGGGAACCCAGGCCACATCCACCGCTTCCTGGTCGGGATCGTTCTCAATGGTGAGCTCGCCGCCGGTAGCGCGCAGGAGGTAATGGTGCACGGTCTTGTGGACCCGGTGGCCGCTGACCGTGAACCAGTAGTCGATGCTGCCCAGCGGCGCCAGGATGTCTCCTTCGATGCCGGTTTCCTCGGCAATTTCGCGGACGGCGGCCTGCTCGTTGTTTTCCTTGCCCTCCGGATGCCCCTTGGGCAGGCACCATTCCAACCGTCCGCCGCGATTAAGGCGGGCGATGATCGCAACCCTCAATTCGGCGTCGGACGTGTCCACCACAACGCCGCCGGCCGAGACTTCCTCAACCGTGGGCAGCGACGCCGGTGCCGATTGCTGGGCAGGGGCAACATGCGCCCCGATTGCCGATGGCAATGGTGCGTTCGTCCTCCTGCCTGGAGCGCTCGGTACTGGATGGGCCATGGAGTCCACTCTAACGACTGTTGCCCGTTCGTGATGACCGGAACATGACACCAACATGGACGGGATGTGACGCATTTTGAGACCGGGAACCTCAATCAGCGCGGATCTTGACGCTTTTTTGGACTGCCGCGCCGCTGGTTTCTGCCAAGCTTAAGGAACTATGTCGCACGCACATCACAAGATTGATTCCCACACCGTTGACTTCAAGGTGGACCCGGTGGTCCTGGAGCTCGGACAGCGGTTCGTGGACGCCGGCCACGAACTGTCCCTGGTGGGCGGGCCGGTGCGCGACCTTTTCCTTGGCCGGACCTCCCCCGACCTCGACTTCACCACCGACGCCACCCCGGACCAGACGGTGGCACTGATCAAGAAGTGGGCGGACAACTTCTGGGAGATCGGGCGCGCCTTCGGCACGATCGGCATGCGCAAGGCCGGCTTCCAAATTGAGATCACCACGTACCGGGCCGAGGCCTACGATCCCGACTCCCGCAAGCCCGTGGTGGCTTTCGGTTCCTCCCTCACCGACGACCTGCTGCGACGCGACTTCACCATTAACGCCATGGCGTTGAAACTGCCTTCCCTGGAACTGGTGGATCCGTTCGGCGGGGTGCGGGACCTCCATGCCTCCATGCTCGCCACACCCGGTGCGCCGGAGTCCTCGTTCTCCGATGACCCCCTGCGGATGATGCGGGCGGCCCGCTTCGCGGCGCAGCTGGGCGTCTCGGTCCGCGACGACGTCCGGGACGCCATGACCCGCATGGCTGACCGGATCAAGATCATTTCCGCGGAGCGGGTGCGGGACGAACTGGTCAAGCTGGTGTGCGGCGCCCGGCCGCGGACGGGCATTGACCTCCTGGTGGAGACCGGGCTGGCCGAGTATGTGCTGCCCGAGGTCTCCGCCCTCCGGCTCGAAGCCGATGAGCACCACCGCCACAAGGACGTCTACCAGCACTCCCTCCAGGTCCTGGAGCAGGCAGCTGAGCTTGAAACAGACGCGGAGGGGGCAGTGCCCGGCCCGGACTTCGTGCTGCGCTTCGCGGCATTAATGCACGACGTCGGCAAGCCGGCTACGCGCCGCTTCGAACCTGGCGGGGCTGTGAGCTTCCGCCACCACGACATGGTGGGTGCCAAGCTGACCTCCAAACGGATGAAGGCGCTGCGGTTCGACAATGACACCATCAAGGCGGTTGCACGGCTGGTGGAACTCCACATGCGTTTCTATGGCTACGGCGACGCCGGCTGGAGCGACTCGGCGGTGCGGCGCTACGTCACCGACGCCGGCCCGCTGCTGGAACGGCTGCACCGGCTCACGCGGTCCGACGTCACCACCCGGAACCAGCGCAAGGCCGACCGGCTGTCCTTCGCCTATGACGACCTTGAGTCCCGCATTGCCGCGCTCCGCGAACAGGAATCCCTGGAAGCCGTGCGCCCGGACCTGGACGGAGCCCGGATCATGGACCTGCTGGGCCTCAAACCAGGGCCCGTGGTGGGCCGCGCCTACAAGTTCCTCCTTAATGAACGGATGGAACACGGACCGTTGCCCGCGGAAGAAGCCCAGGCGCGCCTGCTCCGCTGGTGGGCCGAACAGCCTGAATCCGCACCTGCCGGGCCCGAATCCGGAACCTCTCCCGCCGTCGTCGAACCTTCACCCGCTGAGGAGTCCAAATGACCAACCCCGCCTTTGCCCCGCGCCCCCAGCTCTGGATCCTCCGCCACGGTGAAACCGAATGGTCCAAGAGCGGGCAGTACACCGGCCTGACCGACCTCCCCCTGACGGTGGAAGGGGAACAGCAGGCCGTGGAGGCCCGCAAGGTACTGGACGGCGTCGACTTCGACCTGGTGCTCACCTCGCCGCTGCGGCGTGCACGGCGCACCGCGGAGCTCGCCGGTTTCCCCGATGCCCGGCACGAACCGCTCGCGGTGGAGTGGAACTACGGGGACTACGAAGGAATCAGCTCGGACCTGATCCGCAAGGACAACCCCGACTACCTGATCTGGACGCACGGCGTTCCCAACGGCGAAACCCTTGACGAGGTGGCCGCGAGGGCGGACAAGATCATTGGCCGGATCCTGGAATCCGGGATGGACAACGTGCTGATCGTGGCGCACGGGCACTTCTCCCGGATCCTTACCGCGCGCTGGCTGGAATTGCCCCCCACGGAAGGCAGGCACTTTATCCTCGGCACTGCCAAAGTATGCACCCTGGGCTGGGATAAAAAGACGCCAGCTATTGTGCGCTGGGGGCTGTAAACCCTTTTATTAAATGACTTTTCCGCTTTTCCCCGGCAATTGCTGGCCTTTCCCGGATTCCTGGGGTACCTTTATTCCTGACCCCACGGCACTCAGCCCGGGTCCAAGACCGCATTGCACACCACGCAGCGGACAGCAGAAAAGGAGGTTGGGAAAATGATGACTTTGACTGGCGAATGGAACACCCCCATCAATGCGTTCCCGGCCTTTGCTGGTGCTGCGCGCGTGGCTTCGGTCGGTACCGGGTGGCGGTCTGCCGCCCTCCCCGGTTCACCGCGGCGCCGCTAACCGGAACCAGGCTCCCCGGTAACCCGGCCCACCAGGGCCTGTTCCCGGGATCCCTGCCGGTACGCCGCACTTTCTGCGCTGACTTCCCGGAGCAGCGCCTGCCCCAGCCCACGCTTCGCTGACGCCTGATACCGCGTCCGCGCAATTCCGCGTTCCGGCTCTGCGGCAGGTGCAGGTCTTCCGGCACCGTCAGCGTCCCCTGAAATTGTATTCTTTCCTGCAATTTCGGCTTATTTCCCCCATGGAATTTGTGCGCCCTCATTCCGCGCTTTTGCGCGCCGAAAAGCGGCGCTAATTCATCATGCACTTTTTGTGCCCTAGTTACGGCGAAAGGAGGTGTCTTCCTTGATGCGGAAAATCCTGGGACTCTTGTCCCGCCCACTGCAGCGCCGCAGTTCCTTCAACAGTGACCTGCTGGAGCAGCATCGAAACGACGTTTTCGTGCTCATGCACCAGCAGATCGGTGGCTTGCGCTGAGTGCCGGCTCCCCGCGCTTTGCGTGGGGAGCCGGCTGTAAGCTCGACTCCATGCACGAGACCCAGCCGCCGGAGGGTGGACGACGGCCCCGAATCGTGGTGCCAAGCCGGAGCGATGCACTGCTCCGGAATTTCACGGAGGTGATCGGCGGCCCGCTCGGGAGCCGGGCGGATCCCGGCGTCGCCTCCCCCGGCATCTACACCGTGGAACGGGTGCTGGTGGTCCTGACCGCACTGGCGGCCCTGGTGGGCATCCTGCTCAAAGGCTATTGCCGGGTCAACGGCTGGGAGACACCAACCCAGTTCTACGCAACCTGCTACTCGGACTTCCCGGAGCTGTTCCGGAACCGCGGCATGGCGCAGGGGGTTTTCCCCATCCTTGGCAGCGGCAGCCAGTTTGAGTATCCGGTGCTCATCGGATTGATTGCGGGGCTGACGGCCTGGTTGGTTCCCGGTGGTGACGCCAACGCCCGGGCCTTGGCCTACTTCGACATCAACGCCGTGCTGCTGGCGGCCGTGGCGATGCTCACTGTCGTGGCAATTGCCCGCATGCCCGGGCGCCGGCCCTGGGACGCCGCCATGGTGGCGGTTGCCCCCGGAATTGTCCTCGCGGGAACCATCAACTGGGATCTTTGGGCGGCCTGCCTGCTGGCTGGTGGCATGTACTTTTTTGCCCGGCAACGGCCGGTGGCTGCCGGCATCCTGATTGGTCTGGCCACCGCAACCAAGCTCTACCCGCTGCTGGTCCTGGGGGCCATCCTGCTGCTCGCCGTGCGGACCGGACGGTGGCGGCCGTTGCTGCTGACTGCCGGCAGTGCCGCCGCCACGTGGCTGGTGGCCAACCTGCCGTTCGCGGCCGCCAATCCCACTGGTTGGGCCTATTTCTTCCAGTACAGCGCGGACCGGGGTGCCGGGTACAGTTCCCCCTGGTTCGCCTACAACCTGGTGGCGGCCAGGCTGGGCTGGTCCGGGCTGGCCCCGGACGCCGTCAGCGCCCTGTCAGCCGGGCTGTTCGTGCTGCTGTGCGCCGCAATAGCAGCCATTGCACTGACGGCTCCCCGCCGCCCCCGCCTGGCGCAGCTCGCGTTCCTGATCGTGGCAGCCTTCATCCTCACCAGCAAGGTCTACTCGCCCCAGTACGTCGTATGGCTGATCCCGCTGCTTGCCCTCGCAAGGCCGAGGTGGCGCGACTTCCTGGTCTGGCAGGGCATCGAAGCCCTGCACTGGGCCGCGATCTGGATGTACCTTGGACAGGTGACCAGCGCCGGTTCGTCCCAACACAACCTGGACATGCCGTACTACGTTCTCGCCGTTGCCGCACATATGGCCGCGGTGGCTTACCTCATGGCGCGAATCGTTTGGGACATCTACAACCCCGCATATGACCCCATCCGCCGCCATCACGTTGATGATCCGCACGGTGGACCCTTCGGGAACGCGCCAGACTGGTTCCGGCTGGATCCGGCGCGGCCTGCGGAATCCATTGTCCCCTGGAAATCCGCGTCCCGTGCCTGATGTCGCAGTAGTGGGCTCCGGTCCCAACGGGCTGTCCGCGGCAGCGGTCATGGCAAGGGCAGGGCTGTCCGTGGAAGTCTTTGAGGCTGCCCCGACCATCGGCGGCGGCACGCGCACCACCGAACTCATGCAGCCGGAACACTTCCACGACGTCTGCTCCGCGGTGCATCCCATGGCGTTGGCATCCCCGTTCTTCCGTGCCTTCGAGCTGCCCCGAAGGGTGGACCTGATCACCCCTGAGGTGTCCTACGGTTCCCCGCTGGACGGCGGCCGGGCCGCGTTGGCTTACACATCGCTGGAACGCACCGCCGCGGAACTGGGCCGGGACGGCGCTGCCTACCGCCGGCTCATGGGACCGCTGGTCCGGCACATTGACGACATCATGGATTTCACCCAAAACCAGCTCCTGCGCATCCCCCGGAATCCGGTAATGGCAGGCGTTTACGGACTCCGGACGCTTGAACAGGGAACCCGATTGTGGAACGCAAGGTTCCGGGAGGACCTTGCGCCTGCCCTCCTGAGCGGAGTTGCCGCCCATGCCATCTCGCATTTGCCTTCCCTGGCAGCGTCCGGGGCCGGCCTCATGCTCGGTGCACTGGGGCATGCCGGCGGATGGCCCATTCCCCGCGGCGGCTCTGCATCCATCGCGGCAGCCCTCGCCGACGATATCCGCGCCCACGGCGGCGTCATCCACACGGATGCCCCCATCGACCGGCTGGAACAACTTCCTCCCACCAGGGCCACCCTGCTGGATGTGGCGCCCCGCGGACTGCTGGACATGGCAGGCGAATCCCTGCCGGGCCACTACCGCAGGGCGCTCGAGGAGTTCCGGTACGGAAACGGCTCCTGCAAGGTGGACTTCATTCTGTCCGGCCCGGTGCCGTGGCAGGCCCGCGGACTTGCCGACGCCGGCACCGTCCACGTGGGCGGCACCCGGGCCGAGCTGGCGGCTTCGGAGAACGAGGTCAGTGCCGGCCGCCATCCTGAACGGCCCTATGTCCTGGTGGCCCAGCCCTCCCGGTTCGACCCGGGCCGGGCCCCGGACGGGCGGCACACGCTGTGGACGTACTGCCACGTTCCCGCAGGCTCCACGCGGGACATGACCGGCCAGGTGACGGCGCAGCTGGAGCGGTTTGCACCGGGATTCCGCGACCTCGTGGTGGAATCGCACGCCATCACGGCGGCGCAGCTGGCCCAGTACAACCGCAACTACGTTGGCGGCGACTTCAGTGCCGGCGTCATGGACGTGCGCGGCCTGATCCAGAAGCCTGTGGTGTCCCCCGTCCCGTGGCGGACCCCGCTGTTGGGCGTCTACCTCTGTTCATCGTCCACGCCCCCTGGCCCGGGCGTCACGGGGATGCCCGGGATGCACGCGGCCACGTACGCCCTGAAGGACATCTTCAAGCTGCCGGTTCCGGACCTGTCCCTCGGCTAGGTCCAAAGGACGGCGACGCTGCCACAACCGCCTGGCCTGCGGCGGCACGGCGCAGCACGCTGCCGGGCCGGGGGATAATGGCCCCATGGGGAAATCAACAAAACTTTCGCTTGCCGTAGCTGCGCTCGTCCTGGGTACTTCCCTGGTGGCCTGCGACGACGGAAAGAGCGGGGCTGAAGCCGCCGCCCAACAGCTGGCCGGCGCGGTCTCATCGCTGGACGTTGGCTCGGTGGCCTTTGACGGCAAGGACGCTGCCGCGGCCAACGACCAGCTGCACCAGGTCTTCGCGGCCCTGGATCCGCAGAAGCCCGAGGTCCAGGCAGGCGGACTCACCCTGGACGGCGATAAAGCGTCTGCGCCGCTGAGCTACACCTGGAAGTTCGGCGACGCCGAGTGGAAGTACACCAGCTCGGCGAACTTCAGGAAGTCAGGCGATAAGTGGCTGACGGTGTGGGACCCGGCGCTCCTGGCACCCGGCCTTACGGACAGCGAGATTGTCACCAAGGGTTCCCAGTCCCCCCAGCGGGCCGACATCCTTGGTGCCGGTGACGCTCCACTGGTGACGTACCGTCCCGTGGTGAATGTGGGCATCGACAAGCCGCAACTGGGTGCCGCAGACCCCGCCGATTCCGCCGGCAAGCTGGCCGCGCTGGTGGGAGTGGACCCCGCCGCCTACGTACAGCAGGTCAAGGCCGCGGGTGCGCAGGCCTTCGTTTCGGCAATCACGCTGCGTGAAGAAGGCCGGACCATCTCGGATCAACAGATCCAGGCCATCCCGGGTGCCCGCGGCATTCCCGCGTCCGTCCCGCTGGCCCCCAGCCGGACGTTTGCCCGCGCCGTGCTCGGCTCGGTGGGCGAAGCCACCGCAGAACAGATCGACGCATCGAACGGTGCCCTGGACGCCGGCGATGTCACGGGCATCGGCGGGCTCCAGCAACAGTACGACGCGCAACTCCGCGGATCGGACGCCGTCGTCATCCGGGCGCAGCGCGCCGACCTGACGCGCGAACAGATCCAGTCCGCCGGGACCGACCCCCGGCGCGTCCTTTTCCAGGTGGCAACCAAGCCCGGGACACCGCTGAAGACCACCCTCGATCCTCGGCTGCAGACCTTGGCCGAGACCACCCTGGAGGGTGTGGGGCCGGCGTCGGCCATCGTGGCACTCCGGCCCTCCACCGGCGCCGTGCTCGCCGCGGCCTCCGGTCCGGGCAGCAACGGCTACAACACGGCGATGCTGGGCCAGTACGCCCCGGGCTCGATCTTCAAGATGGTGGATTCCCTGGCAATGTTCCGGAACGGCATGAATCCGGATTCCACCGTCCAGTGCACCCCCACCCTCACGGTGGACGGGCGCACCTTCAAGAACTCCGAAGGCTACCCGGCAACGTCCCTTGGCACGGTAACCGTCCGGGATGCCTTTGCGCACTCCTGCAATACCGCCTTCATTTCCCAGCGCGACTCGGTATCGCAGAGCCAGCTCGAGGCCGCTGCCACCTCCATGGGCGTGGCGGTCGAGGCGCCGAAACTCGGCGCGGAAGCGTTCCTGGGATCCGTGCCCGGCCAAGCGCAAGGCACCGAACACGCAGCATCCATGATCGGCCAGGGCAAGGTATTGCTCTCCCCCTTGGCCGCGGCGATCATGGCCGGCTCCGTAGCCAAGGGCGCCCCCGTCTCGGCGCAGCTGGTCCTCAACCCCGACGCCGGTGCCGCCGCCGCGGGAACCACCGCAGGGTCCACGGCTCCGGCGGCTGCGCCGACAGCTACGGCCACAGCCGAAGCTCCGTCCACGGCATCGGACAAACCGATCACGGCAGCCGAAGCGGCATCGCTGGCTGACATGATGCGCGCCGTCGTCACCTCCGGCCATGCAGGGTTCCTCGCCAGCGTCCCCGGTGCGCCCGTGGGTGCGAAAACCGGAACCGCCGAGTTCGGCACCGAGAATCCGCCCAAGACGCACGCCTGGATCGTGGCCGTCCACGGCGACCTCGCCGTGGCAGTGTTCGTGGAGGACGGCGGCCTGGGCGCCACCACCTCGGGTCCGCTGTTGAAGCAGTTCCTCACCGCCGCCGGCTAGGTTCGGCCGTGGGAGGATTGACGGCGTGGCACACATTGACGTTTCCGGCATCGACTACTTCCTCTCCGACGGCACCCACAGCTCCTTAACGGCGTGACCTTCAAGGTCCCGGACGGCACCAAGACCGCCCTGATCGGGCCCAACGGCACGGGAAAAACCACGCTGTTCCGGATCATCGCCGGAGACCTGGTCCCGGACGAGGGTGCCATTGGACGGTCCGGAAACATGGGCATCATGCGCCAGTTCGTGGGGCAGGTCCGTGACGGTTCAACAGTCCGGGACCTCCTGGTGTCCGCTGCTCCTCCGGCGCTGGCGGCCGCTGCCCGCGAGGTTGATGACGCCGAGCTGGCCATGCTGGAGCACGACGACGAGCCCACCCAGATGCGCTATGCCCAGGCCATTGTGGACTGGGGAGATGCCGGCGGCTATGACGTCGAAACAGTGTGGGACGAAGTCTGCATGGCCGCGCTGGGACTGCCCTTTGACCGCGCACAGCACCGCCCGGCGTCGACCCTTTCCGGCGGCGAGCAGAAGCGGCTGGTCCTCGAAGCACTGTTCGCCGGCCCGGACGACCTCCTTCTCTTGGACGAACCGGACAACTACCTGGACGTTCCGGGCAAGCGCTGGCTGGAGGAAAAGCTCAACGAGTCGAAGAAGACGGTCTTCTTCATCAGCCACGACCGCGAACTGCTGAACAACGCCGCGGGACGGATCGTCACATTGGAGCCCGGGATCAACGGAGCCGCAGCCTGGATCCACGGTGGCGGGTTCGGATCCTACGTGGAGGCCCGCGCGGACCGGAACGCGCGCTTCGAGGAACTGCGGAAGCGCTGGGACGAGGAGCACATCAAGCTCAAGGAACTCGTCAATATGTACAAGAACAAGGCGGCCTTCCGCTCGGATATGGCCAACCGGTACCACGCCGCCCAGACCCGGCTGGCCAAGTTCCTCGAAGTGGGGCCGCCGGAGGCGCTGCCGATCGAACAGAACGTCCAGATGCGGCTCAAGGGAGGGCGCACCGCCAAGCGCGCCATCGTGGCCGAACGGCTGGAACTGACCGGCCTGATGAAGCCGTTCTCTACCGAGGTCTGGTTCGGCGACCGCGTCGGCGTGCTGGGCTCCAACGGCTCCGGCAAGAGCCACTTCCTGCGCCTGCTCGCCACCGGCGGAACCGATCCCGAGCGCGAGCACCTGCCCGTCTCGGACGTCGAGATCGCCGAGGTTCCGCACGAAGGGACCGTCAAGCTCGGTGCGCGGATCCGGCCCGGGTTCTTTGCCCAGACCCATGTCCGGCCCGATCTCCTGGGCAAGACGCTCCTGGAAATCCTGCACCGCGGCGACGAACACCGTTCCGGGCTGGGCCGGGAGGCTGCCGCCGGCGCCCTGGATGGTTACGGCCTGGCAGGGCAGTCGGAACAAAAGTACGAATCCCTCTCCGGCGGCCAGCAGGCGCGTTTCCAGATCCTGCTCCTCCAGCTCAGCGGTGCCACCCTGCTGCTGTTGGACGAGCCCACGGACAACCTCGACCTGCACTCCGCCGAAGCGCTGGAACGGGCCATTGACCACTTTGAGGGCACGGTGCTCGCCGTCACCCACGACCGCTGGTTCGCACGGACGTTCGACCGGTTCCTGGTGTTCGGATCGGACGGGAAAGTGTACGAATCAGCCGAGCCGGTCTGGGACGAACAGCGGGTGGAACGCGCCCGCTGACCACGCCGTGAACAACTTCATGAGCAAATGATCAGAAATTGATATCATTTGCTCATGAAGACGGATGAGCGGCACAGGCTTATCGCCGATATCCTCCGGCAACAAGCCGAAGTCAGCGTGGAAGAGCTGATGCTGGCCTGCGACGCCTCCGGGCCCACGATCCGCCGCGACCTCGAAACACTGGCGGGCAACGGCGTCCTCCGGCGGATCCACGGCGGAGCCAGGAGCCTGATCGGGCAGGGGCAGAACCCCGGCTACGGACTGCGTGAGCTGGAGGACCGGGACGCGAAGAAGCGCATCGCCGCCGCCGTCGCCGGGCTGCTGATGGAACGCGAACATGTCTGGCTGGACAGCGGAAGCACGGCCACCGAAATCGCCCGTGCTGTCACCGGCCGGGAACTGACCCTGATGCCGATGTCCCTGCCCGGGCTCAATGCGGCCGCCGGCGGGGACAGTGCGGCGGGTTCCCGCCCGGCGTTGTTGCTGCCAGGGGGAAGCCTGGTGCCCGGTGAACTCTGTTTCCGGGGGCCCCTGGCCGAATCCAACATCAGGTCACTGCGGTTTGACACCGCCGTGGTCACCCCATGTGCCGTGGACTTCACTGACGGCCTCCTGGCCCACGACCTGGACGATGCCGCTCTCAAGAGAGCCGGCCTCGACTCTTCAGCACGGGTGATTGTTGCCGCATCGGCGGCAAAATGGCAGGCGCACGCGAGGGTCCTCATCGGCGGCCTGGACCAGGTGGACGTGATCGTGACCGACCGGAAATTCAGTGGCCAGGAACAAGCCCAACTCGACAAGTACTCCGTGGAAGTAGTGAACGTATGAGCATCAATGCCGGTACTGAACAGCATGCGGGACTAAAAGCGGCGGCCGCGGCCACGTTTGTGGTCTTCGGCATCAATGGGCTCGTGTTCGCCAGTTGGGCAGCCAGGATCCCGGCAGTCACGCAGACGCTGCACATCACGTCCGGCCAGATGGGCACGCTGCTGCTGTGCACGGCGGTGGGGTCGCTTCTGGCACTCCCCACGGCGGGAATGGTGGTGGGCCGGATCGGCACGGCCAACACCGTCCGCTTCGCCGGGCTGCTGGCCGCGGCCGCGGGTGCAGGCATTGCCATGTCACTGTCAGCCACGTCCATTCCCGGAACCGCGGTATCGCTGTTCTTCTTCGGCATCGGCATCGGACTGTGGGATGTAGCGCAAAACATCGAAGGGGCCGACGTCGAACACAAACTTCGCCGGACCATCATGCCGCAATTCCATGCGGCCTTCAGCGGGGGTGCGTTTGTGGGCGCGCTGGTGGGCGCCGGCCTTTCGAGCCTGGGTGTGGACCTTCCGCTGCACCTGATGGTCATCGCAGGCGTCGTGGTGCTGGTGGCCCTGACCGCGCCGCGCTTCTTCCTCCCCCACATTTCCACCGCGGCCACCCCCGGGGAACCAAAGGCCGCCAAGGGCCCCTCTGCATGGCGGGACAGCAGGACACTGCTGATCGGTGTCGTAGTCCTGGGAGCCACCCTCACCGAGGGGGCCGGCAACGACTGGATCGCCAAGGCTTCCGTGGACGGCCTGGCCACATCGGAGTCCACGGGAGCACTCATGTTCGCCCTGTTCGTCCTGGCCATGACGGCCATGCGTTTCCTCGGCGGCCGGGTGATCGACAAGTACGGGCGGGTTGCCGTGCTGCGGGCCAGCATGGCCGCCGCGGCCGCGGGGCTGGGTCTCTTCGTCCTGGCGCAGAATATCTGGCTTGCCGGCATCGGAGCGGCCCTCTGGGGCGTAGGCGCCGCGCTGGCATTCCCGATGGGAATGTCCGCCGCATCCGATGATCCCAGGCATTCGGCAGCACGCGTCTCCGTTGTATCCACTTTGGGTTATATATCTTTCCTGGCCGGACCACCCCTGCTCGGCTACCTCGGCGACCTCACGGGCATCCATACCGCGCTGCTGGCGATCATGGCACCGATCCTCGTGGCGCTCCTGCTGGCCGGTGCCGCCCGGCCCCTGCAGGTCGACGACACCAAAGAACCCTGACGGGAGCAAGGGCGCCGCGCAGGGAGGAACCGGAGCCCGAGGGGCAGGGCCTCCTGGGTTTAGGGTGATCACATGCAAAGCATCAGGCACCGCCGCCGGAGTTGGCCCAGCCGCGTCGATAGGTACCTTCTCCAGCATGTTTCAAACCTTCCCGGAGGCAGCCACGACGCGTTCTTCCGTCGGCTTTCGGCTTCAGCCAACCAGGGCAAGCTCTGGATCGGAACCGCAGCCGTCCTGGCGCTGTTCCCCGGCAAGACCCGGCGGGCTGCAGTCCATGGGCTGATCGCCCAGGGCGTCGCATCGGCCGTCACCAACCTGGTGTTCAAGACGCTGCTCCCCCGGACCCGGCCGCAGCCGGAACACCTCCCGGTGTTCCGCTTCGTCCACCCCCAACCCCAGAGCTCCTCCATGCCTTCGGGCCACTCAGCTTCTGCCGTCGCCTTCGCGGTGGGCGCAGGCCTGGTCCGGCCCGCGCTCGGGGCTGCCTTGGCCCCCGCGGCCCTCGGCGTGGCCTACTCAAGGGTCCACACCGGCGCGCACTGGCCCTCGGATGTGATCTTCGGTTCGGCGCTCGGCGCAGGCGCCGCTCTGGTGACCCGGCACTGGTGGCCTGTCCGGCCGCCCATCCCGCAGACAGCCCGGACCTGGGCCGAGGCGCCCGGGCTGCCCGCCGGCGAAGGCCTCAGCATCGTGGTCAACACCCTGGGTGGATCCTTCAAGGAGGAAACGGCCGCCGCCCTCAAGCAAGTATTCCCAAAGGCGCATATAAACACGGTGCAGCCCGAAGATGACCTGGTGCAGCAAATCAACGCAACCGCCGACGTGCCCGGGACCCGTGCCCTGGGTGTGTGGGGCGGCGACGGAACCGTCGGCGCTGCGGCCGCTGCCGCCGTCGACCGCTCCCTCCCCCTGCTGGTGCTGCCCGGCGGAACCCTCAACCACTTCGCGCGGGACGCGGGCACCGGAAGCCTGAAGGACGCCGTGGAAGCGGCAACCAAGGGTGAGGCAGCGCTGGCGGACATCGGCATGGTGACCGCGGAACGCGGCCTGGCGGCCAACCCCGAAGTGTCCAAACTGGTCATGCTGAACACATCGAGCATCGGGCTCTATCCCAATCTGGTGCGGCGCCGGGAGCACCTGCAGCCCGCGCTTGGAAAGCCACTGGCCGGCGTCGTCGCCATGTTCCGCACCTTCGCAGCGGGAACTCCGATCACGCTGTCCGTGGACGGCGTCCGGCACAAAGTGTGGATCGCCTACCTCGGACGGGGCCGCTACTACCCCCGGGACCACGCGCCGCTGATCCGGCCCGTCATGGACGACGGCTTACTGGACGTCCGACTGATCACCGCCGACGAATCCTTCGCCCGTGTTCGCCTGCTCTGGGCCGTACTGACCGGCACCGTGGCAAGCTCCAGGATCACCCACCTGCGTGAGGCCACGGAGGTCAGCATCGACGCGGACGGCGCACCCATGGCCCTGGCAGTGGATGGTGAAGCACTGCCGGGAGTGCGCCGGGTCGCCTACACCGTGCGGCGCAAGGCGTTGACCTACTATTCCCCGCGCCCCTGACCAGGGGAGGCGTGGTTCCCGGAGCAACCCTGATTCTCCCCTGAATCATCCCTGAATCCGGCGAAAAGCGGCTGCGGCCCCGTTAGCGTGGGGAGTGAACTCCCACAGAACGCCATCCGCAGCCGCGTGCTGCCGTCAAAAGGACTATTCATGATCGAGGCAAACGGGCTGACAAAGGTCTACGGGGCGAAGACCGCCGTCGCCGGCGTCAGCTTCACCGTCAAGGCAGGGCAAGTCACTGGATTCCTGGGCCCGAACGGGGCAGGAAAATCCACCACGATGCGCATGATCATGGGACTGGACCGGCCGACGTCGGGATCGGTCACAGTGAACGGCCTCCCGTACGTCAAGCACACGGCGCCGCTGCGCCAGGTGGGTGCCCTGCTGGACGCGAAAGCGGTCCACACGAGCCGCAGTGCCTACAACCACCTGCTGGCCATGGCAGCCACGCACGGGATTCCCAAAGCCCGGGTGCACGAAGTGATCGAGATGACCGGGCTCGACGCAGTGGCGCGCAAGAAGGCCGGCGGCTTCTCGCTGGGCATGGGCCAGCGGCTGGGCATCGCCGCCGCCCTGCTCGGCGACCCGCAGACACTCATCCTTGACGAACCGGTCAACGGGCTGGACCCGGAAGGCGTGGTCTGGGTGCGGAACCTGGTCCGTTACCTCGCCGGGCAGGGACGCACCGTGTTCCTTTCCAGCCACCTCATGAGCGAGATGGCCCAGACTGCCGACCACCTCATCGTCATCGGCCGTGGCCGGGTGATCGCCGATGCTCCCATCCGCGACATCATCACCGGCAAGGGCCAGGCACGCGTCCGCGTCCGCACCGACCAACCTGACCGGCTGTACCAGCTCCTTGCCGGCCGGGGCGCCTCCATCGAGGTTCCGGAACGTGAACTGCTGGAAGTAACCGGCCTGGAGCCCAAGGCGATCGCCGCGGCGGCCCTGGAAAGCCAGGTCATGGTCTACGAACTCACGCCCCTCACGGCCAGCCTCGAGGAAGCGTACATGGAACTGACCAAGGACGACGTCGAATACCACTCCCTGCCCGCCGCGGAGGTAAGCAAATAATGAGCGCCATGACCACAGAATCCACGGCTTCGCCCGAACCGGCATCGTCCTCCGCAGGCCACAGCCGCGGCGGCCACGGGAAATCCCTGCCCGGTCCCACGTTCCTCCGGGTGCTCAACTCGGAGGTCATCAAGTTCCGGAGCCTGCTCTCGACGCTGATCCTGCTCGCGGCCACCGCGGTTGTGATGGTGGGCTTCGGTGCGCTGTCCGCCTGGGGCACCGGCCAGTTTGCCAGCGCGGCCTCGCGGGATCCGCAGGCGGCTGTCCGGGCGGCTTCCCAAGGCGGGGACCTCGCCATCAGCGTGCCCACTTCGGGCATCGCCTTCGCCCAGCTGATCCTCGGCTCCCTGGGCGTGCTCTTGATGAGCTCGGAATTCACCACCGGCATGGCGCGGTCCACGTTCGCGGCGGTGCCTAAGAGGCTGCCCGCGTTCACGGCCAAACTGGTGGTGGTCATGGTGGTGTCCTTCGCGGTTACGGCCATCTCCACCTGGGCGGCGGGACTGGTGGCGGTTCCCATTCTGGACAACTACGGACTCAAGCTGGACCTGGGCAGCTCCGAATCCGTGAAACTGCTCCTGGTCAACAGCATCTACGTGGCGGCCGTAGCCGCGATCGGCATGGCCCTGGGCACGCTGCTTCGGAACTCCGCCGGCGGCATCATGAGCCTGGTGGGCATCTTCTTCGTGGCACCGATCGCTTTCCAGCTCATTCCCGGCGACTTCTTCAAGGAAGCCAGGAAGTACCTGCCCGGCAACACGGTTGAGCCGTTGACGGCGGCCCAGCACGTGCCGGACACCCTCGAAACATGGCAGGCGGCCTTGGTTCTGGGCGCCTGGGTGGTGATCCCCATCCTGATCGCCGCCGTCCTGCTGAAGCGCCGGGACGTGTAGGGGGTTACCCTGCGCCGGCCACCCGGACGTGGCCGGCGCGTGGTTTCCGGCACATTACAAAAGTGCCTGGCAGGAAACATTATTTGCCTCTAGTGGTTCCTGCTTGGAGTGCCGTCCTGTTGGACGCAACCAGATCTGTTGGAGTGCACAAAGCAAGGGGCATAATGGCGGACCTAGGGTGAAACGACGATGTGGTGCATCACACGGTCCGCCGGAGGTGCATCAACGAACATCGCACACTCTCTGCAATTTCCCAACAGGACGGCACTTCCATGCATGCTGACCAGCAACTCTCAAAGTCCCTGAAACCCAGGCACCTGTCCATGATCGCCATTGCCGGCGTGATCGGTGCAGGGCTCTTCGTCGGCTCGGGGGCTGCGATCCAGCAGGCCGGCCCGGGTATCCTCGTCGCATACGCAGCCGCTGGCCTGGTGGTCATCCTGGTGATGCGCATGCTGGGGGAGATGGCCGCCGCGAACCCGGAGACGGGTTCCTTCTCCACCTATGCGGACAAGGCAATGGGCCGCTGGGCCGGGTTTAGCATCGGCTGGCTCTACGCCTGGTTCTGGATCATCGTCCTGGGTATCGAGGCCACCGCAGGTGCGGCCATCATGCACCGGTGGGTGCCAGGCATCGACCAGTGGGTCTGGGCCCTTGCCCTCATGGTGTTGCTGACCCTGACCAACCTCGGCTCGGTGAAGTCCTACGGCGAGTTCGAGTTTTGGTTCGCGTCCATCAAAGTGGCCGCCATCGTCCTGTTCCTGGTCTTCGGCGCCGCCGCCATCCTGGGACTCATCCCCGGCGTTCCGGCTCCCGGCCTGAGCAACCTGGTCAACAACGGAGGATTCATGCCGAACGGGCCGGGCGCAGTCCTGGCCGGCATCCTCGTGGTGGTCTTCTCCTTCTTCGGCGCCGAGATCGCTACCATTGCCGCCGGCGAATCCGAAAACCCCGTGGACGCCGTGAAGAAGGCTGTGAAGTCCACCGTGTGGCGCATCCTGGTGTTCTACATCGGTTCAATCGCCGTGGTGGTCACCCTGTTGCCCTGGAACTCGGCCTCCGTCGCCAAGAGCCCCTACGTTGCTGTCATCGAACTCTTCGGCATCCCCGGCGCCGGAACCATCATGGACGTCGTGGTCCTGACCTCCGTCCTGTCCTGCCTCAACTCCGGGCTCTACACCGCAAGTCGTATGCTGTTTTCGCTCTCCACCCGCGGTGACGCCCCGCGCTCGTGGATGCGGATCTCCCGGCGCGGTGTTCCCGCCGCGGCCGTGCTCGCCTCCACGGTGGTCGGCTTCGTCACGGTGGGCCTGAACTACATCGCCCCGGACACGGTGTTCCTCTTCCTGGTCAACACCTCCGGTGCCATCGCCCTGTTCGTCTGGCTTGTCATCTCCGTGTCCCAGCTGATCCTCCGCCGCCGGATGGGCGCCGCAGCCCAGGGCCTGCAGCTGAAGATGTGGCTGTTCCCGTACCTCACCTGGGCAGCCATCGTCAGCATCGTGGCCCTGCTCATCGGCATGGTGATCGTGGAATCAACCCGCGAATCACTGCTGCTCTCCATCGCATTGGCCCTGGTGGTGGTTGCCGTGGGCGTGCTGCGCTACCGGCGCAAGGACGCGGCAACGGCAACGGAACCGGCCGTGGCATCCGAGGCTGCCGCGGCACCCGTGGAGTAGGCCGCACTAGACTCGGGACCATGCCTTTGACTTCCTCTGCCGCAGACCACATCCAGGACCTTGGCGCCTATGTCAGCGCATCGCCGTCGAGCTTTCACGCCGCCCACGAGGGCGGCCGGCGGCTGGAGGAAGCCGGCTTCCTCCGCCTGGACGAGCTGCAGCCGTGGGAGGGCGGGCCCGGCTCCTTCTTCATGATCCGCGACGGCGCTCTGATCGCCTGGGTGGTTCCCGAAGGAGCCGGACCTGCCACCGGCTTCAACATCCTGGGGGCGCACACCGATTCGCCGTCCTTCAAACTCAAACCGAAGCCCACCACCGGCGCCCACGGCTGGCTCCAGGCCGGGGTGGAGATCTACGGCGGCCCCCTGCTCAACTCCTGGCTGGACCGTGAGCTGCGGCTCGCGGGCCGGCTGGTGATGCTCGACGGCACGGAGCACCTGGCCGCCACCGGACCGCTGCTCCGCTTCCCGCAGCTGGCCATCCACCTGGACCGGGCTGTGAACGAAGGGCTCGCACTGGACAAACAGCGCCACATGAACCCGGTGTGGGGGCTGGGAAATCCCACGGACTCGGACCTGCTGGGCGTCCTGGCCGCATCGGTTGCCGGTGCCTCCGTCGATCCGGCGGACATTGGCGGGTACGACGTCGTCATTGCGGACACACAGGCGCCTGCGGTTTTCGGGGGCAAGGGGGAGTTCTTCGCATCAGGGCGGTTGGACAACCTTTCGGCCACGCACGCGGGGCTGGCGGCCCTGATTGCCCATGCGGGGTCCGGCACGGCCGGCGGACCGATTGCGGTCCTCGCCGCGTTCGACCATGAGGAAATCGGCTCCAACTCGCGCTCCGGTGCCTGCGGGCCCATCCTTGAGGACGTGCTGGTGCGCATCTCGGACGGCCTTGGCGCAACGGTGAGCCAGCGGCGCCAGGCCCTGGCGGCGTCGTTCTGCCTCTCAGCCGACGCCGGGCATGCGGTCCACCCCAACTACGCCGAGCGGCACGATCCCGCCAACCATCCTGTCCTCAACGGGGGACCGCTCCTGAAGATTAACGCCAACCAGCGCTACGCCACTGACGCGTTGGGCGCGGCGTTCTGGGCCCGGCTCTGCGGCGAAGCGGGCGTGCCCTACCAGGAATTCGTCTCCAATAATGTGGTGCCCTGCGGTTCCACCATCGGACCGCTCACGGCCACGCGGCTGGGGATACGGACCGTGGACGTGGGCGTGCCGCTGCTGTCCATGCATTCCGCACGCGAGCTGTGCGGAGTGGAGGATCCCCTCCGTCTTGCCGCCGTCTCGGAACTGTTCTTCCGGACGCCGGCATAGCCAGGCAGTTTGTGGCACCACAAAGGTTCGTGCGGGTACCCACATAGGTAGCCCACCGGGCTCCGGTTAGAGGGTTTCCCCGGCCTACGGTGGGGAAACACGGATGCCGTTGGGTGTCCGGCCCACGGTTCCGGGCCGGATGCCAGGTCCTCGCAGTCCTGCCAACCGATGGCATCCGTCGACAACTGACAGATGCGACAGGTGCCGTGCCGGGTGACCGGTGCGCGGCTGAAACGGGGAGTGCAGACCCCTTTTCCGGCCGACGTGCTCCTGCGCTGTGACCATGGAGCCGGAATGACATCTGCACTTGGACGCCTGCCCCGCCGCATCCACAAACTGGGGATGGCCGGGTTGGTGGCACCGCGGGGAACAGCAGCCCTAGAGGGTCCCCGGAAACGGGCCGTCACGCTCGGCGGCGTCAGGGTGGACCTGATGAGCCGTGAAAACGCCCTCGCAGCCATTAGGGAACGCGCCGCAGGCAACGCCGAAGTCCCCTTGGGAGTGCTGTCGGCGAACCTGGACCACGTTAACCACTTCGGGACGGGCAGCCGCTGGGAAGGAACGCTGGGAGTACCGTCGCTGGAGTGGCTGGCCCTCCTGGATGGGGCCCCGCTGGTGTCCAAGGCGGAGGAACTCACAGGCCAACGGTGGCCGCGCCTTGCGGGGAGTGACCTGATCGGGCAAATACTCGATGACGCCGCGGCACAGGGGCGGTCCGTCGGTTTCCTGGGCGGCAGTCCGGAAGCGCAGCAGTTGGTTGCCGCCCGGCTTGAAGCAGAGCGCCCCAATTTGCGCGTGGCCGGGTGGTGGGCGCCCGCCCGCCCGATGCTCACTGATACCGCCGCCGTCGCGGAATTGTGTGCGGACATCCGGGCCGCGGGGGTGGACATCCTGGTGGTGTGCCTGGGTAAACCACGGCAGGAACTCTGGATCCGCGAGTACGGGGAGCTGACCGGGGCCAAGGTCCTCCTTGCGTTCGGGGCAGTCATCGATTTCCTGGCCGGCCACATCCGGCGCGCTCCGGTCCAGGTCAGCAACATGGGCCTGGAATGGGCCTGGCGGCTGGCCATGGAACCCAGGCGGCTTGCCAAACGGTACGTCGTGGAGGGGCCGGAGGCCTACCTGAAGCTTCGCCGGCACAGTTTAGATGGTGCGCCGCAGGCGACTTCGGGCGATGTCCCTGAAGCCGATTCCGGTTCCCTTCTCGGGACCCGCGCCGCAGCAGACGGCTTCACCTCCACCGACGAACACGCCGACGTTGCCGCGCTGGTGGTGACCTACAACAATGGTGCGGACGTGTGCGGGCTGCTGGAGAGCCTCCGGCTCCAGACCCGGGAGCAGTCCATCAAAGTGCTGGTTGCGGACAACTCGCCGAACCCGGAGACGCTTTCCTGCCTGCAGGAGTTTCCGGGCGTGGCCGCCTTCGCCACCGGGGGAAACCTCGGGTACGCGGGCGGCATCAATGCGGCCTGTTCGAAAGCGGGAAGTGCGGATGCCTACCTGGTCCTCAACCCGGACCTCAGGCTCTGCCCGGGAGCGGTCCTGGCTCTGCGGAAGTCCATGGAGAGCACCGGCGCGGGAGTGGTGGTGCCCTTGTTGCGTGACGATGATGGAAGCGTCTACCCCTCGCTGCGCCGGGAGCCGAGCATCTCGCGCGCGCTGGGCGACGCCCTGCTGGGAAGCAGGTTCCGAGGACGTCCGGGGTGGCTGACGGAGATGGACTTCGACGCGGAAAGCTACGCCCACCCGCACAAAGTGGACTGGGCCACCGGGGCTGCGCTGCTGATCCGCTCCGACATCGCGGAGCAGGTTGGCGGTTGGGACGAGTCCTACTTCCTGTACTCGGAAGAGACGGACTACCTGCACCGCGTCCGGGAGCTCAAGGCCGCCGTCTGGTTCGAGCCCCTTGCAGCCATGGTCCACTCCCGTGGCGCGTCCGGGAGCTCGCCGTCCCTCGATGCGCTCATGGGGGCGAACCGGATCCGCTATGTCCGCAAATTCCATCATGGCAGCTACGCAAGCACCTTCCGTGCCGCCGTCGTACTTTCTGCCCTGCTGCGCGCACCGCTGCCGGCCCACCGGGGAATCCTGGGACTGATCGCGAGGGAGTCCCGGTGGGCCGACCTGCCCCACGCCGTTGCCTATCCGGGCCGCCCGGAGCAGGAAGGGGATTTTCCCTCCGGCACGGTCATCATTCCGGCCCACAATGAAGCCTCGGTCCTCGGACGGACGCTGGAAGCACTCAAGGGGCCCCTCGCCGGCGGGAACGTGGACGTAGTGGTTGCCTGTAACGGATGCACCGACGGGACAGAGGCCGTGGCCGGTGCCGTTCCAGGCGTCCGGGTGGTCACCGTGGAAGAGGCGTCCAAGACCGCTGCCCTCAACGCCGGCGACCAAGCCGCCGGCCGGTGGCCGAGGCTGTACGTGGACGCCGACATCGAGGTACCGGCGGCAGCGCTGCGTGCCACATTGGAGGCACTTTCCGACGACGACGGGCCCTTGTGCGCCCGGCCCGCCTTCGCCTACGACACGGCGGGCGCCTCCTGGGCGGTCCGCGCCTACTACCGGGCACGAAACCGGCTTCCGCAGGCATCGGCGTCGATGTGGGGTGCAGGCGTCTACGGCCTGAGCCGCAAGGGCCATGAACGGCTGGGTGAATTCCCGCCCGTCACGGCCGACGACTGCTACATCGACCGGCTGTTCGATGCCTCCGAAAAAGCAACGATCGCCTGTCCGCCGGTGACTGTCCATACACCGCGGACCGGGAGGGCACTGCTCTCCACCCTCAAGCGCGTGTATCGGGGGAATTCCGAACTCCGCGATGTTCCGGGTGCCCATGCGGGCAGGACGCTGGGGCAACTGGGGCATTCAATCAAGGGCCCCGGCTCCGCGATGGATGCCGCAGTGTATGCCGTCTTCGCCCTTGCGGGCCGTGCGGCCCGACGCCGAAAAAGCCCCGCCTGGGAGCGGGACGACAGCAGCCGCAATTATGAATTGCAGTCGTGGGGAGTGGGCTCGGGTTGAATTCCCGGAATTACCCTGGCGAAATTTCATTCCCGCATTCCTCAATGGCCGCCTATTCCTTGATTCGGGTAGTGCAGGCACCTGGCGCCCAAATGGCTATTAACGTCTCGAATTGGAGTTAAAGTGTTTGCAAAATCAAAGCCCGTTGAAGGCAGACTGCGTACGGCAGCAAGTTTTTCCGTACTGTTCCTCATCGCCGCGATGTTGTCTTTCAGTTCCACGCTTTCCCAGGCGCCGGCGGCCCACGCCGACGCCTGCACACCCCCCGTTGCCAGCGCCGTCGCCTGTGAGAACTCGCTGCCCGGCACGCCCTCCTCAGACTGGGAGGTTTCCGGATCCGGCGACGCGTCCATCCAGGGGTTCGGAACGGCGATGAGCGTCAACCTTGGCGAATCCATCAGCTTCAAGATCAAGACCACCGCCAGCGCCTATCACATCGACATTCTTCGGTTTGGCTATTACCAGGGAAACGGGGCCCGGAAGATCGCCGCCAGCATTCCCCTGACGGCAAAGCTGCCCCAGACCCAGCCCGCTTGCCTGACCCAGTCCGGAACGGGCCTGGTTGACTGTGGAAACTGGGGAGTGTCGGCGTCCTGGACAGTCCCGGCGTCCGCTGTCTCGGGCGTCTACTTCGCCCACCTGGTCCGGAACGATACGGGCGGGGACAGCATGATTCCCTTCGTGGTGCGCAATGACGCGAGCAAGAGCGGCATCGTGGTGCAGACGTCCGACACAACGTGGCAGGCCTACAACACCTACGGCGGCAACAGCCTCTACCAATGCACGGTGGCGTGCCCCACCGGCAATCCGCAGGCCTACAAGTCAGCGTTCAAGGTGTCCTACAACCGGCCGTTCCTTTCCACGGGCGACCAAGGCCACAGCTGGCTGATGGACACCGAATACCCGATGATCCGCTTCCTGGAGGCGAACGGCTACGACGTCAGCTACATGAGCGGCCTGGACACGGCGACGCGCGGCACCCTGCTGCTCAACCACAAGATGTTCATGTCCTCCGGACACGATGAGTACTGGAGCGGAACACAGCGAACCAACGTGGAGGCCGCCCGGAACGCAGGAGTCAACCTGGCCTTCTTCAGCGGCAACGAAGCGTTCTGGCGCACCCGCTGGGAGGCCTCGATCGATGGCAGCCAGACCTCCGGCCGCACACTGGTCTCATACAAGGACACCCACTACAACACGCCCGTAGACCCCGTTGAATGGACCGGTACCTGGCGCGACCCGCGCTTCGGCACCTCAACCGGTGGCGGGAACCCGGAGAACTCGCTGACCGGCCAGTTCTTCCTGGTCAATTCCGGCTCCGCGGACATCAAGGTCCCCGCCCAGTACGCGGGGATGCGGCTGTGGCGCAACACTGCGGCCGCCAAACTGACGGGAACGCAGTCACTCACCCTCGGAAGCGGCCTGGACACGCTGGGTTACGAGTGGGACATCGACGCCGACAACGGTTTCCGGCCCGCCGGCGCGTTCAAATTGTCCGCCACCACCGTTTCCGTCCCCGAGGCGTTCACGGACTATGGCAGCAGCACTGCCGCGTCCAGCCAAACACACAACCTGATCATGTACCGCGCTCCCAGCGGCGCGCTTGTCTTTGGCGCAGGCACAGTCCAATGGGCCTACGGCCTGGACAACTTCACCATTCCCACCAGCACGCCCGACAAGAACATGCAGCAGGCCACCGTCAACCTGTTCGCCGACATGGGTGTCCAGCCGACCACCCTGATGACGGGACTGGTGGCCGCGTCAAAGTCCACCGACACCACCAGCCCCGTTTCGACCATCACATCGGGCCTGAACGGCCAGACCCTGGCCGACGGTTCCGGCGTCACCATCTCGGGAACGGCGTCCGACGCCGGCGGGGTGGTTGCCGGCGTCGAAGTATCCACCGACGGTGGAACCACATGGCACCCGGCAACCGGTACCACCAACTGGTCCTACACCTGGACAGTCCACGGCAGCCCGGCAGTGGCCGTGAAGACCCGTGCCACGGATGATTCAGGGAATATCGAGGTGCCGGGGTCCGGGGCGTCGGTCAACGTCTCGTGCCCGTGCTCCATCTTCGGGTCCAGCATGATCCCCGACACGCCGGATTCCGGTGACGGCGGAAGTGTGGAAGTCGGGATGAAGTTCACCGCCCAGACCGCTGGAACCGTCACCGGCGTCTCCTTCTACAAGTCAAGCCTCAACAAGGGAACGCACGTTGGCAGTTTGTGGACATCGGGTGGAACCCGGCTGGCCTCGGCAACGTTCACCGGCGAGACGGCAACAGGCTGGCAAACGGTCAACTTCGCCACACCCGTGGCCATCACGGCAAACACCACGTATGTGGTCTCCTACTTCGCTCCCCAGGGACACTATGCGCAGGCGGCCGGCTTCATGTATCCAAACCCGTCGCCCATGCCGGCCGGGCACTCGTCCCTGGACAGCGGCGTGCTGCACGGGCTGAGGAACACGCCCAGCTCGGGCAACGGCGTCTATACCTACGGGGCCAGCAGCGTATTCCCCCAGTCCTCGTACAACGCCGAGAACTACTGGGTGGACGTCAAGTTCGTTCCGTCGGCATCAGTGCCGCCGGCAGTCTCTTCAACCGACCCTGCCAATGCCGCCACCAACGTGGCCATCACCAAAGCGCCGTCAGCCACCTTTAACCAGGCCGTCACGGCCGGCAGCATCACGTTTACGCTGAAGAATCCGGACAACACTGCAGTGGCAGGCAGCGCCGCCTACAGCTCAGGCACCGTCACTTTCACCCCCTCTGCCGCGCTGGCCTACAACACCACGTACACGGCGACCGTCAGCGGTGCAACCAATGCGGCCGGGCAAACAATGGCCAGTCCCTACAGCTGGACGTTCACCACCGGGGCACCGCCTCCCGCTCCGGCCGTCAGCAGCACATCGCCGGCAAACCAGGCCACCGGAGTGCCCATCTCCGCGACCCCGGCAGCGACCTTCAACCAGGCAGTGGTGCCCACCTCGGTGGTCTTCAGCGTGCTGGATCCGTCCCGGAACACGGTGCCGGGGACAACCAACTACAACTCCGCAACCAACACCTCCACCTTTGTGCCCGGCAGCCCGCTCGCGTACAACACCACGTACACGGCAACTGTCAGCGGTGCCACAAACAGTTCCGGCCAAGCGATGGCAAGCCCCTACACCTGGACGTTTACCACCGCAACCGCACCCGTTCCGCCCGCAGTGACGTCAACGCTGCCGGCAGACAAGGCGACGGCGATTGGCGTGAACACGGCACCAAGCGCCACGTTCAACCAGGTGGTCACCGCCAGCAGCATTACCTTCACCTTGCAGGCCGGAACTACAAATGTGACGGGTACCAGCAGCTACTCAGGTAACACCGTGACGTTCACGCCGGGCTCCGCCCTGTCCTACAACACCACGTACACGGCGACCGTCAGCGGGGCGACAAATGCGGCGGGCCAGGCAATGACCGCGCCCTACAGCTGGACCTTCACCACAGTGGCCCAGCCCACGGCCAATTGCCCATGCAGCGTATTTGCCTCGAATGCACTGCCCGGAACGATTGACCAGCCGGACGGATCTTCGGTTGAACTCGGGATGAAATTCCGCTCGGACATTGCCGGAAACGTCACCGGTGTCCGGTTCTACAAGAGTTCCCAGAACACCGGGACGCATACCGGAAAGCTGTGGACAAGCGGAGGGCAGTTGCTGGCCAGCGTGACCTTTACCGGAGAGTCGGGGTCCGGCTGGCAGCAGGCAAACTTCTCCACACCGGTGGCCATCCAGGCCAACACGACCTACATCGTTTCGTACTACGCACCCAACGGTCACTACTCGGCAGACGGAGCGTTCTTTACGAAGAGCGTGGACAACTATCCGCTTCATGGCCTGGCCAGCGGGGTGGACGGACTCAACGGCGTGTACCGGTACGGCACGTCCGCGTTCCCTTCCAGCAGCTACAACAACGCCAACTACTGGGTTGATGTGGTGCTGAACGGGTCCTCGTCGGTCAGTGTTCCCACGGTGTCGTCCACCTCGCCGGCCGCCGGTGCCACCAACGTCGCCACCACCACCACGGTGAAGGCGACGTACGACAGGGCAGTTGACCCAAGCACCGTGGTCTTCAACGTCAAGGACGCTGCCAACACCAACGTGCCGGGCACCCTCAGCTATGACACGTTGACCAACACCTCGGTGTTCACCCCCGCCGCCGCGCTGGCCTACAGCACAACATTCACGGCCACGGTATCCGGAGCCACCGGAAGCAACGGACAGGCCATGGCATCGCCGTACACCTGGTCGTTCACGACAGCCCCGCAACCAACGGCCGGCTGCCCCTGCAGCGTCTTCGCACCCACCGCGGTTCCATCCACCGTCACCGCCCAGGACAACTCATCGGTGGAACTGGGCATGAAGTTCACCTCTGACACCAACGCCACCGTCACGGCGGTCCGTTTCTACAAGGGACCGCAGAACACGGGTACGCACGTTGGCAAGCTCTGGACCTCAGGCGGCCAGCTGCTGGGATCGGTAACGTTCACCAACGAGGGCGCCTCGGGATGGCAGCGGGCAACGTTCGCGACGCCAATTCCGATCAGCGCCAATACGGTCTACGTGGTTTCGTACCTGGCGCCCAATGGGTATTACTCGGCGGACGGCGCATTCTTCGCCGGCAAGTCAGCGGACAGTGGCATCCTCCACGGTTTGGCGGACGGTACCAGCGGTCCTAATGGCGTCTATGCCTACGGCGCAGGAGGGTTCCCCGGCAACACCTGGAACGCCACCAACTACTGGGTGGATGTGGAAGTCACCACTCCCTAGTGGGCGGGCAGGCATAGCAGGCAGGGCAGCTCAAGGGCCCGTGGCGCAATCCGGCGTCGCGGGCCCACCCCTGCCAGGGCTGCATGGAAAGTGTCCTGACGCCTGGCCTTCGGGGCCGTTTTCCACGAGGCCGGGGAGCGCGGCCTCAGCCAAGACCGCAGGTGTTTCCACCGTTGAGCCGGTAGATGTGCACCGCATTGGCGTCGCTGAAGGTATCCGTAAAGGTGTGGTTCGCCACCGGCACTGAACGGTTTTCGTCCAGTACGTCTGCCTGGTTTGGTCCGCCGCAGCGTACAGAGAAGGTCACCGATTGGGGGCCGGGACGCGTAGACGCCGCCAGAACATAAAAGTGGCCCGCACTGGCTTTCACGGAGAAGTCGACGTCCTTGCTGCTTGCGGTTACCAGCCCTGTCACCGAACCCGTATTTAGCGCCGGAGCCAGTTTGGTGATGAGCTGGTTCACTGCGGCTACCGTAGGACGGATGGCGGTGCCGCATTCATCCCGCAGCACATGCTGGGACTGGCACTGGCCACCAAAATTGTGGTTGAAATAGACGATTCCCCGGGCGCCGTGGATGATGCTGCTCCACACCGCGGACCGAAGTTGGGCCGGACTGATGGTGAGTGAATCACTTTCGGAAAATGGGTGGCCCACCTCAACAAACGCCCAGACCGGCTTGGAGCCTGCAGGCTGGACCAGGGACCGTACCCGGTCAACCGTCCAGCCGTAGTGGGCACCGGTGCGGCATTCAGCGTCGGTGAGGTCACGCCCGTCGGCGAAAACCGCCCCGCCTTCCACATGGCTGCAAATGTAGGGATCCGTGAACCAATAGTTATCCGCGGAGACGACGTCCTGGTAGCTGTTGACGAATTGGGCGGCCTGCGGATCTTTCAGTTGGAACGTAACGCCCTTGCCGTAATTGGAATAGAGCAACGCCTGGGACGGGAATAGTTTTACCAGCGCCTCCTGGACGGTATAACCACATTCGGAGCCGGCGGGAGCGCAGATGACACCTTCACCCTGGGACTTGCCGGTCCACGTCGCGTTCCCCCCGCCGGCCCACATGTCCACTTCGTCGGAGACCACGAACCCGGAAGCACCGGGAACCACGGTGGAGGGGAGGGCATGAAGGCCGCTGCTTCGCACCAGTTCCACATTCGAGTCCTCGGTGAGTTGTACGTAGGTGTTCAGGCCGGCACCGCGGTCCGCTGCGATATCCGATTCCTGCAGGACGCTTTCAAACCAAACTCCGAGCGGAAAGAAGTTCTGGTCAGCCGGCAACGTTGGCGAGAACCTTCCGTAGAAGTCCGCGCCGCCGTCGACGCCGAGGACGCTGATTCCCTCAGGCAGCGGATCTTGAGCTAATCCTGAGGACGCCGAGAAGGCGCTCGACGACATGCATGACGTTCCTAAAAGGCAAGTCAATAGAATTGCGGTTTTCTTGATGAATTTTGTGGAATTACGCATGCCCTGAGCGGTTATTGGAGGTGCTTCGAACAGGGTTTTCATGGTATTTCCTGTCGTAAAATCATGGGTCAAATGTCATACTGGATAAAAGGGAAATATGCGGCGACAAATAGTGATTTTGGAGCTACGCTATCACTCTCAACATTGCGTGTGTAAGGGTATTTCAACCCCGGCAGGAAGATTGGGGGGATGTGGGAAAGCATCTGCCAGCTCCATCCGTGCTGGGTCCGGAAGTCCGACTGGACGAACCCCTGCGCGTTGACGGCGCGGACCAAAAACCACCGCTGCTCCTGCGGGTGACGGCTGTGGCCTGTTTTGTCTTCCCCTCCAATTTGGTGTTGGAACCGCTGGGTGCCGCAGGCTACGTGGCACACATACTCGCGCTGCTGGTTTTCGCGCTGTGGGTAACGTCCGTCATGCTTGGCCTCCACAAGACCATCGACCGGGAGCATCCGGGCCGGTTCGCGCTGGCAGCCCTCTTCGCGGTGTCCTGCGCCTCCTACGCCGCCATGTACGTGGGTATCAGCGGGGGCACTACCGATGCAACGCGGGCGAGTGCGGACCGCTGGATGTTGCTGATGGTCGCCTCGTCCGGGCTGGTGCTGGTGACGACTGAGACAACGCGGACCGTCGACGCGGCGATGATGCTGGTGCGTTCGCTCCTGCGCGGTGCCGTCTTCTGCAGCATCGTGGCGGTAATCCAGTTCACCACCCACGTGGACCCCATGGCGTGGTTCCAAGGGGTACTGCCGGGTTTCAAGGACAACGGCGGGAACCAGCCGTTCCAGGAACGCGGAAGCTTCCTCCGGGTTGCCGGCAGCACCTTCCATCCCATCGAGCTGGGAGTCATCGCATCCATGCTCCTTCCCCTGTCCCTTTGGCGCGCGCTGTATGACAGGTCGGGCCGCAAATGGATGCACTGGACAGGGACAGGTTTCATCGTGTTCGCCATCGCTGCGACGATCTCCCGCTCTGCGGTCCTGGGTGTGCTGACCGTGGCCCTGGTCTTCTTCCCGTTCCTGCCCTCCAGGTCCAGGCAGTGGACGGTCCTGGGGTTCGCCGGTGCTGCCACACTCCTGTTCCTGGCAGTGCCCGGATTCGTCGCAACGCTGTTTGGGTCCGTCACGGCGGGGACGGCCGACCCCTCCATCACCGCAAGGCTCGAGGATTACCCCAGGGTGGAAGCCATGGTGTCCGCCCGGCCTTGGCTTGGAATAGGCCCCGGGGCGTACCTGGCGCGGAACGCCATCGAGGTCCTTGACAACCAGTACCTGAAAACGATCGTCGAAATGGGCGTACCAGGATTCCTGGCACTCCTTCTGTACATGGTTGTTCCGGGGATCGCGGCCTGGCTGGCAGCGTTCAACGCCAAGGAAGAACGCTTGAAGACACTGGCGGCAGCAGTCGCGGCCGCCTGCCTGGTGGCCGCTCCCGCGTCAGCCGCCTTTGACTCCCTGGGCTTCCCCGTCCTCGCACTCGTCTACCCCATGTGCGTCGGGCTCTCAGGAACGGTCTGGTTGCTCGTCGCCGGCGAACGGCGGGCACTTGGCCCGACTACCAAGGAACAAGGCTCCAACCTTGCAGAATCTGAAAGGCTCCCATGACTCCCGTCTCGGTTCTCAAAATCCTGTGGCGCCACAAGGTCTCGATGATTACCGTCGTCGTGCTCACCCTTGTAGCGGCCGCCTATGTCTTCTTCTATGCGCCCCGGAGCTACATGGCTTCGACCGTCTACGTCCTGGTGACGCCCCGGGTGCCCAGCGTGGAAGAAATGCGCACCGACCCCGCACTCGCCGCTGCAAACTCGGACAACCCCTACCTGCGCTCGGCGGACAGCTCCCTGATCACCCAGGTGATGGCGACGAAATTGAGTTCGACCGACGTCGCCGACTCGCTCAAGGCCACCGGATTGTCACCGGATTACACCGTGACCCTGCCGGCCACCACTGGTGCCGGCCAACTCATCAGGATGGAGGCCACGGGATCCAGCCCGCAGTTGGCCATTACCACCGCCGAAGCCCTGGGCCAGCGTCTCACCGCCAAATTGCGGGATGCACAGAAAGTCAACGGGGCTGACGACCGGTATCTCTTCACGGCTCTTCAGATTGACCCGCCCAGCAAGGCGACAGAGCAATTCTCCAGTCGCCTCCGTTCCATGATCGTAGTGCTGATTGGCGGGGTCATCCTCCTGTTTGGCGCTGTCTCAATCGCCAGGATGCTGGAAAGTTCGCGGGCAGCCAAGAAGGACGCCGCGGACAAGGCCAAGCCGGTGTCCCGGCGCAGGCGCTCCGGGGACCGCCACGCCGTACCGGAAGCCTCCGCCATGGACGGTGACGGGGAACCGGGCGGCGGCAGCGCAGTGAGGGCACGGTCAGTGGAGGACAGGAAGCCCCGGAAATATGCCGTGGCAGGCATGCATGACTCGCCGTTCCTGCTGCCACAGCACGAGCTGCAGGACCTTTCCTTCGACGAGCAGCGCTCCGATGTCCCGGTCAAACGCTGACCAGGAGCGGCGCGTCCCGGTCTCTGTGGTCTGCGTCTTCAACAACCCGGGAGTGCTCCAGGAGTGCCTCACGGCTTCCGTTGAGGCAGGCCGCCGTCAAGCGGTGGACCTCGACTACCTGCCCGTGGACAATACGGCACGGCAGTTTTCCTCCGCCGGAGCGGCCTTGAACCACGGCGCTGCATTGGCGCGGAACGATGTGGTGGTTTTTGTCCACCAGGATGTGTTCCTGCACTCCATCCCGGCGTTGGAGAGGGTTGCCGCGGCCATGATGGCAGATCTGTCCCTGGGCATGGTCGGCGCAACCGGAATGACCGGAGAAGGCCGCCTCCTGGGGCTGATCCGCGACCGCATCGTTCTGTCCGGCCACCAGGAGACGGGCCTGGCGGATGTGGACAGCCTGGATGAAGTGCTGTTCATGATGCGGCGGGACCAAATCCGCCGGCAGCCGCTGAGCGAGGAGCCGGACCTGTCATGGCACGCCTACGCTGTGGAATACGGAGCCCGGCTTCGGTCCACAGGCAGCCGCGTGGCGGTGGCTAACATTCCCCTGACCCACAACAGCCTCAGCATCAATCTGGACCGGTTGGCTGAGGCACACCTGTGGATAGCCGGAGCGTATCCGGATCAACTGCCGATCGTGACCACGTGCGGCACCGTGCAGCAACGCCCCCGCGTTCCCTCCGTCCTTGCCGGCCTGGTGAACTCGCAGAAGTGGCGTTACCGATGGCTCCGGGAATCGGTATCTGCCCGCAAGCTCCGCAACAAATCCCCGCTGCGCCCGGTAACGGTCCTCGGCGACCTTCGCCGCGACATCGACGACATCTGCACCGCCGCCGGCGTCGGCACTGCCACGGTGATCAATGTGCTTCCCCGCAGCGCCGGTGGGCATGAACTGGGCGAGCCCCTGGAACTGGGCCGGCGAGGTGTCCGGTTCCGCTTCCTGGCAGTGGATGCGGTTGCCGTTGCTGCCCTGGTGTCGGCCCAAGGGGCCGGACTCCACCGTCGCCGTGACCAACATCAGCATTGATACGGCCGGTGAGGTGGTCGGCGCGCTGGAGGGACGGAGGGTCATCCTGGGATTCCACGAAAATACCGGACCATGGCTGCTCACGGGCCCCGGGGTCGATGCGGCCGAGGCACACTACCGCACCCCCCGCTCGACACCACTGGCTATGAAGGTTGGATGAGGCGCCTGCGCGTGTCTGACATCCACGCGCGGCTCCGGTCCGGAACCAACTGTGCGAGGCCAACATGGGGTGACGTGCGCCAGGCCGCCCACTGTTTGATGCGCTGTGGGGTTCCAAGCAAGGGCATGATGTCCGCCCAGGCCGCGTCCAGTCCGGCAAACCCGGTTTCCTGCTGCACCAACCCCACCAGCCGGTCAAGAGGTCCCTCTCCCCAGGGAGTCTGCACGGTCGCAACCGGAGCAGTTCGCGCCAGGGCGGCCTGGGCATAGACCCGTTCCGCCGTCTCCCGCCAGGCTGAGGGGCTGTGGCCGTCGAGGATTGCCGTTCGGGTGGCTGCCCCCCGCGCCGTCCTGGTGGAATCCGAATCTGCCAGTCCAGCCAGGGCGGACGCAAACCCTGCGGGTGTCGACGGCGCGAGGAGTAGGTCCTCCAGGCCCGGCGTATCCGATCCAAGGACTGCGCATTCGGCCGGATGGCCCCTGAACGTCACCAGCGGCAGCCCGTGTGCTCCGGCCTCCAGCATTGATGTCAGCGAAGCGAAGGGGAAGGAGTCCACGTAGGCATCGGCGATGGACAGCAGTGTTGAGATGTTGGCGAGCCTCCCGACGGCACGGATTCTTCCGCCGGTGGCAGCCGCCGCCGCGGCCCAGGCTCCGGTGGGCGAAGGGCCCGCGACGAGGAGGCGCGCATTTGGCCGACGGAGCAGGAACGACCGGAACAGGTCTATCAGCGAGTCCGGGCCGACGGGATCGTATTTGCTGCCTGCCGCGGCAGACACCACCACGAAATCCGTATCCTGGACGCCCCAGCCGGTCCGTGCAGCCGACTTCTGCGAGTCATCGGCTGCCCCGGCGGGTGCAAGTTCGAGTGGCCGGTTGGCCACCACGCAGCGGTTGGCATCCATTCCCCGGCGGTGGACGGCCAGGTCCCGACCACTTTCCCGCAGGCACAGGACGAGGGCAGCGGCAGACGTCCCCTGCCAAAAGACGTGGTCGGCATGGTTGACGTACACGGCGGGGGCCGTGCCGGGGACGCCTAACGCGAGGGAAGGGACGACGTCGTGCGGGTGTGCGTGCACGATAACGACGTCGGCCAACGCGATGATCCGGCGCAATTCGGCGGCCCTCTTGATCAGTCCACCGTGCCGGCGGTCCAGGAGAAGCAGGTCCCGGGGATCCGAAAGGCAGGCCGCAATTTTGGCCGGACATTCGGTGCTGCCTTGGCGGGTGACAACCACTTGATGGCGCGAGTCCGGATCCTGCCGGATCCAGTGCGCAATGCTCTGGGTATGGCCGCCGGTGCCGTACAGCTGCGTGGCCACGTGGACCACCCGGCGCCTGGCCGCTTTCCCCGGTGCCGCGGGCAGGGGGTGTGCAATCGAGTACCGGAGCTTGCCCAGGACGTCTTCCAGCCCCTGGTGGCCGAAATAGCCGGTGTGGTCGGTCCAGGCGAAGCGGGCGGCAAGCTGCGCCTGCACCGCCGCCCGCTCCCACTGCCCGGCTGCCGCCAGGAGGCCTGCAGTCGCCACCAGGGTTTCAAAGGTGTCCCGGTTACCGCTGATGCTCTGCAAGGCCCCCGCTCCTCCCCAGTTTCTTCAACGTGGCAACGTCGGTGCGCTTGACCCACAGCAGGCCCGCAGTGATGGAGCCGGCAGCAGCCCCGGAGATCAGCAGCGCCCATGGGACGGCGAGTTCCATCCGGCCGAGGAGGGCGGAGACGGCCAACAGCGCTGCCGAGGCGGCCGAGGGCAACAGCAGTTGGCGGAGCACCCTGATCGGCGGGACACCCACGGCGCGCAACCGCCAGAGGTACAGGGGCAGGACCAGCGCGGCGACGACGAGGAATTGGGCCATGGCCACGCCGGCGATGCCGGAGCCGGCGCCGAGGATCAGGGCCGGTATCAGGGCCACCAGCCAGCACACCTGAATGGACATGATGGACCCTGTCATTCCCGCAACGACCAGGTAGTCGTAGATCAGCTCGAACAGGATCCTCAGTCCCGCCGCCATGGCAAGCCAAAACAGGGCGGCGCTTGCACCCGCCCAGACATCGCCGTACACAATCCGGACGATGGTTTCGGACTCTGCTGCCAGGAACGTGACGGCAGGGAAGACAACGCACGTCATCACGCCGATCAGGGCCGTCACTGTGGAGCGCATTCTTTCGGGGTCATGCTGCAGCCGGGAAAGCACCACGGGAGCCACGCTTCGCAGCGGCTGGGAGAACATGGTCACCGGCCAGCTCGAGAGGTTGAAGGCCAGGACGTACATTCCCAACCTGACCGGACCGAGCGTGCTGCCTGTCACCAATTGGTCCAGGTAGCCGACACAAAACACGATGATGCTGGTCCCTGCCAAGGGAAGCCCGAACCGCAGCAGCGGCATCAGGACGCTGCGGTCCAGGCCCAGGCGCAGGGGGAGCGGCGACTTGAGGACGAAGAGCAGCCCGCCGGCCACCGTCCCTGCCAGCCGGCCGACAGCCAGGCTCATTGCGCCCACGCCGGCCAAGACCAGGCAGATCGAGACGATGGCCCCCACCCAGACATTCACCTGGTCGATGAGCATCTTCGTTCTCTGGTCAAATGCCCGCTGCATCAGTGCTGCCGGCGTAGCGACGACACCGCTGACCAGGACGCAGCACACCATGACCCTGACCACGTCAGTTGCACCGGGGTCGCCCATGCGGTCCGCAAACCATGGGGCGGCGGCAAGGCCGCCCACACAGAGCACCGCGCTGGAGAGGATCGAGATGGTGGTCACGGTCGGTGCGATCCGTGCGGGATCCTCCGGCCACCTCACGATGGCAAGGCTTACCCCCAGTTCGTTGATGGTCAGGACGGCGAGCAAGGCCACCATGGCAACCGCGAAGCTGCCGTATGAGTCCGGGCCCAGCAAGCGGGCCAGGACGATGCCAATTCCCAGCGTGCCGAACCTGGCCACCGCGGTGTTCAGCAGGCTCCAGCCCAGTGCCGAGGTGGCACCGGACGGGTTCTGCTGCGCGGCCTCCTGGACGGATGCCGGGCCGGGCCGCTTCATCGTCGTCCCCTCACGGTGGTCCTCAAAGGGCTACGGCTTCGCCACTGCGCATGACAGCGCCCCAGCAACCCGTTCCTGCTGTTCGGCAGTGATATGCGGGAACAGCGGAAGCGACAGGATCCGGCCGGCAGCCTCCTCGGCGACGGGGAATGAACCGATAGTCCGGCCCGCATATGCCCCGCTGCGGTGCACCGGAACCGGGTAGTGGATTCCTGCCTGGATCCCGGCCGCGTGCAGTGACTCAAGGACGGCGTCCCGGTGCTGGACCCGCACCACGTACAGGTGCCACACATCCGCGTTCCCGGGCGCCTCACGCGGGAGCTCAACGCCCGGCACATCTGCCAGCAACGCGGCATAGCGTTCCGCCGCTGCCCGCCGCCGCAGGTTCCAGCCCTGCAACCTCGCCAGCTTCGCTTTAAGGACCACGGCCTGGACGGTATCCAGGCGCGAGTTGAACCCGATGGCGTCGTGCCGGTACTTCACCGAACTCCCGTGCGCACCCAGCAACCGGACCTGGGCATCAACATCGGGGTCGGACGTCAGCACCGCTCCCGCGTCCCCGGCCGCACCAAGATTCTTGCCAGGGTAGAAGCTGGTACCGGCGGCAAGGCCCCACGTTCCGGCATGCCGGCCAAACCGTGTTGCGCCCTGGGACTGGGCGGCGTCCTCGATGATCACCGCGCCGCAGGAGTCCGCAACAGGGATCAGCTGTTCCACGAAGGCGGTTTGCCCGAACAAGTGGACCGGCACGATGGCCTGCGTGCGGGAGGTGACTGCGGCGGCCACGGCGTCGGGATCGATCAGGAGATAGGAAGGGTCGACGTCGACAGGCACCGGGACTGCCCCGATCCGGCTGACTGCCTCCGCCGTGGCGATGAAGGTGTTGGCAGGCAGGATGACTTCCCCGCCTGGCCGCACGCCGCCAGCCCGCAGCGCAAGTTCCAGCGCGTCCGTTCCGTTCGCAACGCCGGCGCAGTGCCGCGCGCCCAGGAAAGAGGCGTACGCCGCCTCGAACGAGGCGACGGCCGGGCCGCCAATGAAGGAAGCCGAACTCAGGACCGTGTCCAGTTCGGCCATGACCTCATCATGGATTTCAGCCTGCTGGGCTGCCAGGTCCACCAGCGGGACCGCCTGCACATCCACGTCGGAATTCATGAAATTCCCCCAACACTGAATCGTTCGCCGTCAATTTCACGGGCGGGCACCCCAACCCACGTCTGCCCGTCGGGTACGTTGCTCAGCACGGCCGCTCCCATCCCCACGGTGGCGTACGCCCCCACGGAAGTGCGTTCCCGCACGCTGGCGTTCATGCCCAGGTAGGCTGCCCGGCCAATCCGGACTCCGCCGCCCAGCGACACTCCCGCAGCGAAGGTGGCGAAGTCCGCCACGTCGTCGTCGTGCGTGAACGTCACCGAGGGCATGGCAACCACGTGTGATCCCAGGGTGACGGCTGCGGTGAGGGTGACATTCCGGAGCAGGATGCTTCCCCTGCCCACCCGGCATCCTTCCGGATATTGGACCGAGGGGTCGACCGCCGTCGCATAGCGTGCCTCCGTGAGACCCATGGCCGTCAGCCGCTCCACCACCGATTCCCTGACCCGCCCGGAACCAATGCACACCAGGACAAACGCGTGCGTGTACTTCGCGGCGTCATCAATGGTCCCCAGGACCGGGGCCCCGTCCACGGTGACGCCTGCCATTTCCCTGTCGTCGTCCAGCAGGCCGACGACGTCGTACTGGCCGCTGCTGCGCACCATCGCCAGGACTTCGCGGGCCAGGCCGCTGGCAGCTATCAGGATCAACTCGCTCACGTGCGCATCCCTGCGGCTGCCCCACGGATGGTGCCGATGATCCTGTCCAGCCCGTCTTCGTCCAGTTCGTGGTAAACGGGAAGGATCAAGGTCCTGTCGTTGAGCCGTTCGGTCTGCGGCAGGAGGGAGCCGCCCGAGTTACGCCACCGGTAGGCCGGCTGGCGGTGTGCGGCCATGATGCCCCTCCGGGCCGAGATCCCGGCGTCCGCCAACAGCTCCATCAGCCCGTCCCGCGTCGTCCCAAAGCTGGGCAGCACTTCCACCCAGAAGGACTGGAAATTCGTGGTGCCGTATGGCGGGTCCGACACCAGGCGGAGGCCCGGGACCCGGGAAAGGCCTGCAACGTAGCGGGCCGCAATATTCCGCCGCCGCTCCAGCACCTCCGGCAGCCGGCCCAGCTGGACGATTCCGACGGCGGCCTGCAGGTCCGTCATCCGGTAGTTGAACCCCACCTCCAGGTACACCTCCGGAGGGGCCAGGAGCGATCCGTGCCGGTCCGCGGCGGACACGCTCATGGAGTGCTCCCGCAGCGTCCTGGCCCTGGCCGCCCAATCGGCCCGGTTGGTGGTGAGCATGCCGCCCTCACCGGTGGTGAGGATCTTGCGCGGATGGAAGGACCACACCGCCACGTCCGCGCCCGCGCCCACCGGCTTGCCCTTGTACATCGACCCCACCGCACATGCCGCGTCCTCGATCACCATGATCTCGTGCCGGTCGCAGAGTTCGCGGATGGGGTCCAGGTCCAGCGGCACGCCGCCCTGGTCCACCACGATCACGGCCCTGGTGTCCAGCGTGAGGGCGGCGTGCAGGGTTTCCGCCGTCACGTTCCCGGTGGCCGGGTCCACGTCGCAGAACACGGGCCGGGCACCGACGTAGGTCACCGCGTTGGCCGTGGCAATGAAGGACAGGGAGGGCACCACAACGTCGTCCCCGGGGCCGATTCCCGCCACGACCAGGGCGAGGTGCAGGGCCGTGGTGCAGCTGGAGGTGGCCACCGCGTGGCGGACGCCCTGGTACTCGGCGAACCGGGACTCGAACTCCTTGACCTTGGGGCCTTGCGCCACCCAGCCGGATGCCACCACCTCGGCCAAAGCCCTGGCTTCCTCGTCACCGAGCCAGGGCTTCATGACATTGATCCGGGCGAGGACTGGTTCGGCAGTCATCAGGCACCAACCTTCCGTGTGGCGGCAATTTCATCGCGCAGCGGCATCCACCATCTGACGAGTTGGCGCAGTCCTTCGTCGAGTTCCACTTCCGCCTTGAAGCCAAGGTCGCGGGCGGCCGCGGACGTATCGGCCAGCCGGCGGACCACGCTGTTCACCTGCCGTGCGGGGCCATGCTCCACGCTGAGGTCCGAGCCCATGACGCGCAGCAGCGTGCGTGCCATCTCCAGCAGGCTTGTCTCCGTCCCGCTGGCCACATTGTAGGTTCCTTCGGCAATGCCGCTGACGGCGGCCAGCACGTTGGCTCGGGCCACGTCCGCGGTGTAGATGAAGTCCATGGTCTGGAGGCCGTCGCCGAAGATCAGCGGCGGCTGCCCGTCCATGATCCGTTCCATCCACCGCACCAGGACCTCTGTGTACAGGCCGTGGACGTCCATTCGGGGCCCGTAGACGTTGAAGTAGCGCAGCATCACGTAGTCAAGGCCCGTCATGGCGCGGAAGCTCCGGGCCATTCCTTCGTTGAAGGATTTGGCGGCGCCGTAGAACGTGTCGTTGTTGGCGTGGTGGTGCCGTTCCGTGGTGGGGAACTCCTCGGCCATCCCGTAGACCGATGCGCTGGATGCGGCCACGAGCTTGGCCACCTTGTGTTCCGCAGCGGCTTCCAGGACGTTGAAGGTTCCGTCCACCAGTACCTCCAGTGCCAGCCGGGGTTCCTCCGCGCACTGGGTGATCCGGATGGCCGCCTGATGGAATACCAGGTCCTTGCCCCGGGTGAGGTCATGCACCAGGTCCCGGTCCTGGATGCTGCCCTGCACCAGTTCAACCTGCCCGGCCGCCAGGGCGCCGGAGAGGTTGTCCAGCCTGCCGCGGACCAGGTTGTCCAGGACGTCGATCCGCTCCACCCCGGCGGCCAGCAGGGCGTCCACCAGGGTGGACCCGATGGTGCCGGCGCCGCCGGTGACCAGGACATTGGCCCCCTCCAGCGGGCTCACCGGGCCCCCTCCAGTTCAGCGCCGGTACCGGCCATCGCGGCGCCCGCCACGGAGGTGGGCCGGCCGTCCAGGGTCAGGCTGCGGGTGACCGCTTCAAGGACGGACAGCACCCGGAGCCCGGAGGCGCCGCCTGTCCGTGCCTGCCGGCCGGTGCGGATGCAGGATGCGAGTTCCTGGACCACCTGGCCGAGTGCCTCACGTTCTGGCAGCGCCGGGGACCACGTATCACCCAGGCGGTAGGAAACAGCGGTGGACGCCTTCTCCCCTGCAGTCTTCGGCTGCCGGTCCAGGCTCACCCCGCGGTCATAGACGCTCAGCCGCTGCTGGGGGTTCAGATCGTCCCACACCAGGGTCCGCAAGGACCCGCCAATCACCATCTGGCGGATCTTGGTGGGACTGAGCCAATTCACGTGCACGTGGGCGGTGGCATCGTTGGGGAGCCGGAAGTTAAGGTGGCCCACACAGTCACGGCCGGTTCCCAGCGGGTCCGCGCCGAACGCTGAGACCTCGGCGGGGTTGAGGCCGCCCGGGAGGACGAAGTCGAGGATGGACAGGTCATGCGGGGCGAGGTCCCAGAAAACGTCGACGTCGGGCTGCACCAGGCCCAGGTTGATCCGGGTGGAGTCCACGAACAGGATGTCGCCGAGGGATCCTGACTGCACCAGCTCCTGCATCTTCAGGACCGCCGGCGTGTAGCAGTAGGTGTGGTCCGCCATCAGGATCAAACCGTTCGCCCGTGCCTCGGCCACCATCTCCAGCCCGTGTTCCCTGCTGTCCGCCAACGGCTTTTCCACCAGGACGTGCTTCCCGGCGCGCAGCGCCGTCATGACCGCTCCATGGTGGGTTCGCGCCGGCGTCGCGATGGCTACCGCGTCAACGTCAAAGCTGTCCAGCAACTCGTCGATGGACTCGACGCAAGGTATCTGCCCCAGCGTGTCCGCCAGCTTCCGGGCCCGGTCGATGTTCAGGTCGCAGATGGCCACCAGGTCCCAGTCCGGGCTGGCCTGGAGGTTGCGCGCCAAGTTGGGTCCCCAGTAGCCGGCTCCGACGACGGCGATGCGGAGTTTTGGCGCAGGCTGCTGGTGGTTGGCCGAATGGAAGGGACTGCCGAATTTTCTCATGTCATTTTCTTCCCATTTTGTGAGTGTGTCAGTAAGCGCCGGACGGCCGGACGACAGCCCGGAACGTCCGCCAAAGAATCAGGAGGTCACCGGCAAGGGACCAGTTTTCGACGTAGTAGAGGTCCAGCCGGACCGCTTCCTCCCACGGAAGGTCGGAGCGGCCGTTGATCTGCCAGAGTCCGGTGATGCCCGGCTTGATCAGCAGCCGGCGGTGGGTGTGGCGTTCGTAGCCGCTGACTTCACGGTCCAGCGGCGGCCGGGGACCCACCATGCTCATGTCGCCCAGCACCACGTTCCAGAGTTGGGGGAGTTCGTCGAGCGAGTATTTGCGCATCCAGCGGCCGCACCGGGTTACCCGGGGATCGTCCTTCATCTTGAAGAGCACCCCGGCGCCCTGGTTCTGCTGGTTCAGCCCCGCCAGCCGCGCCTCGGCGTCGACCACCATGGACCGGAACTTGTACATCCCGAAGACCTGGCCGTCCTTGCCAATCCGGGCCTGCCGGAAAAGGACCGGGCCCGGGCTGTCCCGCTTCACGATCAGCGCGAGCACCAGGAGTACAGGTGAGAGCATCAGCAGGGCCGCCAGCGCCGCGGCCACATCCATGATCCGCTTCATGGCATGCTTTGCCCCGCCGTACTGGGGAATGTCCACGTGCATCAGGGGGAGGCCGTCCACCGGCCGCCAGTGGATGCGTGGACCGGCAACATTGGTCAGGGTTGATGCCAGGATCAGCTCCGCGGAGGACTCTTCGAGTTTCCAGCCCAGCTCGCGGATGAATCTGTTGCCGCCCGGCAGTGGTCCGGCGATGATCACCGAGTCCGCGTCCGCCAGGCGTACTGTCCGGGCGATATCGTCCGTGGAGGACAGGACCGGCACAGTGCGGCCGTCCACCCGGAGTCCTGCGCCGCGGCGTGCTCCCGGGAGGCATGCCCCGAGGATTTCGTAGACCGCCCCGGACTTGCGGATCTGCTGTACCACGTAACGGACATCCTCGGGCTCTCCCACCACCACGGCGCGGGAGAGGTGCCGTCCCTTGGCCTTCTCGGCGGTCAGGCGGCGGCGGAACGCCCGGCGGTTCAGGGTCAGTGCCACCAGGCCCAGCGGCAGGGACACGGTCACGAACGCGCCGGCGCCGTGGATGGAGACGATCACGGCAGCGAGGGCCAGGAGGCCAAAAACGCGGAGGGTGGCGGAGGCAACCCGCTTGTACTCGTCAGCGCCGATGCCCAGCACCTTCGGGTCCCTCGTGTGATAGATCTCCAGCGCCGCCAGCCAGGTGGCCGTGAGCGCGGCTGCCGCGGCTGCTGCTCCGCCATCCCTGGGGCCTTCGGGCGAGAAACCCGCCTCGGAAAGAAGGAAGCCGGCGTATGCGGAGAGCGTGACCACGACGGCGTCTGCGGACCGGAGGAGGTTGGTGTGCCGGCTGATCCAGGCTGCCGTTGCCTTGCGGGGCCGGGCATTCGCCGCAGGAAGAAGGGTGGCTGCCGGCGGCAGGGGGAACCGGGTTCCTGCGGTTTCCCCTGCCGCCAGCGGCTCTATTCCCGCCCGCTGTGCAGCAGCGGGCGGAACAAGCCAGTCGAAGGCCGAACGTCGGGCCCTGACAACTGGTATCTCTGCCATGATCACCCTTTCGGTCGTAGCGCCTGTCCCCTGGCTGTGAAGCAAAACTAGCCGCGGCCGGCCGGGTTTGAACGGGGCGGGGGCGGCCTTTGTGGGTCTTGCAAGGGAAGGTTGTGGAAACTGCGGGTACCGCAACTGCAGGGATCTTGCCTACAAAACAGGCAGCACGTAGGGTTCCCTGGCGGCCTGGCCCTTGTCCGCGGCGAGGGCCGTCAGCTGGGCCCGGGACTCGACACCGAGCTTTCGGTAGATGGCTGTCAGGCGCACTTCCACCGTGCGTACAGAGACGTACAGCGTGGCGGCAATTTCCTTGTTCCGCATGCCCCGGGCCACCATTTTGGCCAATGACCGCTCATGGTCTGCGAGCATCAGCATGGCCGGGTTGCCCTGCTGCCGGACCGGTTCCACGCGTTCGTCCAGGAGAAGGGCATCCACGTGCTGGGTCCAGGCATCCGCGCCCGCCTCGTCGAACATCACCTTGGCCCGGAGCAGGGCGTCGCGTGCGTCGCGCAGCTTGCCGAAGGCGTGCAGCCGTTCCGCGTAGCACATCAGTGTCCTTGCCTGCTCGAGCATGTGCCCGTTCCGGCCTTGGAGGGCTTGGGAGAAGAGTTGCAGCGACTGTTCGCCGTCAGCAAGCATGGCGCGGCTCCGGGTCACGGCCATCATCAGCCACGGTGAGCGCAATCCCGCGGAACGGCCCTCGAGGCGCATCAACGCCTGGGTGGCCTCGTGGTGCCGGCCCAGGCGGATGAGCACTTCCACCAGGTCGGCCTCACAACGGAGCAGGGTGGGATTGCCGAACCCCATGCCGATCTCGACGGCCCGGGACAACTGGGCAACGGACTCCGCCAGGTCACCGCGCAGCAGGGCAAAATGGCCCTGGCAGGCAGCGAGCTGGGCAGTAAGCGCCGGGTGGCTTTCCGCGCCCGCGTATCGGTGGGCCTCGACGGCGTGCGCCTGGGCACGTGCGGCATCACCCACGGCGTAGGCGCGCCACACCCGGAAGTAGTGCCGCACCCCGCGGTGGTATTTGATTTCGGGTTCGGAACGCTCCAGTTCATCGATCAGCGTGACTGCCGCGCGTACGTTCCCGGCCCGGATTTCATTGTCGACTGCCATCAGGGCTGCGGTTTCACGCCAGTTGACGTGCCCGGGTTCTGCGGAGCCGCGGAGCATGGCAAAGGCCTCTTGCGCGCTTTCATAGTGCTCGGCGTAGGTCAGCGCCCGGCCTTGCACCAGGAGCCCGGCCACCCGCGCGGTGCCGGACTGCTCATACTTGGAGGCAAGGTTTGCGGTGTTTCCGCTGATGGATTCCACCAGGTTTGCGGCCCGGCCGGAAATGGCCAGGCACTGGGCGGAGGCGGAGCCTTTGAAACCGCCGCCGCACCGGAGGAGCTCGGCGGCGTCCTTCAACTCCCACCTCTCGGCGTAGTAGAGGGCCCCGATGGCGAGCAGGCTGGCTGCGTAGGCGGGATCGTGCTGGCCGAACTCCTTCACCAGGCGCAGGACCATGCTGGAGCGTACGGCGGCGCCCTGGGCGAACTGGATTTCGAAGGACAGGCCGGTAAGCCGCAGGATCAGTGCCGGATTCCGGGTAACCCGCTGCGCCCATTCCAGATAGCGCCGGGCGTACACGAACTCACCCCGGTTGAACAGGAGTTCTGCCAGCGTGGTGAGGCGGGCCGCCGTTTCGGCCTCCCAGGGATTGATGGTCAAGGCCCGCTCGATGTACTCCACCGCAAAGGCCACCTCGCCGCCGCGGATCAGGTCGACGGCGTGCCGGAGCAGCTGGAACGGGGTTTTGCGTTCCAGGGCGGTAAAACTCAGGTGCCACCTGCGGGCGTACGGGTCCGTGTTGTTGGCTGCTTCCGCGAGGGCGCGGTGGTTGGCGGTCCGGACCGCCGGGGTCATGGCGTTGAAGACGGCTCCCCGAAGCAGCTGGTCACCGATCCCAAGGTGCGGCCCGGTGCGCTTCACCAGGCCGGCGCTGAGGAGTTCATCAACGCTGGTCCACACATCATGGTCGATCTTTTCGATCGTGGAAATATCGCTGCGGTAGGACAGGGCGAGCAGGTCCAGGACCCCGCGGGCGCCGGGGTTCAGCGCACCAACAACGGACGCGTACTCGGCGTCAAAACTTCCCACGGAGGCGAGCGGGACGGGCAGGGCGTATTTTCCTTCAGCGTGCCGGCCCATGAGCTGGTTGTAGAGTTCGACGGCGGCAAGCGGGTTGCCGCGGGTGGCTGCGGCAACCGCGTGCGCGGCCGCCGTCGTGGTCCGTTTCGCGGGAATGCTTTCAAGCATCCGCACCGTATCGCTGTAGGTGAGTGCGCCAAGCTGCAGGACGGGCAACCCGCTGAACGGGCCTTCCGGGAGGTCTGCCCGCAGTCCGAGGACCAGGACCACGTCGGTGCCGGTGAGGCGGCGGGCAAGGAACCCCAGGACTTCCTGGCTGCTGTGGTCCAGCTGGTCGGCGTTGTCGATCACGATCACGGTCCTGGAGGACGAGCGCTGGTGCAGGCCGTTCAGGAGCATGCCGGACACGGAGGGTACGTTCATGCCCCCGGCGGTGTCGCGAAGGAGATCGTCCGCAATCCGGTTCAGGACAGGATCGTCCATGTTGTTCAGGAGTGCAGTCAGCCCGGAGAGCGGCCAGTCCGATTCCGCGGCGCTGGCGGCCATGAATACCGTCCGGTAATCGGACAGGGTGGGGATTTCGGCAAGGAGGGCGGATTTTCCCGTGCCCCTGCTGCCCGCAATTGCCAGGGCACCTTCCTTGGGTCCGCGGACAACGGAAAGGATTCGGTCCAGTTCTTTGCTTCGGCCCACAAGCGGCATGGCGTTCCCCATTCGTCGAAGAAGGAGACCGCATTCTTGCGCTGCCAATTTAAGGTTGATTCACGCGCCCCAGCGCGGGTTCATCCGGTAAGAGTGAATATAGCGTCGGAATGAACAAATTCGGCACATTATTACGCGCTGTATTTCATCAAGATTTGCCACTGCGATCGCTCAAGAATGCGTTAATTTCGAGGCACGGCGAATTTGCTTCAACATAAGATTCATTTGCCAAACGGCAGGGAGCGGTTCCGGGGCCGGTATGGCAGCCCCGGAACCGCTTCCCTTAACGCTCTGCCGGCAGCGGCCTATGCCGCCGGCTTGAGCGCCGTTTGCCAGGCAACAACGGCCCGGGCGGCACTCAAGGTCCAGGTGGCTGTTCCGCTGGCCCCCGCCGTCGCCTGCGGTTTATCCGCCTGCTCGGCAATCTGGCCGGCCGCGGCCTCCCAGCGTTCGGTCCACCCCGAGGGGGCGGTGACCACCGGAGTGCTGCAGTCACAGCCCACCCCGCCGATCAACATGGCGCCGTTGGTGGCCGTGGTGATGCTGCCCACCGTAATGCTGGTCGCGGAGTAGCTGGTGTCAGCCGCCGTCACCACCGGGCTGTCCAGTGGCGTGGTGTTGTTGACCCCGCGGTACGCCGTGATGCCGCCACCCCACTTTGCCGCCGAACTGAGCGTCCAGCTGTAGGTGGCCGGATCAGAGGCACCCACCACCTTGTAGTAGGCGTAGGCCCGCGCCCCGGAGGAGGAGGAACTGTTGATCGACTGCCCGTTGACCATTGCCGTCCAGCCGGCCGGCGCCGTCAAACCCGGATTGAGGTCCACGGTGATGGCGGCAACCAGGACGTCACCGGCGGCGGTGCCGGCGGGAACCGCCAGCGAAGCCGTGGTCACGGCGGTGCCCGAGTTCGCGGTGTTGGCGTTAACCACCGTAATCCCGCCGGACGTTGGCGGCGGTGGCGCGCTGCTGACGGTGATGGTGGCCGTCGCGGACGATGATCCCGTGCTGTTGGTGGCCGTGAGCTTGGCTGTGTAAGTCCCGGCCGCCGCGTACGAATGGGCGGGATTCTGGACTGCTGCCGTGCCGCCGTCGCCAAAATCCCACGCCCAGGAGGTGGGCGTATTCGTGGACGTATCAGTGAAGGTGACGTTCAGCGGTGCCGTGCCCGAGGTTGGGTTGGCGGTGAACGACGCCACCGGCGCCTGGCCTGCCGGCGGCGGAGTGCCGCCCAGCGCCCGGTCGGAGAACCAGTAGCGTTTTGCCACATTGTCGCTGGCCATGACCACTAGGCCGGTGGTGTTGTTAACGCTCTGCTTGCTGGTGGTGACGTCATTGATGTTCGACGACGACGCAGCCTGCATGATCGGGGTACCGCGGCCCGACCCAAAGACAGGATTGTCCATGGAAGCGGTCTTCTCGTAGATGCTGCCGGCTACGCCGGAGTACGCGCAGCCGGATACCGAGGTGGGCGGCGCCGTTTGGAATGCCCGCACCAGGTTGTTCTGGGTATCCAGGACGATCTGGGGGCGGGATACGCAATCACCGGTGGTGGCGATCGTGGACTGGGTAAAGGCACCTGTTCCCGGCCTGAAGACCAGCAGGACCAGTTGCGGCAGCGTCTTGTTGGAGGACGTGTCGTTGAGGCTCGTCTTCACTGCGGCGAAAACCCGGCCCGAGGTGTCGGCCTGCAAGGTCTTGAGGTTCAGGTGGTCATCGGCCTGCCCGTTTCCCCTGAGGGCGGGCTGGAGTTTCCAGTTGGAGTTGGCGGGCTTTCCGTCGGCGTGGGTGGCCCACCACATGGTGTCAGTCCGCTGGTCGCTCCACATGACGCCGATCTGGCCGCCGCCGAACGCCACCACCGCGGAAATGTCATCGGGTGCCGGGTTGGGGCTGGCCACCGGAAGGACGAACGGGGTACCCCACGTCGCGCCTTTGTTGGTGGAGTAGTTCACGTAGACCGTGTTGGTGAATCCGGATGTGGAATTTCCGCCCACCTGCGTCCAGGTTGCCCACAGGCCGCCCACTGAATCCGCGTCGACGGTTATTGATTCACTCGAATTGTTGCTGATTGTGCTCGGAAAGCCGCTGTCCAGCGTGTACTTGCCGCCGGAGTAGCTGTACCTGTAAAGCTTGGCGGGCTGGCCCGAAAGCGATGGCTTTGGAGTGCCGTCGCTGCTGATTGTTACCACGTGCGAGGCAATGAACAGGTTGCTGCCGTCCCAGAACGTATCCGCGAGCGTGCTTCCCCGGGTGTCGTTCACCACCCCGGTATCCACCCAACTGTTGGAGGTCCGGTCCAGCCGGTAGATGCTCCATCCGGTGCCGGTTTTCCACATATCCGCCCACCATGATCCGTCGTTCCACCACAGTTTGCTCTGCGGTTTGTCCGATGTGGGCGGGTTCGCCACCCCGGAGTAGGCCATGCCTTGGGTGCCGTACACGGTGTCGGCTACAGCGGCACCCGGTACGCCGAGGATGGAAGCTGCGAGAACGAGTGCGACGACGAGGGCCTGGCCCATCCGGTGGGAGATGTTTCTGAGCTTCATAAGGGAACTCCTGGGGCATTTAGGAAACGTTCAGGGGACGTCTGCCCGTTGGCCCAGAAACAAAGAGCTCAAGCCCCCAAGTACCGAGAAGCGTATGCCCGAACGCCGCTGCGGGCAATGCAGGGGACATACCCAAATGGAGGTTCTTTACACCCCCCTACCTAATGGCTCCGGGGCCGCGGCGATCCCCTATACCTAATCCTGAGTGCCATCACTGACCCCTCTACTTGCCTAACAGGGGGTAAACACGGGGTAAAAAGTGAGTACCTACTACTCGTGATACCCGGATTAGGTAGGGGGTAGTCTGCGTGAACGGCCAGAGGATTGGCGATGGGTTGCTGGGGGATCAGCGACCAGACCATGACCGGATCAAGCGTATGTGCCGCGGCAATTAAGGCCGGCGGCATTGTCCGGAATCCGAACTGTCATGAAGTGGTGAGGCAATTGTCAATTTCGCCCCAACTGCCGGCCTTGTTTTCACAGCCGGGACTCTTATTTCCACAAGCCTCAATCAGCGTTGTTATTCCGACGTTGAACGAGGAAAAGAACCTGCCCTGGGTTCTGCGCCGGATGCCCTCCTACGTCGATGAAGTAGTGATCGTGGACGGCCGTTCGCAGGACAACACTGTTGAAGTGGCCAAGGCCATTCGCCCGGACGTCGTGGTGGTCAACGAAACCCGTAAAGGGAAGGGCGTTGCCCTCCGTTCCGGATTTGCGGCCGCCAGCGGGGACATCATCGTGATGCTGGACGCGGACGGCAGCATGGATCCGCAGGAGATCGGGTGGTTTGTAGCGCCACTCCAGCACGACTTCGATTTCGTCAAGGGCTCCCGGCACGTCACCGGTGGCGGCAGCGAAGACCTGACCCGGCTGAGGAAGGCGGGGAACCGGGCGCTGACCGGACTTGCGAACGCTGTCCTGCACAGCAATTACTCGGATCTTTGCTATGGCTATATCGCCTTCCGGCGCGAGTGCCTGGAGGTGCTGGAGCTGGAGTCGGACGGTTTTGAAATCGAAACCGAACTCATCGTCCGGGCCGCCAAAGCGGGATTGCGGATCGCCGAGGTTCCCAGCCTTGAGCTGGACCGGATCTCCGGCGCATCCAACCTCCAGACCTTCCGCGACGGCTGGCGGGTGCTGCACACGCTGGCGCGCGAGTGCGCAGTGTGGGAAGCGCCGACTGCCGGCGCCCGCCCCGAGGCCCTCCGCCGCGTGAAATACACCTACTCCAATGTCCGCTTCCCGCGGTTGCCCGTGGACCCGCACAGTGTCCTCACAGCGGCGGTGAGCCAGCATGCTTGATCGCATGAAACCACTGTCCGTGACGGTGGTGATCTGCGCCTACACCTCGGCGCGGTGGGGAATGCTGCTCGATGTCATCGAATCCGTCCGGCTGCAGACCCTGGCGCCGGACCAGGTGCTGGTCGTCGTTGACCACAACGAGGAACTGTACGACAGGCTCGTCGAAATCGTCGACGACGTGACAGTGGTGGAAAGCACCGGCCAGACCGGTCTGTCCGGAGCCCGCAATACGGGCGTCGGACTCGCTGAGTCGGACATCGTCGCCTTCCTGGATGACGACGCCGAGGCGGCGCCGGATTGGCTCGAACGCCTGGTTGCGCTGTACGACGACCCGGACGTCATGGCCGTGGGTGGCAAGGTGGTCCCGCTCTGGGAGGCCGGCCGGCCGGGCTATTTCGCCGAGGAACTGGACTGGATCGTGGGGTGCAGCCACCGGGGCATGCCTCGGGTGGCCTCGGAAGTCCGCAACGTCATCGGCGCCAACATGTCCTTCCGGCTCGAGGTGCTGCGCCAGGTGGGGGGCTTCAACCTCTCGCTGGGACGCAAAGGCACTTTGCCGTTGGGTTGCGAGGAAACCGAAATCTGCATCCGGTCGCAGATGGGGTCACCCGGATCCCGCATCGTATACGAACCGGCGGCGCTGGTCCGCCACCACGTTCCCGCATCCCGCGGAACGTTGCGGTACATGATGTCGCGGTCCTGGTCCGAGGGGCTCTCCAAAGCCCAGGTCAGCCAGTTGGTGGGTCACAAACGGGCCCTGGGACCTGAGCGCAGGTATGTGCGCAGCGTACTCCCGCGGGCGGTGTTTACCGGGCTTCGTTCCTGGGGCCGGGACGGCAGCCCCGACGGCCTTGGCCGCGCGGGCGCTGTGATTGCGGTGCTTGCCTGCACCGCGGCCGGGTACTTCCAGGGGCGTCGCCTCCAGCATTGGACGGGGCCGGACGACGGCGGTGACGCCTTGGTGGCGGCCGGCGCGCAGTGGAGGGAAGTGCAATGAGCGAGGGCGCCAGCCGCGTGCTCGAGGAGCTTCAGGGCGAAGCGCTGATCCTGGTGCCCGCCATGGAGTCCGTGTTGCCCCCGGTCTGGCCGGGGGCCCGGTGGATCGGCTCCGTGGACCTGGAGGATCTTGCGGACTGCTCGCACTTTGAACTGGAGAACCATGCTGGATACGAACGGGCACGGCTGCTGGTGCGCGCGTCGGGGGTCGTGCGGGGATTTGTCGATGTGCCGTCGCCGGCGGGAATCGTGGACCGGGCTGTATTCGAGGACGCCTTGGCGGCCTTGCCTCATGTCACGTCATTCCCGCCGGCGGTGACGGCCCCGCACATCACGGTGGTGGTCTGCACCAGGGACCGCACGGCACAGCTGAGGGGGGCGCTGATGACCATCCTTGCGCTGGACTACCCCCGCTTTGACGTGGTGGTGGTTGACAATGCGCCGGCGACGCATGACACGGAAGAACTGGTGCGGCGCGACTTCAGGGACAGGCGCGTGCGGCTGGTCACTGAACCCGCTCCCGGCCTGTCCAACGCCAGGAATACCGGCCTGGAACACGCCCGCGGAAGCCTGGTGGCCTTCACGGATGACGACGTCGTTGTTGACAGGTCCTGGTTGTGGGAGATCGCCTCGGCGTTCGAAGCCGCCCCCGAGGCCGCATGCGTAACGGGGCTCGTCCCGGCAGGGGAGCTCAGGACCCCCACCCAGGGCTACTTCGATGCGAAGGTGAGCTGGTCGCGGAGCCTGGTGCCGCGGGTCTACTCGCTGGCAGAGCCGCCCCAGGGGCTGCCGAAGTTCCCCTTCAGCCCGGGGGCCTTCGGGACCGGAGCGAATTTCGCCCTCAAGCGCCACGCCGCCCTCACCCTGGGCGGATTCGACCCGGCCCTGGGCGTGGGTACTCCCACTGGCGGCGGCGAGGATATCGACATGTTCACCCGGGTCATCCTGGCCGGCTACGCCCTGGTGGTCCAGCCGGCAGCGATCGTGTGGCACCGCCACCGGGACGGGCTCGAAGACCTCAGGGTGCAGACCCGGGGCTACGGCACCGGCCTGGGAGCCTGGATGGCGAAGGTGATGATGGATCCCCACACCGCCAGGTTGGCGCTGGCCAGGAGCTGGGGCGTAGGGCTCGAATACCTGAGCCATCCGCACGCCGCCCAGCCGGGCCTCCACGGATACCCGGCCCACAGTTCCCTCGAGGTGCAGGTTGCCAGGCTCGCCCGGCTGCAGCTGCTGGCCGTGGCCTTGGGGCCCTACAAGTACCTGCAGTCCCGCCGGACTGCGGGCAGCTAGAACAAACAGTCCACCCAGTGCTGGTGCGGAGAACCGATCCGCCAGTGGCAAGCCGATCCAGGAGTTGAAACAGTATGGCGCTTCTTATCAGGGGTGACGTCTCCGGTCCCATGAACTCCCGCGCTTCGCGCCGGCGCAGGCCCGGTTATGCCGATTACGCCTTGGCCCTGCTAAGTGCCGTGACGGCGGCCCTGATCCTCTTCGACATCGGGGGTGAGTCCTTGGCCGGCGCCAAACTCCTGGCCTGCCTTGCGCTGCCCGGCTGGGCGCTGGTGCGGTGGCTCCCCAGCGTGGACCCGGTCGCCCGACTGGTATTCACGGTCGTTGCCGGCGCAACGGCCTTCGCCCTGACTGCCGCAGCCATGGGGTGGCTGCAACTCTGGAATCCCCGGCCCGTCGCCGTCGGCATCATGCTGGCATCCGCCGTCGCCCTCCTGGTCCCAGGCCCGGCACGGACCCGGGCCGCTTCCTCCCCCCTGCCCCGCCCGCAACTGATCAACTATGCGCCGTGGCTGGTCCTGGTGGCCGCGATGGCCATGTGGGCGGCCTCCCTCGCCGCCACAAACCCGCGCCTGGGTGACTACGGGCTGCTCACGGCCTTCCCGGTTACGTGGTACGTCTCGCTGGCGTTCGTCGTGGCCCTGTGCATCTGGAGCATCTCTCGGCAGCGGCTGCATTCGGGCTGGCTCACGGGAGCCTCCATCACCGGACTGGTGGTCATGCTGTACGCCTCTGCCGGGTTGCTGACCTCCGTCCCGCGGCTGCCCTGGACTTACAAGCACATCGCCGTAACGGACCTGATCCAGACCACCGGGCAGTTCGATCCGAGCATCGACATCTACAACCGCTGGCCAGGATTCTTCCTCTTCAGCGCCTTCCTCGGCGAATCCAGCGGATACCAGGACCCGATGGCCTATGCCGGCTGGGCCGAACCGGTGTTCGCGCTCATGAGCGTCGCGCTGGTGCTGGCCATTGCCAGGACCCTGACCAGGAATCCGCGGATCTACTGGACAGCCGCCCTGGTGTTCACCCTTACCAACTGGCTCAACCAGAACTACTACTCGCCGCAGGCCTTTGCGTACACCCTGCACCTGACAATGTGCCTGATCATCCTTACGTTCCTGCGCGGCACGCCCGCCAACTGGGTGCTCAAGCTTGAGCGCCGGCTGTCGGCCCGGCTGTCCAGATCCGAACCACAGGTGGAAGAACCCGCAAGGTACAGCGGCCGCCAGCAGGCGATCGCAATCGTCGCAATCCTGGTGCTGCAGGCAATGATTGTGATGAGCCACCAACTGACTCCCTACCTGGCCATCCTGGGGCTCTTCCCGCTCTTCCTGACGCGCTACTTCAAGCCCGCCTGGGTTGCACCCGCACTGCTGCTGATGGCTTTGCTCTACCTCCTGCCAAACGTCGATTTCGTGGCGGGCAAGTACGGCCTTTTGAGCGGCTTCGATTTCTTCGCAAACGCCGGCTACAAGGCGTCCAATGGAAGCCCCGGCCCCTCCCTCCTCTCCGGGCGGTGGCTGGCGCGCGAGGCGCTCGCCCTGTCTTTGTTCACCGCCTTGCTTGCCGGGCTCGGATTCATCCGCAACGTCCGCCTGGGCAACATCCGCACCACACTGATCGTGGGGACGCTGGCGGCAACGCCGATCCTTGGGCTTTTCGGCACCTCCTATGGTGGCGAGGGCAGGCTCCGCGTCTTCATGTTTGCCCTCCCGTGGCTGGCCATCGGCGCAGCGTGGTTCCTCTGGTCCGGCAGGGTTCCCAGCAGGAGGGCAGTGGTGGGGGCTGCGTCCTCGATTACAGTGCTGGCCGTCATGTTCACAGCGGTGTACTTCCAGAACGAGGCCAACGTCCGGGTGCCGGCAGCGGATGTGTCGGCCAGCCGCTGGCTCGATTCCAACGTCCAGAAGGGCGACGCGGTAGTTGAGACCAACTACCATTTGCCGCTCCTCATCGGCCCGCACTATTCCTTCTACCTCCGCACCGGGCAGCTGGTTTCGGTTGCCTCAAAGCTCCATAAGTCCGGCCAGCCCTTCACTGGCGATGACATGGTGGCCTACGTGGACAAGACCAGGGCAGGAGCGAACCTGCGGACCTCGGACCGGCTGTTTGTTGTGGTCTCAGACCTGCAGCAGCGGACCTCAACGGGTGTCCTGCGGCAGTTCTCCAAGGATGCCATGGTCCCGTTGGAGCACGACCTGGATGTATCCAAGGCCGCCCAGGTTGTCTTCGAGAACAAGTCGGTGCGAATTTACGAGGTTTCCCGTGCTGACTGGGGCAACTAGCGGGCGGGCGTACCAACTGTCGCTGGTCACGGTAACGTCCCTGTCCCTGGTTGGGGCGGCCCTGCTGGCGCTGCATGCCGATTCCTCACAGGTCAGCGGGGCGCCCCGGGGTGATCTGCCCTCCTGGCGCCAGACCATGGTGCAGGACTTCAACGTCCGCGCGGGTGCGGGAGCCGTGGGCGGCGTCTACGGCCTGGACATGCGCGGTTATGACGGGCTTTCCGATTCCTCAGGGTTCGGGACCTACACCCCTGACGAGGTCCTGTCGGTCCACGACGGTTTCCTTGATTTCCACCTGCACTACTCGAACGACAGGCCGCGGGTGGCCAGCGTCATTCCGTTTGGGTATTCGGGCCAGACCTACGGAAGATACTCCGTCCGGTTCAGGTACGACTCCATTCCGGGCTACAAGATTGCATTCCTGCTCTGGCCGGCCAGCGACGACTGGAACGAGGGGGAGATCGACTGGCCGGAGGGAGCCCTGGACGGGGCCCTGTACGGAAACTCCGCCATAAAGGGAACCCGGACGCCGAACGGCATGCAGTTCGATCCCGGCGACAGGCGCTACTCGGCGGCACGGCCGGGCCAATGGCACGTAGCCACCATCGAATGGCGTCCCGGCCTGGTCCAATGGTTCCTGGATGGCCGGCTCGTGGACCAGACCACCAAACCGGGGGGTGTGCCGGACACCCCCATGCGCTGGACGCTCCAGGTGGAAACAGCCGACGACGCCTCCAGTACCTTTCCTGCACCCGGCGCAGCCGGACACGTCCAAGTGGATTGGGTGGTGCAGTATGCCTACACACCCTAGGCCCGAACAGCTTCGCACCATACCCCGGAGTTGGCTCCGGCAACCGATTGGAGGGCGGCGCCGTGGGCGTACTGAATAACAGGCCCGCAGACGGCATCGGGGCTGAGATCCTGTGCGTCCATCCCCGGGTGGCCGCAGTGTTCGACGCCCTCAATGGATCCAACTGGTCGTGGCTGCTGCTCCGCGGAGAAGACGACCTCGCCTTGCCGGCCGGCGACGTGGACATCCTCGTGGATAGCGGCGTCCTTCCCAGGCTCGATGAACTGCTGGCCACCGCCGGGTTCTGCCGGGTCCTGGCGCCGGGCCACGGCAGCCACCGGTTCTACTTCTGCTACTCGGTGGATGACGGTGCCTGGATCAAGCTCGACGTTGTTTCCGACCTTGCGTTCGGGCCCTACCAGCAGTGGCGTACGCCGTGGGCGGCCCGCTGCCTGCGCCGCCGGGTCCGCCACGGCTCGTACTGGATGCCGGACCCGGCGGACCAGGCATGGCTGCTCCTGCTGCACCTGTTCATGGACAAGGGCGGCATTTCCCCGGAGCGGCAGCCGTTGGCCCTCGCCGCAGCCAGGACGGCGGCCGACGGCGGGCGCATCGCGGAGTCGGTCAGGCGCCGGGTGGGTGCCGGGCCGGTGGCCGAGATGGTGGACTTGGTCCTGGACGGACGGTTGGACGAGGTACCCGCGACCGCGGCCCGCATGCGTGCCGCCTGGCGCGGCGGGGGCTTGAGCCCGCGCCTGATTGCGGGAGTCAACAGGCTGCTGAGGCGTTCCGGGGCCCAGGTCCGTGGGCATACTCCGCTATTGGGAGTCATGGCTCCGGACGGGGCCGGCAAGACCACATTGCTGAACGGCCTGCATGCCGACGTTCCGTTGCCCACCAAGTACGTCTATATGGGCCTGTGGGGAGCCGGTCCCTGGGACGAGGTCCTGGGCCGGATTCCCGGCGGCCGGACCGGAAAGAAGATTTACCGGCTGGTGCGGGGCGGAGTGCTGGCAAGGTTCTACCGCCGCATGGGCAAGGTGGTGCTGATGGACCGCGTGGCCTATGACGCACTGCTGGGCGGGTCCGGCGGCGGACCCCTGGCCGGCATGAGCAATGCACTCGCCTTGGCGGTGATCCCGGCCCCGGACGTCCTCCTGGTGCTGGACGTGCCCGGCGCCGTGATGTTTGAGCGGAAGGGCGAGCACAGCCCGGAGCTGCTGGAATCGTGGCGGCAGGACTATCTGCAACTGGCCGGGCGCCTTCCCGGCGGCCGGGTGGTGGACGCGGCGCAGGCGGCGGAGGCCGTCCAGCGCGTGGTCACCGGCATTGTCTGGGAGACGTTGTCCCAGGCTGCCGGCACCCGCCGGGCCCACAGTCGTCGCCATCCTGGTGGCGGTGGTTCCGCCGCGCCGGAAAAGGCGGACCCGGTGGCCGCGGAAGCCGCGCAGGAAACCGGCGCGGCGGAGGCACTGGCCCTGCACCTCTGGCACCTCCTGGACTGGCGCTTCCTGCTCCCCATCCTGCAGCCCCGCACCCTCGGCTTCGCCGGACAGGTAAGCCAGGAAACGGAGTCGGCGTTGCGGCTGTTGGACCCGGAGGCCGTGCGCTTGGGCGGCCCGGGCTCCGGTCCGGACGGCGCGTCATGCGACGTGGTGCTGCTGGCATCTCCGGGCCGCAGCCACGTGGAAAGCGCTGGGCTGGCGCTGGAACCCGGAGGATGGATTTGCGTGGAAGCCAGCCGCTCGCTGCTCCAGCGTTCCGGGCCCCGGACGCTCAGGGGCTGGAAACGCACACTGGAGCGGCGCGGATACCAGGACGTCAACCTGTACTGGAATGCCCCCAACCGTGACCGCACCGCCAGGCTGGTTCCGGTACGGTCCGCCGTGGCCATCCGTGACACCCTGGCACTGCGGAAAGATGTGCGGTTTGGATCGCTCAAAGCGGCCGCGGCCCACCTGGCCCTGGCACTTCACGTCTTCGACCTCATGGTCCCGGAGGGCACAGTCACGGGAAGACGTCCGGAACGGGGTGGGCCATGAGTTTCGTTGACCGGTTCCTCCGGGACCACTTCGAGGAGTTCGCCCTTGACCGGTACGGCCTGGGCAGCCGGTGGGAAACGCTGCTGCTCACACCTCGTTTCACCACCTCCCGGCACGTGGTGGCCCTGGTGTTTCCGTCCCGCGGAAGCGACCCCGCCCTGGTGGTGAAGATCCCGCGCCAGCCAGGTGACAGCAGCGGAGTCCGGCGTGAGGCCGCCATGCTGGACCAGCTTTCGGCCGCCGTCGGCAGCCCGGGTGTTCCGCGCCTGGTGGGAATCCGGGACGAGGGGCCGTACACGGTCCTGGTGGAAACAGCATTGACCGGCATACCCCTGGACCCGCGGAAGGTGGCCGCCGACCTCCCCTCGGCCGTCGCGGCCGGAACCGGCTTTGTGGGGGCCCTTCCCTGCACCCATGCTGCGACTGACAACCCGGACTGGTACCAGCGCGCGGTCGCCGCGCCGTTGGCGGCACTGGAACGGCTGGCCGGACCTGACGCCCAGACCGGCCGCCTGGTTGAGCGCACCCACCAACTCCTCGAACCCCTGCGTACCGCCCAACTTCCGGCGGTTATTGAGCACGGCGACCTAAGCCATCCCAACCTGCTGGTTAAGCCCGGCAGTGGATTGCAGGTCATGGACTGGGAACGCTCCCTGGCCGACGGCGTCCCCGGCCACGACCTGGTGTTCTACCTCCAGTACCTCAGCGAGTCCAGCGAGCAGGCGTTTGCCAGGGATGCCCAGATCGCTGCCTTTGAGAAGGCGTTCGGCCAGGGCGGCTGGGCGCTGGACCCGCTTTCCCGCCACCTGGGTGTGCGGGGAGTGGACGCCTCGCTCCTGCCACTGCTGGTGATCACCACCTGGGCGCGGTCCACCGCGACGCTGGCCGATCGGCTGGCGCAGGAAACAGAAGCTGATCCGTCGCAGGGCAACGGAAAGGTCCGTGCCGCGCTTGAGGCGGACAGGGACTACTGGTTGTGGCGCCACGTGGTGACATCGGCGTAGGAGTCGTGACATCCGCCTGGGACGCGGCACCATGTGGGAAACGGCCGCCCCAAGGAAAAAGTGCACCCTTAGGGAACGTGGTCGGGCGCCGGTCCCGGGGAGTCGTGGTGGCGCTTGAAAAGCCCCAGGACGTCATCGTGCAGGCCCCGATAGCCGAACCGCAGCACCGCGTAGACCAATCCGACGCCGGCAACCACCATGACAGCGAGCGTCAGGACCGGCCCCAGTGCATGCCGTGACAGGTTGAGCAGGCCAACCAGGGACACAGCGGCCCCGCACGCCAAGCCCGGTGCAGCAGCACGGAGCATCCGGCGCATCCTTGTCCCCAAGACCTTGGCGGCGACCGCCTGCATGCCGAAGGCGAAGACCACTGCCACCACCATTTGGGCGCACGCAACGCCGACAATGCCCCAACGGCTGGCGAAGACCAGTGCCGGGAGCAGGACCACCAGCCGGACCACGGAGATCCGGATGGAAAGCCCGGGCCTGCCCAGCGCTTTATAGACGTCGTTTGCGCCGGCGCCCAGGGAACGCGCCGCCGCATACAGGGCAAGGAACACCAGCGGCGTCACGGATTCCTCCCACTGCTGCCCGAAAAGGACCGGCACCAGGACCGGCGCCACCACGGCAAGGCCCACCCCGGCCGTGATGCCGTACAGGGCCTGCACCGTGACACTTTTCAGGTACCCGTCCCGTAATCGCTGCCGGTCACCGCGGACTTGCGTATAGAGCGGAAACAGGACAGTGGAAAGCACGAAGAACACGTTGAGGATCAGGGCCTCCGGGAGCCGGAAGGCGAGCGTGTACAGGCCCAGCGCATGGGCGCCCAGCACGATCCCGATCACCAGGTAGTCGACGTCGAAGATGGCCCGGGCCAGCATGGTGCTCCCCGCCACGGGGGCGCCGAAGCGGATGTTCTCGGCCAGGGCGCTCCTGCTGACGCGCCAGAGCTGCTGCACGGCGCTTCGTGGCGGATCAGGAACCAGCAGGTGGCTGCGTAGGCGACCGAGCCCGCAGCCGTTCCGACGGCGAGCGACCAGGCGCCGTGGCCGGTGAAGGCCAGGTAGAGGGTCACCGTTCCCATGGTTGCGGCCCGCAGCACCGGAGCGGCGGTGAGTTGCCGGAACTTCAGGTCGCGGCGCATGATCGCCTCCGGGACGGCGCCGCAGGCGGTGGCCAGCACGGAGATGCCAAGCACCTGCACCAGGGGAGCCACGCCGTCGAGCCCGATGAGGTCTTCCACAGCATCGGCCGCAAGCACGGCCGTCAAGGCCAGCACCGCGCCCAGGGTTACCGAGAGCAGGAGCGCCGAGCGGACAATCACCTTCGTCTTGGGCAGGTAGACCAGCGCCTGGCCCACCCCGGCGTCGGCAATGGTTTCGGCGTATGCCATGAGCACCAGCGCCAGGGCTACGAGGCCGTACTCTTCGGGCGACAGGAGCCGGGCCAGCACCACGGTGGTGACCAGCACGATCACCCGTCCGGAGGCGAAGGCCAGCCCCTGCCACAAGGCTCCCCGGACGCCTTTGCGTTCCAGCTCGCCGGGCGCGTAGGTCACAGTTGCCTTGCGGTGCCGGATAAGTCCCCGGCGGGGGAGGACGAAGCCACGGCAGCCCGCACCTCAGCCAGGTACTCCCCGGCCACGGTGTCCCAGGACCGGACGGTGCCGGCGGCCTGTCCCGCAGCGCCGCCGGGAGAGCTGTGCGGCGGCCGGGGGGCCCTGAGTTGTTCCACGACCTTGCGGACCATCGCGTCCTGGCCGGACTCAACAGTGAGCAGCGGGTGCGGCGGAAGTTCCCGTGCCGCCACCGGGGATGCCACCACGGGCAGCCCCGCCGCAAGGGCCTCAAGCACGGAGTTTCGGATGCCCACGCCGTGTTGGTCGGGGAAGACGGCGACGTCGGCCCCTTGGAAGATGTCCAGGATTGATGGGACGTTGGCCAGGACTTCAACGCGGGGACCGGCCAGCGCCTGGACCGCAGCCGTGGGTTGCCGCCCGGCGATGACGAACCGGGCCTCCGGAACCTCCCGCCATACCAGGGGAGCAATTCGGGTGGCCAGGAGCGTGGCGCTGTCAACGTTGGGGCCGTAGTTGAGGCTGCCCGCGAAGCATACGACCGGTGCGGTCCGGTCCCGGCGGGGGCCGGCGGTCGCGGCTGTTCCGTTGGGGATGGCTGCTACGGCCCGGCCGAGCTTCGCGGACCAGGCCGCAGCGTCCTGCGCCCCGACGGTCAGCAGCCGCGCCTTGGCAGGCAGCCCCCGCTCAGCCCGTTCGGCGAGGAGTTCCCGCAGCCGGTAGGCAGGCCGGAAGGCGCGCGCGATGGCCGTGTCCATGCCGGCGCGGATGGACCAGGGGTCCACGGTCTGCAGCACCATGGGCCCGGCCACGTGGTGGGACAGGAAAAGGGCGTGCGGGCCATGGATGAGGGTGGCGTTGTTGCTGCCGGACAAGGTGGCCGCCGCTGCCCGCGCCGAGGGAGTGGAGCGCCGGTGTTTGCCCAGGCCCGTGAGGCCGCCCAGGGAGCGCGCAAGAGCGGACAGGTCGCCCCGCTGGGCAATTTCGTGGACGGTCCCGCAGCGCGCCCGGATCTCCGCCGGTACCGGGACGGGCCCGGAAAACGTCAGCAGGGTGACGGCCACATCTGCGGGAAGGTGCAGGATCACTTCGTACGGGATCATGGAGCTTCCATCACCGAGTTGCGGGTCCCGGTTGGGCACGCTTTCAGTCACGTACAGGAGCTTCATTGCAAGAGTGTACTGGATCACACTGGGACGGCAGGGGTTGCTTTGGGCAACTTTGTGGGGAACCGCAGGAAGCCAAAAAGGGGCGACGGCGGGAAGTCCCCGCCGTCGCCCCTTAAACCGAAGCGCGTGGCTGGCTACTGCCAGGCGCGTACGTAGTCCACCAGCAGCTGGGACTGCGGGCCGTAGACCGGGTTCGTCGAGGAAGCGCCGACGTTCAGGACGATGTACTGCGGGGCGTTTCCGTCGTCCGTGGGGTAGGACTTGACCTTCACGCCGTCGAAGTAGACGTCGGAGGAGTTGGCCATCCGGTGCAGGCCGAAGGTGTGGTACTCGTTGGCCCAGTTGCCGCCGACGGTGCCTTGGTTGTGTGCGCCCGAGCTTGAATGGTAATTGACGGTCATCTTCCCCTGGAGGACTTCCGCGATGTCGTTCTCGCCGGTGGCGGGCCACGACTGCCCGGTGGTCCAGAACGCCGGCCAGTTGTACAGGCCGTTGGCGTTGCCTGGGAACTTGATGCGGGCCTCCACGTACCCGGTGGTGAACTGGTAACCGGTGCCAGCCCCGCCCTTGGGGTTGGTGGACACCAGGGACCCGGACGAGGACGAGGCAAGGCTGAGGGCCAGGTTGCCGTTGCCCACGGAGACGTTGGCGGGGCTGGTGGCCGCTTTATTCATGGTTCCGCAGTTGGGGGCGAACCAGCAGTTGGACCACTTTGCGCTGTCCAGGCCTGAGCCGTTGAACTCGTCGGCGAAGGTCATGGTCCAGTTTCCGGGGACGCCCGCGGGCATGGGCGTCCCGCTGTTGGCCAGCTGTGCCGCGGCGGGCGCCACGACGATGGGCGACTGCGGGGCCGGAGCCGCCGCGGCGGGGGCCGGGGCAGGCGCAGCGGGAGCCGGTGCCTGCGCGGGAGCCTGCTCCTGGGCGGGTGCGGCGGCCGGTGCCGGGGCAGGGGCCGGGGTGGACGGGGCCGGGGCCGGGGTGGACGGGGAGGCCTGGGCCTGGACTTCGCTGCCGGCGTCGGCGGCGCTCGCCACCCGGGAGACATCTGCAGTCTCGTTGCCGTTGGCCAGGCCGAGGCCCAGGGACGCCGCGCCGAGGAGGGCTGCTGCGAGGCCGGCGGCCAGGGGCAAGCGGCGGCGGGAGTCTTTGGATGTCAGAAATGGCCGGAGCCCGGCCGGTGCGGTCTCATTTTGATAACGGTGTGCGCGTTTGGCGTTCGCTTTGCGGGATGCGGGCATGGGGAATTACCTCTCAACGCCTGCGGAGTTAGCTGTCGGGTTCGAATGTTGCCATTCGGCCGCTCGCTGCGGCTTCACCCCGAGGGCAGGCGGAGGCCATACCCGTGACGCTTGGGTCCCCCGCCTCTGCCTGGAACCTGGGGGATCGCGGAAGCGGCAGAGTTGGGCGTCTTCCGGGATTGGGGCCGGCTGGGGCGGCCCACCCGAAGACCGTACACGAAAATCCTCGCGGAATCACAATTGGGTAACGGAAGCAACATCACGGGCGTGGCTTGCCGCCCGATTGCCGCGCGGGCCTTTACAGGGGGTGCCGGATTCCCTGCGTTATCCACATAAGAGGGCGGCCGGGCTGTTCCCGCCGCATCACGCGGCTAGCCTTGAGTCAAGCGCGAATCGCCTATCAGGTCCAGATGCACTAGGATATTGAAGTCTGTGCTGCGTCCTGCCTCCGTACCGGTGGCAAGACACTTCACGGACTCGCAAATGAACCTCCTGTTACGGAAATGCCGTAACCGCTTAGCCCAAAGGAGGTGGGTTCACATATGCGTCCTTACGAATTGATGGTAATCATCGACCCCGAGGTCGAAGAGCGTACCGTTGAGCCGTCGCTTCAGAAGTTCCTGAACGTCATCACCAACGATGGTGGAACCATCGAAAAGGTTGACATCTGGGGCCGTCGCCGTCTGGCTTACGAGATCAAGAAGAAGTCCGAAGGTATCTACGCCGTGGTGAACTTCACCGCCAAGCCGGAAACCGCCAAGGAACTTGACCGCCAGCTGTCTCTTAACGAGACCATCATGCGCACCAAGATCACCCGCCCCGAAGAGCAGAAAGTTGTTGCTGAGTAATTCAGCACCGATTTTCATTCTTTACCCCGCAGGAAACGCACTCTTCACCCAGGATCGAACAAGGAGGCAGTAGATGGCAGGCGAGACCACCATTACGGTCATCGGTAACCTCACCAATGACCCGGAATTGCGGTTCACACCGTCCGGTTCCGCGGTAGCGAACTTCACCATCGCTTCCACCCCCCGCACCTTTGATCGCCAGTCCAACGAGTGGAAGGACGGGGAGACCCTGTTCCTCCGCGCCGCTGTATGGCGTGAAGCTGCCGAGAACGTCGCCGAATCCCTGACCAAGGGAATGCGCGTGATCGTGACCGGCCGCCTGAAGAGCCGTTCCTACGAAACAAAAGAAGGCGAAAAGCGCACCGTAATCGAGCTTGAGGTCGACGAAATCGGCCCCAGCCTGCGCTATGCCAACGCAAAGGTCAACCGCACCCAGCGCTCCGGCGGACAGGGTGGGGGCGGCTTCGGCGGCGGCAACGGCGGCGGTGGCTTCGGAGGCGGCAACCCTGGTGGAACCCAGGGCGGCAACTCCGGTGGAGGCTGGGGCGGCGGCAACCAGCAGGCTGCACAGGACGATCCCTGGGCCACGCCCGGCGTGTCCAATGCAGGCGGCTGGGGCAACGGCCCCGATTCCGAACCTCCCTTCTAAAACCCAAACAACGGCCCGACGCCGGGACCGCCCGGGAGCCGCAAGGCACCCAAAGGTTTTGCCGCCGTCGGACCACCACCATCCCGTGGATCAATATCCACGGGCTCCCTAGAATAGGAGCTCCACGATGGCTAAGGCTGAACTCCGTAAGCCCAAACCAAAGTCCAACCCCTTGAAGGCCGCTGACATCACTGTCATCGACTACAAGGACGTAGCATTGCTGCGCAAGTTCATCTCCGACCGCGGAAAGATCCGCGCCCGTCGCGTCACTGGCGTCACGGTGCAGGAACAGCGCAAGATCGCCCAGGCAATCAAGAACGCCCGCGAAGTTGCTCTGCTGCCTTACTCCGGCGCTGGCCGCGGCTAAGGAAGGGATTAACTAACATGGCAAAGCTCATTCTGACCCACGAAGTAACCGGTCTCGGTGCTGCTGGCGATGTTGTCGAGGTCAAGGACGGTTACGCACGTAACTTCCTGCTGCCCCGCGGCTTCGCCCTGACCTGGACCAAGGGTGGCGAGAAGCAGGTTGAGTCCATCAAGGCTGCCCGCGCCGCCCGTGCGCACGCTTCCGTTGAAGCTGCACAGGCACAGGCCCAGGCTCTGTCCTCCAAGAAGGTCAAGCTCGAGGTGAAGGCCGGCGAGTCCGGTCGTCTCTTCGGCACCGTCAAGCCTGCTGATGTCGCTGCCGCTGTTGAGGCCGCCGGCCTCGGAGCCATCGACAAGCGCAACGTTGAACTGCCGAACCACATCAAGTCTGTCGGTTCGTACACGGCCAACGTTCGCCTGCACGAGGATGTTTCCGCTGTCATCGACCTTGAGGTCGTTGCCGGAAAGTAGTTTCCGCACTGCAGTTGAATGGCCCCCGCCCGGGACTCCGGTGCGGGGGCCATTTGCGTTCAAGGTCACTGCCGGGGCTCCCGGCTGCCGGGTGCGGGCAACATATGCTGGCGGGATGCCGGCCCTCCGTTCCTGGCGCGGGCAGCACCGTTGCCACGGAAGGACACCGAGCATTGCCGTTTCTCGCCGTCAGCAGCATCCTCCTGGTGGCTGCAGCCATCAGCTTTGCGGCCGACCGGAGGCGCCTGAGGAACGGAGTCTTCCTCGTCTCCGGGGCGGTCGTGGGCTGGCTTGGGCTCCTCGTGGACTCCGGCAACAACTCCGTGCCTGTCCTCATGACCCTGGCCCTGGGCTTACTGCTTATCGTGTCAGCGCCCGTCCTTGCCGTGTTCCTGGTCCTCAACGGCATCATTTTGCTGCGCCGCGAAGGCCGCAGCCTGGCAAACCTGTTGTCCCTGCTGGCAGGGCTGGCCGTGGTGGCCGTCCCCCTCGTCCTGGCTGCCCTGCAAACGTACGTGCCCGGGCTTGGCGCGGTCACGTCGGTGGCCGCCCTCTTGGCCGGGTATCTGGGCTTCGTGTTCGTCAGCTACCTGGTCTATTCGCTGATCTACTCGATCCTGCCGCCGCGACGCCATCCCGAATACGTGGTGGTTTTGGGTTCCGGCCTGGCGGGCAGCGCCGTTCCGCCCCTGCTGGCCGCACGGCTTGACGCGGCGGTCCGCCTGTACCGCGGCAAGCATGGCGGTTCCATCAGGGCGGTTATTCCCAGCGGCGGGCAGGGGGCCGATGAACTCCTGCCCGAAGCGACTGCGATGGCCCGCTATCTGCAGGAGCAGGGTATTCCTGCCCACAGGATCAGGGTGGAGGACCGGGCAACCACCACCATGGAGAAGCTGAACTTTTCGCGCGGGCTGATGGAGCGTCCGGATGCGCCCGTCACGGTGGTCACCAGCAGCTACCACGTGTTCCGCGCGGCCATGTTCACCCGGCGCGCGGGGCTGCGCGCCCACGTCACGGGGGCCAGGACGGCGGGCTACTTTATCCCCAGCGCCTTCCTTCGGGAATTCATTGCCATCCTCGCAACCTACCGGTGGATCAACCTGGGTTTCTGCCTGGCGCTCGTCGCCGTCCCCTTGGCCGCCATGACGGTGCCGCTGCTCCCCTTCTGACCGGCAATCCGCCCTGTGAACCGGTGATAGCCTGCTCCGGTGAACCCGACACCCAGCAACCGCCCCTTCCACCAGGTGGATGTTTTCGCCGGCAAGGCCTACCGGGGCAACCCGCTCGCCGTCGTCCTCGATGCCCAGGGCCTTGACACCGCAACAATGCAGCACTTCGCCAACTGGACCAACCTCTCGGAAACCACCTTCCTCCTGCCCGCGGAGGATCCCCGCGCCGACTACAAGGTCCGGATCTTCACGGGGAGCGAGGAGTTCCCGTTCGCGGGGCATCCCACCCTGGGATCCGCGCACACCTGGCTGCAAGCCGGCGGAGTTCCGAAGTCCGGCAACTACGTGGTGCAGGAGTGCGGCGCCGGGCTGGTCAGGATAAAGCGCGACGCCGGCCGGCTGGCTTTCGCGGCGCCGCCCCTGACCCGCTTCGAGGCCGTGGAGGAGCCAATCCGGCAACAGCTGGCCGACGCCCTCGGGATCACGGCCGGTGACATCCTGGACGCATCATGGCTGGTGAACGGCCCGGAGTGGATCGGCGTCCTGCTGGGTTCGGCGGACCAGGTGCTGGCCCTTGCGCCGGATCCGGTGGCCATGGGGAACCTGAAGGTTGGAGTCATCGGGCCGCACGCTCCCGGCGGTGACGCCGACTTTGAGGTGCGGACGTTCATCCCCGGTGACGCGATGGTGGAGGACCCGGTGACGGGCAACTTCAACGCAGGAGCGGCCCAGTGGCTCATTGGCAGCGGCAGGGCGCCGGAGCGCTACGTGGCCGCGCAAGGCGCCGTCCTGGGCCGGGCAGGCCGTGTGCACGTCACTGCCGAAGATGGTGATGTGTGGGTGGGCGGAGAGTCCAGTACGTGCATCCAGGGCACCGTCCTGCTCTGATTCAGGTCCCGGGGAATACAACAGCTGCGGCCGCCGTTCAGGGATATAGATGCAAATGCATGTATGATGGAATGAACGAGCACCAGGAGAATGCCATGGAAACCCGCCGCATTACAGTCCTCTCCGCCGGACTTGGCGTCCCTTCGTCCAGCCGGCTGCTGGCCGACCAGCTCGCCGCCGCTGCCGAGCGGCGGCTCACCGCGGGCGGCTATGAGGTGGTGGTTGACGTGGTCGAACTCCGGGACCTGGCCGTGGACATCGCCAACAACTTCGTCACCGGTTACGCCGCGCCCCGCCTGGCGGAGGTCATCGCCGGGGTGGAGGCTTCGGATGGGATCATCGCGGTGACGCCGGTCTTCAGCGCCTCGTACAGTGGCCTGTTCAAGTCCTTCTTTGACGTCCTGGATCCCAAGTCCCTTGACGGCAAGGCGGTCCTGCTGGGCGCCACCGGAGGCACCGACCGGCACCAGATGGTGTTGGATTACGCCCTGCGCCCCTTGTTCAGCTACCTGCGCACGCGCACGGCGGCCACTGGAGTCTTTGCCGGGCCGCAGGACTGGGGAACCACGGAGGAGGGCGGCTCCTCACTGGCGGACCGCATCGAGCGCGCTGCCGCCGAACTTGCGCTCCTGCTGGAGGGGCCCCAGCCGGGCCGGAAGCCTGCGCCGCTGGAGTCCCTGCCGTTCGAGCAGCTCCTGGCCGGAATCGCCGGATCCCGCTAGTCGTCCAGCAGTGCGATGAATTCCCTGGCCTGCACCGGTGAGATGTCCGAGTGCCGCGTCAATGCGTTGACGGCGGCTTCGGTGTCTCCGCTGCGGGCCAGGGAGCGGATCCGACCGTAAATTTCGTCGTTGAGCATATTGCTGCTCACCTCGCGGGTCACATCGCCCTTGCTGGCAATGGCCCGGTAGCGGTACGGGAACCGCTGCGGCTCATCATCCTCCTCGGCGGCCTCCACCGGTTCCTGGTGGCGGTAGGGCTGGGGGTGGGCTGCCAAGGCGCCGACGGCGTCACGCGATGCCCGCAGCCCCTCGCCCGTGACCTCCTGGTAAAGCCTGATGGCGGCCATTGCCTGGCCCTGCGCGATCATGGCGTACAGCCGCCGGTGTTCACCTTCGGATAACTTCTCGCCTGCCGTGCGGGCCAACTCCTGTGCCGGCCGGGCCGGACCGGACTGGGCTCCTCCGTCTGCCGCCTTGCGCCCTCGGGCGGCCCGGTAGGCAATGATGACCCCCGCAACAACGGCGAGCAGGATAAGGACCGGGACCACTAGGGATTCCATTTTTACGAGCCGTTCTCTGTGCTTCCTGGCCGTCGCCAAGGCGGTTGCGTTGCCGGCTGTCCGTCCAGCCATGGCTATACGTAGAGCTTAATCCAGAACCCGGTTATCCACAGCAATATTCACCGCGCTGCATACAGCAGTCGTTCCCCGGCCGGTCAAACTCCGCCCAAGGAATATGAGCAGCGCCACGCGGCCGGGTGCGGGCTTGCCGCGGCCAGCGCCCGGGCCTGCCCCGCCGCCGGCGCGCACGGGAACCTGTGGATGAAATTCCTGGAAAGAAATATTTACTCCACATGCTGGTGATGATGTTTGCGCAGGTCAGGACCGTTTCAGGGAATAAAAAATTCCTGTATCCACAGGCTTCCCCACAGGCTGTGCACAAGCTATGCCCCGTAGTGCACAGGTTATCCACACCTGGCCCGGGCCGCTGGCTTTGCGGCTGGACCGGTGGCGGCTACCGTAGCGGGGTACCTGTTTTCCACGGCCGGACCAAGACCTGTACACCTCGATCCCGACCCTATCCAGGGCCTCATCGCGGGTGCTCTGTGGAAAAGCTGTGGATAGTGGGGATAACTTCGGGCCGGCAGCGGCATCCGGGCCCGCGGGTGCCTCAATGTCAGAGCCTGCGGGTAGGACTGGACGCGTGGCGGGTTCCGTTTCGGACCCGCAAACAGGATGGAACACCGGGCGCCTGGCCCGGCACAAATGAAGGACGGCAGCTTTGACAATCGCGCATCTGGACCCGGTGGAAGCAACCCGCGGATCGGACGCGAGCCGCAAACCTCCCCAGGACATCCCGGCGGAGCAGTCGGTCCTGGGCGGCATGATGCTGTCCAAGGACGCCATTGCCGACGTCGTGGAGATCCTCCGGGGACAGGACTTCTACCGCCCTGCCCACGAGACCATCTATGAGGCCATCATCGACCTCTACGGCCGCGGGGAGCCCGCGGACGCCGTCACGGTGTCCGACGAACTGACAAAGCGCGCCGAAATCAACAGGATTGGCGGCCCTGCGTACCTGCACGAGCTCATCCAGACCGTACCCACTGCGGCCAACGCCGGGTACTACGCAGAGATCGTCGCCGAACGGGCCGTCCTTCGCCGGCTGGTGAACGCCGGCACCAAGATCGTCCAGTTGGGCTACGGCTCGGACGGCGAGGTGGAGGACTTGGTCAACCAGGCGCAGGCCGAGGTCTACGCCGTGGCGGAACGCCGCACGGCGGAGGACTACGTGGTCCTCAAGGACGTCATGGAATCCACGGTGGACGAAATCGAGGCGTCCGGCCACCGCGGCGAGGGCATGACCGGTGTGCCCACCGGGTTCTATGAACTCGACGAGCTGACCCACGGCCTCCACCCGGGCCAGATGATCGTCATCGCGGCCCGCCCCGCCGTGGGTAAATCAACCTTCGCATTGGACTTCGCACGGTCGGCGGCCATCAAGAACAACCTGTCCACCGTCATGTTTTCCCTGGAAATGGGCCGGAACGAGATCGCCATGCGCCTCTTGTCCGCCGAAGCCACTATCGGCCTGCAGGACCTCCGCAAGGGAACCATCAAGGACGAGCAGTGGTCCAAGATCGCCACCACCATGGGCCGGATGAACGATGCCCCGCTGTTCATCGACGACAGCCCCAATATGTCCCTGATGGAAATCAGGGCCAAGTGCCGCCGCCTGAAGCAGCAGCACGACCTCAAGCTGGTCATCCTCGACTACCTGCAGCTGATGAGCTCGGGCAAGAAGGTGGAATCCCGCCAGCAGGAAGTTTCCGAGTTCTCCCGTGCCCTCAAGCTCCTCGCCAAGGAACTCCAGGTGCCCGTGATCGCCCTGTCCCAGCTGAACCGTGGTTCGGAACAGCGCCAGGACAAGCGGCCCATGGTCTCTGACCTCCGCGAGTCCGGCTCCATCGAGCAGGACGCCGACATGGTGATCCTGCTCCACCGCGAGGATGTCTACGACAAGGAATCACCCCGCGCGGGCGAGGCGGACATCCTGGTGGCCAAGCACCGTAACGGCCCCACCAAAGACATCGTGGTGGCGTTCCAGGGCCACTACTCCCGCTTCGCCAACATGGCGGGCGACTCCGGGGGCGGCGGCTTCTAGGCTCCGTTCGCCGCGGTGGCGGCAGGTGCCGCGCCGGCCAGCAGGTGGTTGGGCAGCCGGTTTCCGGGCGCCGTTCCCCGGATCTCCAGGAGTTCGCGGGCATGGGCGTGCAGCCGCTTGTCTTCGTCGCTGACCGGCACCCAGGGCGGGACGGGCACTGAGTTTCCCTCGTCGTCGCGCGCCACCATCACGGTGAGGCAGTAGGTGGTGAGGTTAAGCTCCCGGCCCTTCGGGTCGCCGGAGCGGACGTGGACGGCAATGTGCATGCCCTTGTTGCCGGTGTACACCAGCCGGGCCTCCACCTCCACCACATGGCCGATCAGCAGGGGCCGGTAGAAGCGGACGCCGCCGGAGAACACGGCCACAGTGTCCCGGCCGCAGTAGCGTGAGGCACACAGGTAGGCGGCCTCGTCGATCCACTTCATTACGATGCCGCCGTGGACCTTGCCGCCCCAGTTTACGTCGGTGGGGGCGGCCATGAACCGCAGCGTGACGCGTTCCGCCGTGCCGGCGTCGGTGTATTCCTGGCGGTTCATAGCTTCCACGATCTGTTCCCGCACCTTGATCCGGGCCAGTGCGTGGTCCCGCTGCTCAACCTCGGCAGGGGTGGCCGGTTCGAACTGGGGCACCGGGATGGGCTTGCCGTCCGCCCCCACCGCCACGAAGATCACCATGCACTGGCTGCGCATGGTGGCCGGGCCGCCTTTCGGATCCCCGGACGAGACCACCGTGCGGATATGCATCGAGGAACGGCCGGTATAGACAATGGTGGCTTCAACCTCCACCATGTCGCCGCTGTTGACCGGGTCCGCGAAGTGGATGTTTCCCACATAGGCGGTGACGCAGTAGGACTTGGCCCAGCCCACCGCCGCCGCATACGCGGCCTTGTCCACCCATTCGAGCACCGTGCCTGCGTCCACGGAGCCGCTGTGTCCCACGTCGGTGGGGGCGGCGAGGAAGCGGAGGGTCACGGAGTTGGGGTGGCCGGTCTCAGTCATGCTGCGATCTTACTGACGGCGCAGGTTACCCGCGGGTTCGTGCCGGAGCGCGCAGCGAGGACGGGCAATTGGGCTGGACTGGCACTTAACGTCCCGGCGGCCGGGCACCTGATGGTGGCCGGCCGCCGTCGGGCAGGGCAGGACTGAAGCGGACTAGGCCAGCACGGCCAGCCGGGAGGTACGGCGGCCGAACAATGCCCGGTCTACGGAGAGCCGGCCTGGCCCCGCCAGCGCCAGCGTGAAGGCTGCCGCGGCCAGGAGCAGGACCAGCTCGTAGCCTCCGTTCGCCGCGAAGACGCCTGCGGGAGCGTGGACGAGGAAGAGCGCGCCCAGCATGTCCAAGACCAGGAGGGCGGCCACCACGCGGGTGAGGATCCCCAGGATCAGCGCTGCGCCGCCTGCCAGTTCAAGGACGGCGACGGCCGGGGCCATGATGTCCGCGGCAGGGACGCCCATCTTGGCGAAGGAGGCCTGGGTGCCCGCGATGGTCCATTCATTGAACTTCTGCCAGCCGTGGGCCGCGAAGAGGAAACCCGGGATGACGCGCAGGACGGTGAGGGCAACTGTGGTCAGTCGTGACTGGTTCATGTATTCCACTCTTGCCCACAAATAATTGAAGCGTCAACCAAATCCGGCTAATTGTGGGCTTTGTCATGCGCTCTCTTCATGTCGTCGCGCAAGGTTAAGCTGACACGGTGCCCACAGAACCCGCCCCCGCCGCCACGGCTGCCCTCCGGAGCCATTCCCGCGAGATACTCCGCCTCGCCGTCCCCGCCTTTGGAGCCCTGGTTGCCGAGCCGCTCTTCCTGCTGGCGGACTCAGCCATCGTGGGGCACCTTGGGGTTGCCCAGCTCGCCGGGGTGGGCCTGGCCTCCGCGGTGCTGCAGACCGTCGTCGGACTCATGGTGTTCCTTGCCTACTCCACCACACCCGCGGTAGCCCGGGCCATTGGCCAGGGCCAGGTGGGGAAGGCCCTTGCCGCGGGGCGCGACGGCGTCTGGCTGGCATTGCTCCTCGGCGTGCTGCTGGCGGTGGCGGGGTTTGTCGCCGCGGAACCGATCATTGGCCTCCTCGGCGCCGACGGCAGCGTGCGCAACTTCGCCATCGACTACTTTCGGTGGTCCATGCCCGGACTGGTGGCAATGCTGCTGATCTTCGCCGGTACCGGCGTGTTGCGCGGGTTGCAGGACACCAGGACGCCGCTGGTGGTGGCCACCGTGGGGTTTGGGGTGAATATCGTCCTGAATTTGTGGCTCGTGTACGGGCTGGGCATGTCCGTGGTCGGTTCGGCGGTGGGCACCAGCCTCGCCCAATGGGCCATGGCCGCCGTCTACCTGGTCATGGTGCGCAGGAATGCGGTCCGTCATGGCGTCAGCCTGCTCCCCAGCTCGCGGGGCATCCGGGGCATGACGCGCGTCGGGTCCTGGCTCATGCTGCGCACCCTCAGCCTGCGGGCCGCGATCCTGGCCACCGTGGTGGTGGTGACGGCCCAGGGCGAGGTCAACCTTGCCGCCCATCAGTTGGCCATGACCATCTTTTCCTTCCTGGCGTTCGCGCTGGATGCCCTGGCCATCGCCGCGCAGGCGCTGATAGGCAAGGAACTTGGCGCCTCCAATGCGGCCAAGGCCCGGCTGCTGACCAGCACCATGATTCGGTGGGGGTCGGGGTTCGGAGTGGTGACGGGCCTGCTGCTCGCTGCGGTAGCTCCCTGGGTGGGGGTGCTGTTCACCTCGGACGCGCAGGTCCAGTCGGTGCTCGCCGTTGCGCTGTGGGTGTTGGCGGCCGGCCAACCCATCGCCGGGTACGTCTTCGTCCTGGACGGGGTGCTGATCGGTGCCGGCGACGCCCGGTATCTGGCGCTGGCCGGCCTGGTGAACCTTGCTGTCTACTTGCCGCTGCTGGCGGCGGTGGCACTGTCCGGTGCCACCGGCGCGATCGGGCTTGGCTGGCTCTGGGCGGCTTTCGCCCTGGGCTACATGGCGGCACGCGCCGTCACGCTCGGACTGCGTGCCCGGTCGGACCGCTGGATGGTGCTCGGTTCAGCCTAAATTCCGGCTGCAGTCCCCGCGGACGGGCAGTCCGGTTCGACCTTCCGGCTGCCCCTACTAAACTGGACCGGTGACGCAACCATCGACTCCCGCGAGCGCAGCTCCCGGAACCACCCCCCGCAATGTTCTCTGGAAGCCGGTCCTGCTCCGTTCCGCTGTCGCCCTGGTGTTCGGCGCCGTGACAGTCTTCTGGACCTCGCCGTCCGTTGAGGTCATGGGCTGGGCCGGAGGGCTCTACCTGCTGGCCGCTGGCGTTGTGTCCCTGCAAGCCATACCGGCAGCCGGGTTCGCCCGGAACTCGGCTTCCGGCAAGTTGCTGTCCGCAGCGGGTGCGGCGCTGGCCGGCGCCGGCGTGGCGGTGATCCTGCTGCACAGTGACTTGTTGTTCGGGGTCATCGCTGCCCTGGGGCTGGGCGTGGCCGGTGCCCTGGAGCTCGCATGCGGCCTGAAGCACCGGGGGCGGCACGTCCTGGCGCGGGACTGGATCGCCTCCGGGGCAATCGGGATTGGAACGGCAGTGCTGCTGCCGTTCTTCATCAACCTTGGCGCCCATGCGCTGCTGGGTGTGGCCGGCGGCGGCGCGATTATTTCGGGTGTGCTCTGGGTGCTTTCCGGACTGACGCTGCGGCACGATGCCCGCGCCGGTGCCGTAAAGCCGTAAACTAGGAAGAGCGCCCTTCTACTAGCTGTAGAAATTTTGGGGCTACACCGCAATTCGTGAACCAGGCCGGCCGTGTGCCGCCTGCAGGGAGGAACCACCGTGGCTGACCAGCATCCAGGAAAACCGCGCAAGCTGCGGACCTCGGTGAAGGGGCCGCTGATGTTCTCGGCATTCTGGGCCGTCGTCGCCTTTGTTGCCGTGTTGATCTTCGCTTCCGGCGGAAGCGCCCGTGCTCCCCGCTTCGATCTCGCGTTCACCGCAGCCGGCATCGCCTTCATCGTCACCCTGGTGGTGGCCGCCATGTTGTCCATGAGTTACAAGGAAAACGCTGAACACCTCGGTAAGGGATCAGGCGTGAACCTCAGTTCAGCGCCCAAGACCAGTCATGGTTTCGGTACCTCCACCAGCCAGAACCAGCCGCCGTCCGATGGCGACGCGGACGGCACCTCCCAAGACCAGGGGTAGCACCTACGCGGCGGCTCGCCTAACCTGCGGCGGCCTGCCTGGCACGGTAGGCAGCAACGTGCGCCCGGTTGGCGCAGTTGCCGGTATCGCAGTACCGCTTGGAGCGGTTCCGGCTCAAGTCCAGGACGGCAGCATCGCAGTCCTCTGACTCGCACGTCCGCATGCGGTCCATTTCCTTGCCGCGGATCACGTCTGCCAGCGCCATGGCCGCTTCGGTGCTCATCCGGTCCGCCAGCGGGGCCTCGGGGGCGGTGGCATGCAGGTGCCAGTCCCAGCCGTCGTGCTTCATCAGCTGCGGCAGCGCATTGGCGTCCCGCAACAGCCGGTTGACGGTGTCCACGGCGGCGTCCTCGCCGGCTGTCCACACTCCCGCCAGCTCACCGCGCAACTGCCGGACGCTCTGCAATTCCGCGGCGTCCCGTGTCCTGGACCCCGAGAAGCCTTCGGCCGCCAGGAAGCTGTTCAGGTCCCCGACCGAGGCCAAACCTTCCCTGCCGTTCGCGGCCGTGTTGATGAGGTTCACCACCGTGCGCAGGGCCACCTCAGTGTCAGGGGCGAAAACCATGTTGACTCCTTACAGTGCGGAAGCGTACTGTCATGACCATTACCCCACTTTACTCCTGACAGGAGGCGACGGTGCCTGCCGCCAAGAACGATACACACCCCCAAGCGCCCAGCAGGCGGCCCGGCTTCCTTGCCTCCGGGCTTGGCATCGCGCTTTTTTCCTCCGCCGTCTTCGGCCTCTCCGGGTCCTTCGCCAAAGCCCTCCTTGAGACCGGCTGGTCCCCCGGGGCAGCCGTCACCGCCCGCCTGACTGGCGCCGCTCTGATCCTTGCCCTGCCGGCGGTGTCCGCGCTCAAGGGCCGCTGGCACCAGCTGCGGGACAACTGGCTCACTATCGTGCTGTTCGGGCTGATCGGAGTGGCGGCCTGCCAGCTGTTCTACTTCAACGCCGTGGCGCGGTTGTCCGTGGGGGTTGCGCTGCTGCTCGAGTACCTGGCCCCAGTGATCATCGTTCTGTGGCTCTGGGCCGCAAGCCGTCGGCGCCCCCGGCTGCTGACCTTCGGCGGGACGCTGTTGTCCCTGGCCGGGCTGGTGCTGGTCCTTGACCTCACGGGCGCGGTCAAGGTTGATCTCGAAGGGGTTCTGTGGGGCATGGCCGCCGCTGTCTGCCTGGCCATCTACTTCTTCATCACTGCCAAGGAAAATGACACCCTGCCGCCCCTCGTCCTGGCCTCGGGCGGACTCCTGGTGGGTGCGGCCGTGATGTGGCTGGCGGGTGCCGTGGGCGTGCTCCCCATGGCATTCAGCAGCGCGGACACCCGCCTGGGCCCCTGGACCATGCCGTGGTGGGGACCGCTGGCGGGGCTGGTGGTGCTGGCCACCGTCCTGGCCTACACCTCAGGCATCATGGCCGCCCGGGCCCTGGGGTCCAAGGTGGCATCCTTCGTGTCGCTGACCGAGGTTCTGTTCGCCGTCGTCTGGGCGTGGCTGCTGCTGGGTGAGCTCCCGGGCGCCATCCAGCTGCTGGGCGGCGTGCTCATCGTCGGCGGGGTCATCCTGGTCCGGCTCGACGAGCTCCGCGCCCCTGCCGCCGCAGCCGGCGGTGAAGCGCCCGGGGCACCGGTGCCGGCGTCGCCGCTGGAGCACGCGAACGACGTCGAGCCCGTGCCTTAGGCCGCGTCCGTCCGGTCAACGGGGCCCGCACTTTAAAAGACGACGGCCCGGGCACCGCAAGGTGCCCGGGCCGGTCCGGCGGCGCATCCTGCCGCCCCAGGCTTTAGCCGTGCGAGGCCTGGCTCTGCTGTTCTGCGTTGCGCTTGGCCTGGCTGCCGGCCTCTTTCAGGGCCTCGGCAACCTTGGTCAGCATGGTGACGTGCTGGCCATCCCAGTCGCCCTTGAACTTGTCCGCATCCGGGCCCTTCCAGTCGGTCCCGTGCAGAAGCTTGGTAAGTGTGGATTTCTGCGTCTCGATCTCGGACGCCCCTGCCTGAAGCTTGCTGCCGAGCTGGCGAAGCTGCTCAACGTCTGCACCCCAAATAGCCATCAGTTTCTCCTTGTTAGATCGTGGATCCGAACCTGGTCGGCATCCCCAGCGGCCCCCCGGCTCATCCGGAAGATCCATTGCCTAAAACCTACCCCGGCCCGTAAAACGGTGTCGATGGGCAGCCCTGCCCATGCAGGCCTCCCCATGGACGCCGCGACGGGAGGAAGAAAAAAAGGGGTCGATCCCAGGCGTTCGAAGAGCCTAGCATGGCGGTATGTGCCGGAATATTCGAACCCTTCACAACTTTGAACCGCATGCCACGTCGGAGGAAGTCCATGCTGCCGCCCTGCAGTATGTCCGCAAAATCAGTGGCAGCACCAAACCGTCCAAGGTAAATCAGGAAGCCTTTGACGATGCGGTGCACGAGATTGCGCACATCACCCAGCACCTGCTCGATGCTTTGGTGACGCAGGCGCCGCCCAAGGACCGGGACGCCGAAGCGGCCAAGGCCAGGGCGCGCGCGTCAGTGCGGTACGGCACCGCCTGAGCTCAAGGCCGGGGTTTGCCGAAGCTGCGCAACCGCAGCGAGTTGGCAACCACCAGGACGGAGCTGGCGGCCATCGCAGCGCCGGCAATCATCGGGTTGAGAAGGCCGAGGGCGGCCACCGGGATGCCCACCGCATTGTAAAAGAACGCCCAGAACAGGTTGGTCTTGATGGTGGCCAGGGTCTTCCGGGACAGCTCAATGGCCTGGGCCACCTGGGCCAGGTCGCTGCCCATGACGGTCAGATCCGCGGCTTCGATGGCGACGTCGGTTCCGGACCCCATGGCAATCCCCAGATCCGCCTGGGCCAGGGCCGCGGCATCATTCACGCCGTCACCGGCCATGGCCACCGTGGCACCGCCGGCCTGGAGCCTGCGCACCGCTTCGACTTTGCCCTCGGGCAGGACGCCGGCGTAGACATCATCCGCGGCGATGCCGACGGCGGCGGCAACCCGGGCGGCGACGGCGGCGTTATCCCCGGTCAGCAGGATGGGCCGCAGGCCCAACGCCTTCAACCGGGCGACGGCGGCCGCGGAACCTTCCTTGACGGTGTCCCGCAGGCTGATGATTCCGGCCGCCGTGCCATCCACCGCGACGCAGATGGCCGTGGCGCCGCCGTCCTCGGCAGCCGCCAGTTGTGCCTGTTGCCCGGCGTCCAGGGGGACTCCGTTCTGCCCCAGCCAGCCACTCCGCCCTGCCAGCAGCTGCCTTCCCTGCACGGTTCCGGACACCCCGCCGCCCGGGGCGGAACTGAACCCCTCCACGGATGGCAGGCCGCCGTCGTCGTCCGTTGTGCCCGGAGAATCTGTGGCGGAAGCCGCCGCCGCGGCGATGGCGCGGGCCACCGGATGCTCGGAGGCGGCCTCGAGGGCGCCGGCCAGCCGGAGGAGTTCGTGCTGGTTGAAGCCGGGGAATGCCAGCACGGCGTCCACGGCCAGGGCGCCGGTGGTGACGGTGCCGGTCTTGTCCAGCAGGATGGTGTCCACGGTGCGGGTGTCCTCCAGGACCTGCGGGCCCTTGATCAGCAGGCCCAGCTGCGCTCCGCGGCCGCTGCCCGTCAGCAGGCCAACCGGGGTGGCCAAGCCCAGGGCGCACGGGCAGGCAATTACCAGCACGGCGACGGCGGCGGTGAATGCCTGCCGAAGGTGGCCGCCGTCAGCGTCCGGACCGGCGAGCAGGAGCCACAGCACGAACGTGAGGACGGCAACGGCCAGGACCACCGGAACGAAGACGGCACTGATCCGGTCCGCGAGGCGTGCGATCGGGGCTTTGCCGGTTTGGGCCTGGGATACCAGGCGGGCCATTTGGGCCAGGGTGGTCTCGGCTCCCACCCGGGTTGCCCTGACCAGGAGGCGGCCGGAGGTGTTGATGGTGGCACCCGTGACGAGGCTGTCGGGGGCCACCTCGACCGGGACTGACTCGCCCGTGACCAGCGAGGTGTCCACGGCGGAGTCGCCGTCGATCACCACGCCGTCGGTGGCGATCTTCTCACCTGGCCGGACCACCAGGACGTCGCCCACCTGCAGTTGGTCGGCGGGGATCTGTTGTTCACGTCCGGCGCGCAGGACCGTGGCGTCCTTCGCGCCCAGGTTCAGCAAGGCCCGGAGTGCGTCGCCGGCCTTGTGCTTGGCGTTGGCCTCCAGGTAGCGGCCAAGGAGCAGGAAGGTGGTGACCACGGAAGCCACCTCGAAGTACAGGCCGCCGGACATGCCCTCCGTGCCCGGGTGCTCCGTCATGCCGGGCTCGGCAAGCAGTTGCCAGGCCGAGAAGAGGTAGGCGGCGGCTACGCCGAGCGACACCAGGGTGTCCATGGTGGATGCCAGGTGCCGGGCGTTGACGGCTGCCGCCCGGTGGAAAGGCCATGCCGCCCAAGTGACCACGGGAAGCGACAGTACGGCCGCTGCCCAGCCCCAGTTGGGGAACTGGAACGCGGGAACCATGCTGACCAGGAACACAGGGACGGTCAGGGTGGCTGCGAGGATGAGGCGTGGGCGAAGGCTGCGAGCGACGCCGGACACGGGAGTTCCGCCTTCCGCGGCGCCACCGGCAACTTGCTCTGCATGCTCGCTCGTGCCTCGCTTAGACGCATGCTGCCGCAAGTCCCCGGCGTTGCCGCTTGAGGGCATCGCACCTTCGGCGCTGACTTGAGTTTCCGCGTCGACGGTCGGGTACCGCTGCTGGCGGACGTATGCCTTGTATCCGGCGGCTTCCACCGTTGACGTGAGCTGCTCGTCGGTGATGCCGTCCGGGACCGTGACGTAGGCCTGCTCCAAGGGGAGGTTGACCGTGGCTGCCACGCCGTCGAGCTTGCCGAGTTTCTTTTCCACCCGGTTGACGCACGAGGCGCAGGTCATCCCCTGGATGTCCAGTTCCACCACGCGGGTGCCTGGCGGGTGCAGCAGTTCTTGGTGGCTCATGTCCGCTTTCCGGTGTTGGAGGGGTTTTCAGGCGTCGTTGGCGACCATCAGGTAGCCGGCCTCGGCCACGGCCTCACCGATGTCCTGGGGCGAGAGTTTGCCGCTGGAGGTGATGGTCACGGTGGAGATGCCGCCGGCGTTGAGGTCCACGTTCACTGCTTCGACGCCGTCCAGGGCTTCGATTTCTTCACTGACGGCAGACACGCAGTGGCCGCAGGTCATGCCCGAGACACTGATGGTGGTGGTGGCGGGGGAGGTGGTGCTCATGGCGTGCTCCTTCATTCTGGCCGGCGGTGGCCGGGGAGGGGGTTTCTGTTGTCAGCGAAGCAGCCGGCCGATGGCATCGGCGGCTTCCTTCACCTTGGCATCGATCGCCTCGGCTCGCGCGGCGGGGTCCGGTTCCGAGGCTGCGCCCACGACGCAGTGGCCGATGTGTTCCTCGACCAGGCCCAGGCTGACAGCATGCAGTGCCTTGGTGACGGCGGAAACCTGGGTCAGGATGTCGATGCAGTACTTGTCCTCATCCACCATGCGGGCGATGCCCCGCACCTGGCCCTCGATGCGCTTCAGCCGCCGCAGGTAGGCGTCCTTGTTGCCCGTGTACCCGTGCTGGGGCGTGGCATCGCTGCCCGGGACGGCATGTTCCACCGCCACGGCGGCTTCTTCGGTAGGGTTCATACCCTCAAAGCTATACCCCACGGGGGTATAGCGCAAGTACCCCATAGGGGTATGCGGGGATGGGGTGGGGTCTTGCTGTCTGGACGGAAAAAGGCACAAAAAAGCTCCGGAGTGCGTTATTGGGGGATACGCACTCCGGAGCAGCATTTGGGCAGTTTCACGTCTCCGCTTTCGCGGAACCGGACTGCTTGAACCAGCTTACTGGCTGGTCGTGCACGGCGCCAGCTACGCGAATAACTACTTTCGCTTTACTTTAAGCGGCCCTCCAGCGCGCTGTTCTTACCTGGGAATTGCGGGTCATGGCGCGTCCTCGTGGGCGGCCATCCGGTAGGGGACCACCAGTACGGGGCGGCTCTGGTGATGGCTGAGCCACGCCCCCGCGGATCCGCTGAGGGCCTCCGAAAGGCGGTGCGAAAAGCCGCGCTCGGAGGTGCCCACAATGATCATCGGGGCGTCCAGTTCGGCGGCGAGCTGCCCCAAGGCGCGGGCCGGGTCCCCGGCGAGCGTGCGGAGTGACCACTCCGGCGGCCTTCCACCGGACGCCGCATTGTCAACGGCGGCCTGGACCTGGGCCTTCAACTCCGCCGTAAGGCCCCGGATGTCGCTGTCGTCATCCGGGTGCAGGGAAAGGCGGTGCGCGGAGCGGGCAGGGTCCCACTCCACCAGGTAGCTGGCCTCATCCACGTAGGCGCACACCAGGGGCGCGGCCAGCCTGGCGGCAAGGTTGGCTGCGGTTTGGAGGACCTCGGGGTGTTGTTTGGGCACGATCCCCACCAGCAGTGGAGCACCTTTAGCGTATTCCCACGTCATGCTGCCCATTGTCCGCCCAAGAGGTGCGGCGTCAACAGGTACCTTCGGCCAGCGGCTTTGCTGGTGCCGGACTGCCGCTCCACTGATGCCGGCCCCCAAGGGTCAGGACGCCGGGTAGGCCGTGACCACAACATTCTTGCCCCACGGGTCCTCGGTGTAGCAGCTGATCAGGACCAGACGGTTGGGCACCATGTCCCAGATTGGGCTGTCCTTGAGCGTGGACTTCACGTAGGTGGTGATGCTGTCCACCTGGTAGGTGATGGTGCCGGCAGCGGTCTCCACCTCAAAGCGGTCGCCGACGGCCGCCGCTGAACTGAGGTGGTTGAAGGGAGCGTCCGCCCCCTCCCAGCTGTGGCCGATGATGTAGGTGGTGTTGCCGGAGCCCTTGCCGGGGATGCCGAACGGCGTCAGCCAGTAGCCGTCCTTGGTGGCGGGGGGCTCGATGGTCCTGCTGGATTGGGCGGCGCCATCGAGGTCCAGAGGATGGATGGTCACATCGACGGCGGCGGATGGGTAGCGGATGTGGACGGGCTGCGCGGCAGCCGGGAGTTGGGGTCCTGCCGGGGCGGCCGCTGCCGGGATTGCCTTGACGGGCGCGGGCGCGGCGTCCGGCGTGCCTGTCACGGCGATCGGGGCGGCCGCACTGCCGGCCGGCACAGCGCCTGGGGCCATGGGGGCTGTGGCCGGGGCGCTGACGTGGGCCGTCAGTTGTCCCTGCTGGAACATGGGACTGCCAAAAGTAAGCGACAGGAAGGCCACCACGCCGCAGGAGAGGATGGCCAGGTCGCCCCGGTTCAAGCGCCGCCACGGCCGCCTCTTACGGGCGGCGTGCCGGCTGCGCTCCTGTGGCATGGCACTCCTCCTGCGTTGGTGCGGGGTTGGAAGGAAGGCGTCCTGCCGGGCACTGGCAGGACGCCTTCCTTGTCACGGGGCCACCGGAAGCGGCCGGTACCGGCTAGCCGGCGGTGTTCACGGAGCGGGACCGGCGGCGTACTGCCACCGCGGCTCCTGCGGCTGCCAGTGCTCCCACTCCGGCAAGCCATGCCGGCCCGCCGTCCCTGGCGTCCACGGCCGTCTGGGCGTTGAAGCCTTCGTTGGTTCCCACGCTGACAGGGGCTGCCGCGGGGGCTGCCTGCGGAGCCGCAGCAACCTGCTGGACTGGTGCAGGCTGGGCGGGTGCGGCCGCGGCGACGACGGCGGCCGGCGGGTCCACCACCGGAGCCACGGCCGGCGGCTGCACCACGGGCTGATCGACGACGACGGGCGCGGTCACCACGGGCGGGTCGACAACGGTGGGCGGGGTCACGACGGGCGGGTCAACAACGACGGGCGGCGTCACGACCGGCGGGGTCACCACGGGCGGGTCGACGACAACGGGCGGATCGATGACCTCACCCGGGGGCAGTGCCGCGCCGCATTCGTTGACGTAGCGGATCTTTCCCGCGTTGTCCCAGTTCTTGCCTGCTGGCAATTTGGGGGTTGGCGGGATGATGTCGTCGGCGTGCTGGTCGTGTCCGCCCGTCCCGTTGGTGTTGAACGACATCGGCGTGAGGGTACTGCCGTCCCAGTGGCAGACCACCACTTGGTCGGAGGCCGCCATGGCAGGCGCTGTGAGGCTGAGCAGGCCGAGCCCCATCACCCCGAGTGTGGCTAAGGTGCGTTTCATGTTTTCTCCCCATATATATGTGTGAAACGGACCATGGTGAGGAAAGGGCAGCGGTGGCGCCATCAGCCCCAGCAGCACGGTCAGCTTGCGTGAGTTTTCAGGCTAGGGGCGTCCCCGGAGGCAGTCGCGAGTAGCGGCTACTCGTCTTTTCCGCGGCCCTGGCGGCCAGGTTACTTGCCGGTACCCTAAATGCGGCGTGGCCCACCTGCTTCCGCAGTGAAGCCTTGTCCGCCACCTGCGCCGCGCCTAACGTTTTAACTGAGGCAGGGAGGTGAACATGGAAATCTTCATGTGGTGGCTGGACCTGGACCTTCCAAGCAAGGAATGGCTCCGGGAAAACCTCTATGCGGAGGAGCTGCCGCTTCCGGTACTCCAAGGCATTGCGGAGGCCGGCGGACCCCACCCGGGCAATCCCGCGGCCGTCCTTAACGCCGCCGACTGGGACTTCATCCAGACCCAATCGGAGTTTGTGGACTGACAGCCCCCGCGGCCCTTGAAAACCGTTGCGCGCTGGTCCATCGAATGGTTGCATGGTGCGCATGGCAACGGCGCAAACCTACCTCCTGGCGATCGGCACGAAAAAGGGACTGTGGCTGGCCACAAGCCAGGACAGGCAGGAGTGGTCCTTCACCGGCCCCCATTTCCTGATGGCAGAAATCCCCAGCATCGGGATCGACACCAGGGAGGGCCGCACCCGGATCATGGTGGGCGTCAGCAGCCCGCACTGGGGTCCCACTGTGGCGCACTCCGATGACCTCGGCGCCACATGGACCGAGCCGGAGCACGGCGCCATCAGGTTCCCGGAGGACACCGGCGCAGCTTTGGAACGCGTCTGGCAGATCTACCCGGACGCGGAGTCCCGCCCGGGCGTGGTGTGGGCAGGAGCCGAACCCATCTCGGTCTGGAAGTCGACCGACGGCGGGGAGCACTTCGAGTTGAACCGCGGCTTGTGGGACCACCCCCACCGCAGCGAGTGGGGTGCGGGCTATGGCGGGGCGGCGGCGCACTCGATTGTGGTCCACCCCGCGGGTGAAACAGTCCACGTGGCCATGAGCACCGGCGGCGTTTACCGCTCGCTCGACGGCGGCACGTCCTGGGAACCACGCAACAAGGGCATCTCGGCGTACTTCATGCCGGACCCGAACCCCGAGTTCGGCCAGTGCGTGCACAAGATCGCGGCGGACGCAGCGGTGGACGGGCGCCTCTACGCCCAGAACCATCACGGTGTCTACCGGACGGACGACAACGCTGAGAGCTGGGACTCCATCGCCGAGGGACTGCCGGCCGATTTTGGCTTCGTCATGCTGACCCACCCCCGCAGGGAGGGGACAGCATGGGTGGTCCCGCTGAAGGCCGACGGCGAACGCATCCCTCCGGACGGCAAGCTCGCCGTCCACCGCACGGACGACGCCGGGAGCACCTGGAAGAGGCTGGATGCAGGCCTGCCGGACAAGGAATACAACAGCGTGCTTAGGGACGCGGCGTCAGTGGACACCGCAGAGCCGGCAGGGGTGTACTTCGGCACGCGGGGCGGGACCGTCTACGCGAGTGCGGATGAAGGCGAAACGTTCATGGAAGTGGCCACACACCTGCCGGACGTCCTGTGCGTGCGGGCGGCAGTGGTGGCCGGTGCCTGACATTTCGTTGCTGCTGCCCAGCGTCCTGCAGCCTCTGGCCGGCGGGCAGTCCGTACTGACTGCACCCGCCGACGGGCCGGTGACGGTGGGAAAGCTCCTTGATGCGGTGGCCGCCGACTACGCCATCCTGGGCCGGCGCCTCCGCGACGAGACCGGCGCGCTGCGGCGGTTCGTCAATATTTATGTGGGCGGTGACGAGGTGCGGCGGCTGCAGGGCCTGGACACCGAAGTTGCACCGGGCCAGGAGGTCCTGGTGATCCAGTCGGTGGCCGGCGGCTGAAGGTCAGTGCCCGGGTTGCCTGGCGGCGGGCAGTCCTGACTGACTGCGCCCGCCGCCAAACGACCGGTGCCTAAGCCACGCGCCACACGCTGCATTCGTCGGTATTGATGGCCTTCCGGACCCCCGTGATCCGGTCCAGGATCCACACCACGCCGATACCGGGGGCGGTTTCCTGGACACTGCCGCGGCGGATCACCACGTCGTCGTAGGAGGGCCCCACCGAGAGGCGGGCTTCGATTTCATCACCGCGGTGGAGCTGGTCCAGTGCGCGGACTCTGGTTACATGCGTGGTCGCCTTCTTCAACATCGCGGGGCCTCCTGGCTGGAGCTGGTGCGGGCTCTTGCCTGCGTAATCCAGTGTGGGCGCGGAATGTTGCGTACCGGTTTCCTCGCGGTTAGCGTGCGGTTAGTTCTTCGCGCCGCGACGGTTTCATGCTGCTGTTCCGCCTCGATAGGCGGCCAGGAAGGTGGAAATCCTCCGGACGGCTTCCTCGATGTCCAGCACCGAAGGGAGGATCACGAAGCGGAAGTGGTCCGGTGCGGGCCAGTTGAAGGCTGAACCGTGGGAGACCAGGATCTTTTGGTCCCGGAGCAGGTCCAGGACGAACTGTTCGTCACTCTTGATGGGGTAGAGCTCCGGATCCAGGCGGGGAAACAGGTACATGGCGCCCGACGCCGGAACGCACGTCACGCCGGGGATGGCAGTGAGGAGCTTGTGGGCGAGGTCGCGCTGCTCCCGAAGCCGGCCGCCCGGCTTCACCAGCGCCTCGATGCTTTGGTAGCCGCCCAGGCAGGTCTGGATGGCGTGCTGGGCGGGTACGTTGGCGCACAGTCGCAGCGACGCGAGCAGTTCCAGGGCTTCGCGGTAACCGGCGGTGGCGGCCAGCGGCCCGGTGATGGCCACCCATCCGGCCCGGTAGCCGGGCATCCGGTAGGCCTTGGACAGGCCACTGAACGTCAGGCAGCAGATGTCCTCGGCTACGGCCGCGGTATGGATGTGCTTGGCGTCCGCATACAGCACTTTCTCGTAGATCTCGTCCGAGAACAGGACCAGGTTGTGCTTCCGGGCCAACTCCGCGAACTGCGTCAGGATGTGGCGCGGGTAGACGGCGCCGGTGGGGTTGTTCGGGTTGATGATCACGATGCCCTTGGTGCGGCGGGTGATCTTCGCTTCCACATCGGCCATGTCCGGCCACCAGTTTTCCGCTTCGTCGCAGAGGTAGTGCACCGGTTTGCCGCCGGTCAGGGTCACGGCCGCCGTCCAGAGTGGATAGTCCGGTGCCGGGACCAGGATTTCGTCCCCGTTTTCCAGGAACGCCTGCAGGCACATGTTGATCAGTTCGCTGACGCCATTGCCGATCACGATGTCCTCGACACCGATATTCATCAGGCCCCGGGTCTGGTAGTACTGCGAGATGGCGGTCCGCGCCGTGAAGATCCCCTTGGAATCGCTGTAGCCCTGGGCGCCGCGGAGATGGTGGATCATGTCGACCACCACGGACTCCGGCGCTTCCAGCCCGAAAGGTGCGGTGTCCCCAAGGTTCATCTTGAGGATCCGGTGGCCTTCGGCCTCCATGTTCTTGGCCGCCTGCAGGATGGGTCCCCGGAGTTCGTACCGGACGTTCTGGAGTTTGCTGGAGTGTTGCATGGCATGCATGGTTGATTTTTTCACACCGGCGGCCCCGCGGCGTCCGGTGGCCCACGTCGTGGACGCCCGCCGCCTGCGGGGCACTTGTTCGATAAGTTGGGTACTTGTGGTCCCGCTGGTCCCGCACCGGGCAGAAGGCGCGGGACCGGAAGGAAGTACCTTTATGGGCGGAGTGCTCATTGGCCTCGCCGTGATCGGCGTCGTCATCGCCGTGGGCTACCTGGCCGCACGCTGCGGCCTGGGCGATGAACCCACCATCATGGCGCTGACGCGCACCGCCTTCTTCATCACCAACCCGGTGTTGCTCTTCACTGTGGTGCTGAAGTCGGACCTGTCGGTGGTCTTCTCCGCTTACGTACCGCTGGCCATGATTACGGCCGCCGTCACCGCGCTGCTGTATGTGGCCGCCAGCCGGATCTGGTTTCCGCGGCCGCTCGCCGAGACAGCCGTCGGCGCGATGGCGGGTTCCTATGTCAACGCCAACAACATCGGTATCCCCATAATGCTCTATGCGCTGGGGGACGCCACGCCGGTGGCACCCGTGCTCCTGGTCCAGCTGCTCCTGTTCGCCCCGCTGGTCCTCACCCTGCTCGACCTGTCCGCCGCAGGGCGGTTCTCGCCCCGGCTGATGCTCACCCAGCCTTTCCGGAACCCGATGATCATCGCCTCGCTCCTTGGCGTGGTCCTGGCCGCACTGCACGTGGAGCTTCCGGCCCCCGTGATGGCCCCGCTGACGCTGCTGGGCGGGGCGGCCGTCCCGGTGGTGCTGCTGGCGTTCGGAATGTCGCTGCGGGGAACCACCATGCTTCGAAGCGGCGGCCACACCCCTGAAATCCTCACTGCCACGGCCCTCAAGTCCGCGGTCATGCCGGCGGTGGCCTTCGTCGTCGGACACTTCCTTTTCAACCTTGACCACCACATGCTCCTGGGCGTGGTGCTCATGGCGGCGCTTCCCTCGGCGCAGAACGTGTTCCTGTTCGCCAGCAAGTACGGCCGGGGCGTGGCCGTGGCGCGGGAAACAATCCTGCTCTCCACGGCCGCCGCGGCGCCGGTACTGGTCCTGATCGTCTGGCTTTTGGCCGCCTGACACCGTGCCGCCCTACCGTCCCGGGCCCCGGACGGGCAAGAATGAGCGCTATGGAACTTCCCGTGATGCCGCCCGTCCCGCCCATGCTCGCCAAGGCCGTCAGCGGCATCGACGGCATTCCGGCAGGCGGGGACCTCAGCTATGAGCCAAAATGGGACGGCTTCCGGTCCATCATCTTCCGGGACGGGGAGGACCTGGAGATCGGCAGCCGCAATGAAAAACCCATGACCCGCTACTTCCCGGAGCTGGTGGCCGCCCTGAAGGAGAACCTGCCGCCGCGCTGCGTGGTGGACGGCGAGATCATCCTGGTGGGCGCCTCCGGAGACCGGCTCGATTTCGATACCCTGCAGCAGCGCATCCACCCCGCGGCCAGCCGGGTGAAGCTGCTGGCCCAGCAGACGCCCGCGTCATTCGTGGCCTTCGACCTCCTGGCCCTGGGCGATGAGGACTACACCGACAGGCCGTTCTCGGAGCGGCGGGCAGCACTGGAGAAGGCGCTCGCGGGCAGCAGCGCCCCCGTCCACCTGACGGCGGCCACCACGGACAAGGACACCGCCGCTCAGTGGTTTGAACAGTTCGAGGGAGCGGGGCTGGACGGCATCGTGGCCAAGCGCCTGGAGGGCCGGTACGAACCGGACAAGCGGGTGATGTTCAAGGTCAAGCACGAGCGGACCGCTGACTGCGTGGTAGCCGGCTACCGGCTCCACAAAAGCGGGCCCGACGCCATTGGTTCCCTGCTGCTGGGCCTGTACAAGGAGGACGGCGGCCTTGCCAGCGTGGGCGTGATCGGCGCGTTCCCGATGAAGCGCCGCAAGGAATTGTTCGAGGAGCTCCAGCCGCTGGTGACGGACTTCGACCATCACCCGTGGGCCTGGGCCAAGCAGGAGGAGGGCGAGCGGACACCGCGGAACGCCGAGGGCAGCCGGTGGAGCGCCGGCAAGGATCTGTCCTTCATTCCGCTGCGGCCCGAACTCGTGGTGGAAGTCCGCTACGACCACATGGAGGGCGAGAGGTTCCGCCACACCGCCCAGTTCAACCGCTGGCGGCCGGACCGGGAACCGGAATCCTGCACCTACGCCCAGCTCGAGGAGCCAGTGAACTTCGACCTTGCCTCGGTTTTGGAGACGGCCCGGCCGTAGGGACCGCTGCCGAAGCAGCCCATCTTACGCAAAGGAAAGCCCGCCATTTGGGGGAATGGCGGGCTTTCCGGCTCTAAAACCGGGCTGGTTCGACGCTTCCGCTGCCTACTTCAGGCCGAGCATTTTGGTGGGTGTCCGGAAGGTCTCCTTGGCAGTGAGTGCCGAGATGGCTGCAATGGCGCAGATGATGCCGGTGAAGATGGTGATCTGCACCCAGCCGCCCGGCTGGATGCCGCCCATTGCTGCGACGATGGCCGGTGCGAAGCCTGCCATCAGGAAGCCGAGCTGGGTGCCGATGGCCAGGCCGGAGAAGCGGACCTTGGTGCTGAACATCTCGGCGTAGAAGGAGGGCCAGACCGCATTGGCAGCCGCATAGCCGCCGGAGAAGTAGCCGATGGCGGCCAGGAACATGAGCGGAATGCTGCCGGACTCCAGGCTGAGCAGGAACACGGGGGTGAGGATCGCGCTGGCCACGGCGCCGTAGATGAAGACGGGCTTGCGGCCGATCTTGTCTGCGAGCCTGCCGAAGAGCGGCTGGGTGCCCAGGGCCACCAGGTTTGCGCCAACGACGAGCCACAGGGTGGTGGTGCCGTCAACTCCAGCGACCGTCTTGGCGTAACTGATGGCCAGCGTGCCGAACACGGTGGAAACGGCGGCGATGAACGCGCAGCAGATTACGCGGAGGACGTCGCGCCAGTGGCCCCTGAGCAGGTCCGCGACGGGCAGTTTCGCGATCTGGGCGGTCTTGCGGGCTTCCTCGAAGGCGGGCGGCTCGTGCAGGGTGCGCCGGATCAGGAACGCAACAATGACCACGACGGCGCTGAGCCAGAACGGGATACGCCAGCCAATGCCGTACTTGATCTCGTCCGGCAGGGCGAGCACGGGAATGAAAACCAGGGCTGCGAGGATCTGGCCGCCCTGGGTGCCCGTGAGGGTCCAGGAGGTGAAGAAGGAGCGGCGGTTGTCCGGGGCGTGCTCAAGCGTCATGGAGGAGGCGCCGGCTTGCTCGCCTGCGGCTGAGAGGCCCTGGCAGAGGCGGGCCAGCACCAGCAGGACCGGAGCCCACCAACCCACGGTGTGGAAATCGGGCAGGCAGCCGATCACGAACGTGGAGGCGCCCATCAGCAACAACGTAAACATCAGGACCTTGCGGCGGCCCACCCGGTCACCGAAATGGCCCAGGATGACGGCGCCCACCGGCCGGGCCACGTAGGCGAAGCCGAACGTCGCGAAGGACATGATCGCCGCGTTGGTGTCGGCATCGGGGAAGAAGACCTTGGGGAAGATCAGTGCGGCTGCGGAGCCAAAGATGAAGAAGTCGTAGTACTCGACGGCGCTGCCGAGGAAGCTGGCAAGGGCTGCCTTCTTGGGCGTCCCGCCGGAGGTGAGGGCACCCGCCCCGGCGGACGGAAGTGTCTGGCTCATGGTGTTCCTTTGGTGTGACGACATTGTCGCGGATGGATCTGGAGGTCGCAGCCGCCGCTGCCTTGGTGCGGGCGGGCGCGATGCGGCTGGAGTCCGGAAAAAGACCCGGCATTTGTAGCCACATGGTGGGAGCTACTTTTGCGATATAGAAACTATGGCTGTGAGGGCAGTCACTTGTCAAGAAAATACTCACGATCTAGAAATAGCTCTCACATTGTGGCAACATCTTTCTATGAGTGTGAACCAAACCACAGTGGCCGACGACGAATCCACTGGTTCCGGCCAGGCCGTCCCGGCCCCAGTCGATGCCCTGCCCCCCGAACCCAAGGCGTCCGCCAAACCCGCCGAGCGCCCGGACATGGTGGGCAAGGCCCTCAGCCTGCTGGTCCTGCTGGGTGATGAACCCCGCGGTGCCAGTGCGGCGGAAATCTCCCGGCGGGCGGAGCTGCCCTTCAGCACTACGTACAGGCTGCTGGGATCGCTGGCGCGCGACGGTTTCGTTGATTACGAGCCGGAGGGCCGCCGCTACCACCTGGGCCTGCGGATCTTCCAGCTGGGCCAGCGGGTCTCCAACCATCACGGCTTCGCCGGCACGTCCCTGCCCATCCTGCGGCGGGTGACCGAGCGGACGGGGGAGGCCACTATCCTCAGCGTCCGCGACGGCCTCCACCACCTCACGGTAAGCAAGGTGGACGGCCCGCAGATCTTCCGGGTCACCAGTGACCCCGGCCACCTGGGCTCGCTCTCCACCACTGCCGTGGGGAAAGCCTTGGTGGCTTTCGCCGAAGACGCGGAGCGGGAGCGGCTGCTCTCGGAGCTTCCGCTGGAGGCCCTCACCGGGCGTTCCATCACGGACCGTGACGCCTTCCGCAAGGAGATCGAAGAAGTGCGCCGCCGTGGCTATGCGGTCATGGACGAAGAGAATGAGGCCGGCATGCGCGCTGTGGCCGTCCCGCTGCTCAACAGCCAGGGGCACGCCTTTGCCTCGCTGGCCACGGCCGTCCCGGTCTTCCGCCTCAGCCTCGAGGAGCTGGAGGCACACGTTCCGGTCTTGCAGGAAGCGGCCGCCGAGCTCGCGGACCGCCTTCCGCAGCGCGGGTGACCACCTCCGGACGCCCCGAAAACCGGGCCAAGAGATAAATTATGTTCGCATCTCGAACTAGAGTGCGCACAGTGAACAAATGCTGTACTGTAATCCCTATCACCGGACAAGCCGCTCCCCGCGTGGACGCAGCCCTTCGGTGCCGTTACCAAAGGAGCTGCACGGATGAGTAATCGAACTGAGTCCTACCTCGTGGGACTGGTCGGAGACGGCGTCATGCCATCGCTCACCCCGCCCATGCACGAGCGCGAAGGGGACATGCAGGGCCTGCGCTACCTCTACCGGCCCATCGACCTCCTCGAACTGGGCCTGTCCGGCGAATCCGTCGGCACTCTCCTGCAGGGCGCACGTACCCTGGGTTTCAACGGGCTGAACATCACCCACCCCTGCAAGCAGCTCGTCCTGGAACACCTGGACGAGATCTCCCCGGACGCCCGCCGCCTGGGCGCCGTGAACACGGTGGTCATCCGGGACGGCCGATTCATCGGGCACAACACCGATTTCTCCGGCTTCGCCGCCGCCCTGGCTTCCGGCCTCCCCGGGGCGCGCCTGGACCGCGTGGTCCAGCTGGGCGCCGGCGGCGCCGGATCCGCCGTCGCGTACGCGTTGCTCACCGCCGGGGTCCGCCACCTGGACCTGGTGGATATGGACGCCGCCCGAGGTGCTGCCCGGGCCGCCGAGCTGCAGGGCTTCTTCCCGGACAGCACCATCACGGCAGGCACGCCGGCGGACCTGCCGCGCCTGATGCCGCTGGCCGCCGGGCTGGTGCACTGCACCCCCGTGGGGATGGCCGCCCACCCCGGCCTGCCGCTGGACCTGGACCTGCTGGAGCAGCGCCACTGGGTGGCGGACATCGTCTACCGTCCCATCGAGACCGAACTGGTCCGCGGGGCCCGCGCCAAGGGCTGCGAGGTCCTGGACGGCGGGCGGATGGCCGTGGGGCAGGCAGCGGACGCCTTCCGGATCTTCACCGGCCAGGACGCTGACCCCGACCGGATGCGCGCACACTTCCTGGAGCTCGTGGCCGCCGAGGAGGTGGCGGCCTGATGCGCACGGGAATCGCCACCGTCTGCCTGTCCGGCACACTGAAGGAAAAGATGCAGGCCTGCGCGATCGCCGGGTTCGATGGCATCGAGATCTTCGAGCAGGACCTGGTCACCTCGCCCCTCAGCCCCGAGGACGTGCGGAAGATGGCCGCTGACCTGGGCCTTGGCCTGGACCTGTACCAGCCGTTCAGGGACTTCGACGGCGTCACCCCGGACATGCTCAAGGCCAACCTCCGGCGCGCCGAAGCGAAGTTCAAGCTCATGGGCCGCCTGGGGATGGACACCATCCTGGTGTGCTCCAACGTTGCCACCGCAACCATCGACGACGACGGCCTGCGCGCCGAACAGCTCGCGGAGCTGGCGCAACTGGCCGGGGACCACGGCGTCAAAGTGGCGTACGAGGCACTCGCATGGGGCAAGTACGTCAACGACTACGAGCACGCCTACCGGCTGGTGGAGGCCGTGGACCACCCCAACCTGGGGACCTGCCTGGACTCCTTCCACATCCTCTCCCGGGACTGGGACACGGCTCCGATCGAAACCATCAACCCGGAAAAGATCTTCTTCGTCCAGGTGGCCGACGCCCCCAAGCTCTCCATGGACGTGCTGTCCTGGAGCCGCCACTACCGGGTGTTCCCGGGCGAAGGCCAGTTCGAGCTGGCAAAGTTCATGGGCCACGTGGTCCGTGCCGGCTACACCGGTCCGGTGTCCCTGGAGGTCTTCAACGACGTCTTCCGGCAGTCAGACGTGGACCGCACGGCCGTTGACGCCATGCGGTCCCTGATCTGGCTGGAGGAACAGAGCGCCAACTGGCTTGCGGACGCCCCCGCAGCCGGTGCCGCTGCCGGCGGTGGTGCGCTCCGCCGTCGTTATCCCATGGAACTGGCCACGCTGCCCAAGGTCAACGAGCCCGCGGGCTTCAACTTCGCCGAGGTCAAGGCGGACGATACCGCGCAGGTCGAGAAACTCCTCGGCCAGCTCGGCTTCACGTTCGAAGGCCGGCACCGCACCAAGGACGTCCAGCTGTGGACCATGGGCCAGGCCCGCGTGATCATCAACGAACAGGCAGCCTCGCACGCCGAGCCGGCCATCGCCGCCCTGGGGTTCGACGTCGATTCCCCCGTGATTGCCTCGGCCCGGGCCCAGCAGCTCAAGGCCCCCGTGGTGGCCCGCAAGGTGCAGGCCGACGAGGAAGTCTTCCAGGGCATCTCCGCCCCGGACTCCACCGAGATCTTCCTCTGCCAGGGGAGCCCGGACGGCACCGCCGCGTGGACCCACGAGTTCGGCGACAGCCTCGAACACCCTTCCGCAGGCGCCCGGGCGGTGATTGACCACGTCAACCTGGCCCAGCCGTGGCAGCACTTCGACGAGGCCGTGCTTTTTTACACCAGCGCCCTGGCCTTGGAGCCCCAGCCGTTCGCCGAGGTGCCCAGCCCCAGCGGACTGGTGCGCTCGCAGGTCATGCAGACCTCCAACGGCGCGGTGCGGCTGGTACTGAACCTCGCTCCGGTGCAGCAGGCACACGGCCAGAAGACGTACCAGGAACATATCGCCTTTGCCGTGGAGGACCTCGTGGCCACGGCCCGCGCCGCCCGGGACAAGGGCCTGGAATTCCTGCGGATCCCCGCCAACTACTACGAGGACCTGGACGCCCGGTTCGATCTTGAGCCCGGGTTCCTGGCCACGCTGCAGGAGCTCAACTTGCTCTTCGACCGGGACGCGGACGGGGAGTTCCTGCACTTCTACACCGCCACCGTGGGCAGCGTGTTCTTCGAAATGGTGGAACGCCGCGGCCGCTACGACGGTTACGGCGCCCCCAACGCTCCGGTGCGCCACGCGGTGCAGTACGACTTCCTGCACCGCACCTGAGCCAACCCGGACCACAGACACCACAAACCCAACAGATGAGAAAGGAGCCAGCCGTGCCGGAAGACATCACCACAGAGCTGGAGTCGGAGGAACTCGTGCCCCCGGCCGAACCGAAGGCTGCCCACCAGCCACTGGACAAGGCCATCGAATCGCAGGCGGACCTCAGTGCAGAGATCAGCGCCATCGGCGAGGCGTACCAGCGGGCCCTCAAGGACGGCGGTCTCCCGGAGACCCAGCCGCGGCTGGACTACCCGCCATACCGCAGCAGCATCCTGCGCCACCCCACCAAGAGCCTGCAGCACGCGGACCCCGAAACCATCGAGCTGTACTCGCCGGCGTTCGGGCACCAGGACGTGCACGCGCTGGAATCGGACCTGACCATCCAGCACAACGGCGAACCGCTCGGTGAACGGATCATCGTCTCCGGCAAGGTCCTGGACGGCGACGGCCGCCCCGTGGCGGGACAGTTGGTGGAGATCTGGCAGGCCAACGCCTCCGGCCGCTACATCCACAAGCGCGACCAGCACCCCGCGCCGATCGACCCCAATTTCACGGGTATTGGCCGCTGCATCACCGGCCCCGACGGCTCGTACCGGTTCATCACGATCAAGCCCGGCGCCTACCCCTGGAAGAACCACCTGAACGCCTGGCGGCCGGCGCACATCCACTTCTCGCTGTTTGGCACCGAGTTCACCCAGCGCATCATCACCCAGATGTACTTCCCCGGCGACCAGCTCTTCCCGCTGGACCCGATCTACCAGACCATCGTGGACCAGGACGCGCGTGACCGGCTGGTGGCCACCTACGACCACAGCCTCACCGAGCCCGAGTGGGCGCTGGGCTACAACTGGGACATCGTCCTGACCGGTTCCAAACGGACCTGGACCGAGAATGAAGCGTTCGGCACAGAAGGCGACGAGGAGTAGAGATGAGCACCAAGCTGGTACCCACCCCCGGCCAGACCGTCGGCCCGTTCTACGGCTATGCCCTCCCGTTCGAGAAGGACAATGAGCTCCTGGCCCCCGGCTCGCCCGGATCCATCCGCCTGCAGGGCACGGTCTACGACGGAGCCGGCCACACCATCCCGGACGCCATCCTGGAAATCTGGCAGCCGGACGCCGGGGGCAACGTCGTCCAGCGCACCGGTTCGCTGGTCCGCGACGGCTACACGTTCACCGGCTGGGGCCGCGGCGCCGTGGGCAACTCCGGCGTCTTCACGTTCACCACGGTCAACCCCGGCCCCACCAAGCCGGGCTCGGCCCCGTTCATCTCCGTGGCGCTCTTCGCCCGCGGCCTCACCAACCGCCTGTTCACCCGTATCTACCTGCCGGAGGACACCGGGGCACTGGCCAACGACCCCCTGCTCAGCTCGCTGGACCCCGAGCGCCGCAAGACGCTGATTGCCCGCCGCGACGCAGACGGCGGCCTCACCTGGGACATCCGCCTCCAGGGCGAGGGCGAGACGGTCTTCCTGGACTTCCAGTGACCAACGCCGCCCTGGGAGACATGCGCGGCTTCGCGGAAGAGGCCGACGCCGGCCTGCTCAGTCCCGTTTCAGCCTCACCCCTGGTGGCGGCGCTGACGGGGGACCGGGCAGTGCTGGCGGCGATCCTCGCCATCGAATCCGGCTGGGCCGCCGTCCTGGAAAAGGCCGGCCTCGCACCTGCCGGTTCGGCCGCCGTCGTCGCATCCGCCGCTGAGGCGGGGCGTTATGACCTCGCCGACATCGCGCTGCGCGCCCAGGGCGGCGGCAACCCGGTGATTCCGCTGCTGGCCGACCTCCGGAAGCAGGTGGCGGCACTCGACACCGCCGGGGTTGGCGCCGGAAAGGCCGTCCATACCTCCCTGACCAGCCAGGACGTGCTGGACACCGCCCTGATGCTGCTTGCCCGGAATACCGTGCACGCCGTACTGGCTGACCTGCACGGCACCGCAGCGGCGCTCGCGGCCGTGGCGGAGCAGCATGCGGACACGCTGTGCGTGGGCAGGAGCCTGACACAGCATTCGCTCCCGTACACCTTCGGGCTCCGGGCGGCGCAGTGGTTCCACGGCGTGGCGGCGGCAGGCCGGCAGTTGGCGGCCCTGGAGTTCCCCGTGCAGTTCGGCGGCGCGGCAGGAACGCTGGCCGCCGGAACCGTGCTGACGGCCGGTACGCACGCCACACCTTTCAGCCTGGCCGACGCCCTGGCAGTCCAGCTTGGGTTGGCTCCGGCGCCGGCTCCCTGGCACACCAACCGGCTGGCCATCACCTCGCTGGGCAACGCCCTGGCCGCCGTGCTGGACGCCTACGGCAAGATCTCCGCGGACGTCCTGTTCCTCAGCCGCCCCGAAGTGGGGGAAGTGGCAGAGCCCCGTGCGGCCGGGCGCGGGGTCTCCTCCGCCATGCCGCAAAAACAGAACCCCGTGCTCTCCGTCCTGGTCCGCAGCGCCGCGCTGCAGGCACCCGGCCTGGCAGCCCAGCTGCACCTGGCCGCCGCCACCTTCAACGACGAACGCCCGGATGGGGCCTGGCACATTGAATGGCCAGCCCTGCGCCAGCTCCTGGCCCTCACCCTCGGCGCCGCCGGCCACTTCCGCGAACTCGCAGAAGGACTGCAGGTATTCCCGGCCGCCATGCGCCGCAACCTGGACCTCGCGGGCCCGCTGCTGCTGGCGGAGGGTGTCAATGCCGCCGTCGCGCCGCTGCTGGCGGAGAACGACGGCCGCAACGGCAAGCAGCAGCTGCAGGACGTGGTGGACCGGACCCTGCAGGTGGCTCCGGCCGAGCAGGCCACTACCTACCGGAAGCTGCTCCGCGACGCTGTCCCCGCCGCCGTCGTCCCCGACGCCCGGCTGGCGGAACTCCTGGACCCGGCCAGCTACCTGGGCCAATCGGTGGAAATCTCCCGCCGCATCCTGGCAGCCTTCCCTGAATTTGTTACCCGCACCCCCAACGCGAATGGAGCGTCCCGTGGCTAAACCGGCCGTGAAGGCAGCGCTGCTGTCACCCCAGCGTCCCCTGGGCGACCACCCCCTGCTGCTGGTGGGTCCGTCCCTGGGCACATCGTCCATCCTGTGGAACCGGGCCGCGTCCCTGCTCGGCAACGACTACGACGTGGTGGCCTGGGACCTGCCCGGGCACGGCGTCTCGCCCGCCGCCACCGAACCGTTCGACGTCGCAGCCCTCGCAGACGCCGTCGTGGACCTGGTGGACTCCATCGCCCCGGGCGAGGCCTTCCACTACGCCGGCGTTTCGCTCGGCGGCGCGGTGGGGCTGCAGCTGGGCATCAAGCACGGCGAACGGCTCAAGAGCCTCTCCGTGCAGAACAGCGGCGCAAAGATCGGCACCCCCGAAGCCTGGCTCGAGCGCGCCGAAACGGTCCGCACCCAGGGCACGCCCGTGATGATCCAGGGCTCCGCACAGAGGTGGTTCGCCCCGGGCTTCATGGACCGCGAACCCGAATTCAGCAGCCGGCTCCTGCACTCCCTGCGCGACGCCGACCGCTTCAGCTACGCCTTCTGCTGCGAGGCCCTTGCCGCCTTCGACGTCCGCAGTGAACTCGGCAGCATCAGCGTCCCCACCCAGGTCATCGCCGGGGCCCTGGACGGCGTGGCAACACCGGACATGGCGGAAGAAGTGGCAACCGGCATCACCGCCGGGGGCGGCACCGCCACCGCCGTGACCGTGGAGGGCATCTCGCACCTGGCTCCGGCGGAGGCGCCGGCCCACGTTGCGGACCTGATGCGCAGCCTGATCAGCTGGGCCGAATCGCGGGAGGCAGCCAAGTGAGCGGCGATGAGAGGCACGGCGTGGTCCAGCCCGGCGCCACCAGCCAGCAGATTTACGACGGCGGCATGGTGGTCCGGCGCGAAGTGCTGGGCGACGCGCACGTGGACCGGGCCAACGCCAACAAGGACGCGTTTACCGAGGACTTCCAGGACATGATCACCCGCATCGCGTGGGGTGGCATCTGGACCCGGCCCGGGCTGTCCCGGCAAATGCGTTCCGCGGTGACCATCACCGCCATGGTGGCGCACGGGCATTGGGAAGAACTCGCCATGCATATCCGCGCTGCCATCACCAACGGCCTGAGCAGGGACGAGATCAAGGAGATCCTGCTGCAGACCGCCATCTACTGCGGCGTCCCCTCCGCCAACACCGCCTTCAAAACTGCCCAGCAGGTCTTCAAAGAAATGGATGCACCTTCATGAACCAGGCTTTTGTGTACGACGCCGTGCGCACCCCGTTCGGTAAGTTCGGTTCCGGCCTTGCCGGGGTCCGTCCGGATGATCTTGCCGCGCACGTGATCAAGGAGTCCGTGAAACGCGCTCCCGGACTCGATGTTGAGCGGATTGATGAGGTGGTGTTCGGCAACGCGAACGGCGCGGGTGAGGAAAACCGGAACATCGCCCGGATGGGCACCCTGCTCGCCGGTTTGCCGGTGTCCATTCCGGGGACCACGGTAAACCGGCTGTGTGGTTCGTCTTTGGATGCGGCGATCATCGCGTCGCGCCAGATCAACGCCGGCGACGCCGAGCTGATGCTGGTGGGTGGGGCTGAGTCGATGTCGCGTGCGCCGTGGGTGCTGCCGAAGACGGAGAAGCCTTACCCGGCTGGGGATATGACGCTGGCGTCCACCACGCTGGGGTGGCGCCTGGTGAACAAGGCGATGCCGAAGGAGTGGACCATTTCCCTGGGCGAGGCCACGGAGCGGCTGCGGGAGAAGTACGGTGTGACCCGGGAGGCGCAGGACGAGTTCGCCGCCACCTCGCACAACCTTTCGGCCGCGGCCTGGGACGAGGGGTTCTATGACAACCTGGTCGCCCCGGTGCCCGGCACGGACCTGGTCCGGGACGAGGGCGTGCGCCCTGGTTCGTCGGCGGAGAAGCTCGCCGGCCTGAAGACCGTGTTCCGCGCGGAGAACGGAACCGTCACCGCCGGGAACGCGTCGCCGTTGTCCGACGGCGCCTCCGCGGCCTGGATCGGCTCCGAGGCCGCCGCCGGGCTGCTCGGGCTGGACCCGCTGGCCCGGATCGCCGGGCGCGGAGCGCACGCCAACGACCCGCAGTACTTCGGCTACGCCCCTGTGGAGGCGGCGAACAAGGCGCTCGCGAAGGCGGGCATCGGCTGGGACCAGGTGGGCGCCGTCGAACTCAACGAAGCCTTCGCCGCGCAATCCCTGGCCTGCATTAACGCCTGGGGCATCGACCCCGGAATTGTGAACGCCCATGGCGGAGCGATTGCCATGGGCCACCCCCTGGGAGCCTCCGGTACCCGGATCCTGGGCACCCTGGCCCGGTCCCTGCAGGCCTCCGGGGAACGCTGGGGCGTCGCGGCGATCTGCATCGGCGTGGGCCAGGGACTGGCCGTGGTGCTTGAAAACGTGACTGCTTCCAACGGAAAGGCTTAAGCCATGCTGAACTTTGTTGACTCGGTCCAGGAGGCCGTGGCCGGCATCAAGGACGGCTCCACCGTGATGATCGGCGGGTTCGGCAACGCCGGCCAGCCCTTCGAACTCATCGATGCACTGATGGACTGCGGCGCCACGGACCTGACCGTAGTGAACAACAACGCCGGCCAGGGCGACCAGGGCCTGGCCCTGCTCATCAAGGAAGGCCGGGTGAAGAAGATGATCTGCTCCTTCCCGCGGCAGTCCGATTCCTGGCACTTCGACGCCAAGTACAAGGCCGGGCAGATCGAACTGGAACTCGTCCCGCAGGGCAACCTCGCCGAACGGATCCGCGCCGCCGGAGCCGGGATCGGCGGGTTCTTCACCCCCACCGGCTACGGCACCATGCTCGCCGAGGGCAAGGAAACCCGCATCATCGACGGCCGCGGCCAGGTGTTCGAAACACCCATCCACGCCGATGTCGCCCTGATCAAGGCACTCAAGGCCGACGGCAAGGGCAACCTGGTCTACCGGAAGACCGCCCGGAACTTCGGGCCCATCATGGCAGCGGCCGCCAAGCACACCATCGTCCAAGTCTCCGAGATCGTCCCCACAGGCGCGCTGGACCCGGAAAACGTGGTCACGCCCGGAATCTACGTCAACACTGTTGTCCGCGTCCCCGCTTCAGACCGCAGCGCAACCGGCACTAGCGAAAAGGTGGCCTGACATTGACTACTGCAACATCACTCCAGACCTCCACCACACCCCTGGGCCGGGACGACCTCGCCCGCCTCGTGGCCAGGGACATCGCGCCGGGCTCGTTCGTGAACCTGGGGATCGGCCAGCCCACCCTGGTATCGAACTACCTCACCGAGGACCAGAACATCACCCTGCACACGGAGAACGGGATGCTCGGCATGGGCCCGGAAGCCACGGGCGACGACATTGACGAGGACCTCATCAACGCCGGCAAGATCCCCGTCACCGAACTCCCGGGTGCGTCCTACTTCCACCACGCGGACTCGTTCGCGATCATGCGCGGCGGGCACCTGGACATCTGCGTCCTGGGGGCCTTCCAGGTCTCCGCCACCGGAGACCTGGCCAACTGGCACACCGGCGCACCCGGTGCCATTCCCGCCGTCGGCGGTGCCATGGACCTCGCCACCGGCGCCAAGGACGTATTCGTCATGATGACCCTCCTCACCCGCGAAGGGGCCTCCAAGATCGTCGAGGCCTGCACTTACCCGGTTACCGGCGTCGGCTGCGTCACCCGCGTCTACACCGACAAAGGCGTCTTCCTCACCGGTCCCGACGGTGTCACCGTCCGCGAAACCTTCGGCTGCACCCTCGAAGAACTCCAGGAACTGGTCCCCGTCCCGCTGAAAGCCGCACCGGCCGCCTAAGGACGGCCCCTAAAATTGATAACCATGAGCGACGCCCTCCGCACAGACACCCAGGCCGCCCCGCAGGCCAGCGACCAGTACGTCCAGTCGCTGGCACGCGGCCTGGCGGTGATCCGCGCGTTCGATGCCGACCGTCCGGTGATGACCCTCACCGAGGTGGCGGCCCGCACCGGCCTCACCCGGGCCACAGCACGCCGGTTCCTGCACACCCTGGTGGAGCTGGGATACGTGCGGACCGACGGGAAGACGTTCGCGCTGACGGCCAAGGTGCTCCAGCTGGGATACGCGTACCTTTCGGGGCTGTCACTGCCGCAGCTGGCCCAGCCGCACCTTGAAGAACTCTCCTTGAAGCTGGGGGAGTCCACCTCCGCCGCCGTGCTGGACGGTACGGACATCGCCTATGTCGCGCGGGTGACCACCCGCCGCATCATGACCATCGGGATCACGGTGGGCACCCGCTTCCCGGCGTATGCGACGTCGATGGGCCGCGTGCTGCTGGCCCACCTGCCGGCGTCGGACCTCAAGGCGTACCTGGCGGCGGCGGAGGTCAAGCCGCTGACGCCGCGCGCCCTGGGCAGCGTCCCGGAACTGCTGGCCGTGCTGGAAACCGTCCGGGCGCAGGGCTGGTGCCTGCTGGACCAGGAGCTCGAGCTGGGCCTGATGTCCGTGGCCGCCCCGGTTTATGACGGTTCCAAGGTGGTCGCGGCGGTGAACGTGTCCCTGCAGGCGCAGTCCGTGGAAGCCAAACCGGACCGGGACGCCTACCTGGCCTCGGTGGCACAGGAAATCGTGGCGACGGCGAAACTCATTTCCGCCGACCTCACCGCCCGCGGGTAGGCCCGTTTGCGGGTGGGATGAACCGGGACGGGACGACACAAAAAGTCCCATTCGCCCTGCTCCCACCATTTTCACGGCGTATCTTCAGGTGCCCCTTTTAAGGTCCAGCCATGACCTCAAAATCCCTTGTTATCAACCTGGGCCTGGGCGCCGTCATTCTGGCCCTCGGCGCAGGCACCTACCTCACGGCCACGGCGGCTGGCTCCACCACCCCGTCAGCGGCCGTGCGCACGGTAACGGTGGGCAAGGCGGCTATCTCTTCAGTGGCCACAGCTTCGGGCAATGTCGCCCCGCAAACCACCACGGTGGTCAGCGCCCAGAACTGCAGCGGCGTGATCCAATCCGTGGCAGCAACACTGGGCCAGCAGGTGACTGCCGGGCAGTTGCTGGTGTCCATCGATCCCACCAATGCCCAGAATGCCCTGAACGCGGCCCAAGCCCAGCTGGATTCGGTGACGGCCCAGGCCAACCAGCAGCAGGCATCCGCCGCCGGGCAGGTGGCTACGGCAAACCAGTCCCTGGTGAACGCCCAGCAATCCGCCGGCCTGGACTCCTCCCAGCAGTCCGCTGCGGTGTCCGCGGCCCAGAAGGCAGTGGATGCCGATAATGCTGCCGTGACCGCCGCCCAGGCTGTGCCGGTCCCCAACCCGAAGCCTGCCAACTGGACGGACCCGGTGGCGGCTGCCCAGAACCAGTTGGCCAAGGACCAGGCCGCGCTGACTCAGGCGCAAAACCAGGCTGCGTCCACCCAGCTTAAGGACAAGCAGCAGGTTGCCTCCGCCACCACTGCCTTGGGCAACGCCCAGAACGCGGCAGCCTCGGCAGGGGGCACCAACGTCACCAGCGCCCAACTCGCCGTCGATACGGACAAGGCGAACCTCGCCGCCTGCAACCTGACCTCGCCGGTGGCAGGAACCGTCACGTCGGTGACCGCAACGGCCGGCGCGCTGACGGGATCCTCCTCGGGTTCCTCGGCAGCTTCGTCCGGTGCCACCGCCGGCGGTGGCACCGGGGCCGCCTCGTCCGCGTCCTCCGGGGCATCGTCGTCTGCCGCGGGAAGCTCCGGCAGCGGCCTGGTCACCATCAGCGACACCGGCCACCTGCAGGTGGTTGCCGGGTTCTCCGAGTCCGACGTCACCAGCATGAAGCCGGACCAGACGGCCCAGTTCACCTTTCCCGCACTGGCCCAGGATCCTGCCGCCGCGCCCGTCACCGGCAAGGTGGTCTCCATCGCCCAGACCTCGAGCACCACCAACGGCGTGGTCACCTATCCGGTGACGGTCTCCATCGCCAATCCGCCGGCCGGGCTGCGCCTGGGCCAGAGCGCCAACATTTCGGTCACCACCGCCACGGCCGACGACGCCCTGGTGGTGCCCAGCCTCGCTATCACCACCACGGGGAACCGGCAGACGGTCAACGTCCTCAAGGACGGTACCCCGACGCCGGTGACGGTCACCACGGGGATCAGCGCCAACGGGCGCACCCAGGTCCTGACTGGCCTTGCCGACGGGGACCAGGTGGAACTCCCTGCCATTTCCAGCACCCTGGACACCGGCAGCACCACCCCCGGCAGCGGATTCGGCGCCGGTGGACTTGGCGGCGCGGGCACCCGCGGCGGTACCCGGAACGGCGGCCAGTGACCGTGGCAGCCGTCATCGAACTCTCCGGTGTCAGCAAGGTCTACGGCAAGGGCGAGGCAGAGGTGCGCGCGCTGGACCATGTGGACATCGCGATCGAGCGGGGCGATTTCGTGGCCATCATCGGAGCGTCGGGGTCCGGGAAGTCCACCATGATGAACATCATCGGCTGCCTCGACGCGCCCAGCACCGGAAGTTACCGCCTGGACGGCATCAACACCCGGGAGTTGGACGAGTACCAGCAGGCACAGATCCGCAACCGCAAGATCGGCTTTGTGTTCCAGAACTTCAACCTGATCTCCAGGACCAGGGCGGTGGACAATGTGGCCATGCCCCTCGCCTACGCGAAAGTGGGGCGGCACGAGAGGCGCAGCCGCGCACTGGCCATGCTGGACACCGTGGGGTTGTCCAGCCGTGCAGGCCACAAGCCGTCGCAGCTGTCGGGCGGCCAGCAGCAGCGCGTGGCCATCGCCAGGGCTTTGGTGACCAACCCGGTGCTCCTGCTGGCCGATGAGCCCACGGGAGCGCTGGACTCGCGGTCCTCGGCCGAGATCCTGGACCTCTTCGGGAACCTGCACGCCAGCGGACGGACCATCGTGATGATCACGCACGAAATGGACGTCGCCGAGCGGGCCGGCCGGGTGGTGCGGATGCAGGACGGCAGGATCGTCTCCGATGTCCGGCAGCAGCCGGTGACCGCAAGAACTTTCGCGGTGGCGCCGTGAACCTCCTCGAATCGGCGCGGTTCGCCCTGTCCGGCGTGGCCGCCAACAAGATGCGTTCAGTACTCACCACGCTGGGGATCCTGATCGGCATTGCCGCTGTCATTATCCTGCTCGCGGTCGGGGCGGGGACCAGCAACAACATCAAAGCCCAGATCGGCAAGCTGGGCACCAACGTCCTCACCGTCAGCCGTTCCACCAGCGTGGGCGGACGCAGCACGGGGCGGCCAGGCCGGGGCAAGCCGCACCCGCAGCACCAACCTCACCCTCGACGACGAACATGCCCTCACGGATGCAGTCCTGGCCCCCGATGTGGCCCGGACGGCGCCGATCGTCCAGGCGCAGGGCGTCACCGCAACGTACACCAGCGCCACCCACTCCGTTGCGAGCTTCCTCGGGACCACATCCTCGTACTTCGATATCACCAACAGCACCATGGCGTCCGGGGCGTTCTTCACCGAAGCCGACCAGCAGGCAGGCAACCCGGTGGCAGTCATCGGAAACACGGTGGCCAGCGACCTCTTCGGCGCAGCCACCAGTTCCGCGGTGGGGCAGACCATCCAGCTGAACGGCCAGAACTTCACGGTGTCCGGCGTGCTCGCGGTCAAAGGATCTACCGGCCTGAACGATCCCGATGACATCGTGGTGGTGCCGTTCGCCGCCGCGCAGAATAAGTTCACCGGCTACGCGCCCACGCTGGCGTCGATCACGGTGCAGGCTGCCTCCGCGGACGTCATGAACCAGGCGCAAAACGAGATCCAGATGATCCTGGACGCCCGCCACCACGTCGACTCCACCAACCGGGACTACCAGGTCCGCAACCAGGCGCAGATTCTCACCACCGCCACCAACACCACCCAGACACTGACCATCCTGCTCGGGGCGGTGGCTGCCATCAGCCTCCTGGTCGGCGGGATCGGCGTTATGAACATCATGCTGGTCACCGTGACGGAACGGACCCGGGAGATCGGCATCAGGAAGGCCATCGGTGCGTCCCGGGGCAGCATCGTGACCCAGTTCCTGATCGAATCCCTGGTGATCTCGGTGATCGGCGGGGTGGCGGGGATCGCCGTCGGCTTTGCGGGCAGCGCGTTCCCCGTGCTCGGCGTCCAACCCGAGGTGCAGGCCTGGACAGTTTGGCTGTCCCTGGCGGTTTCGGCCGTCATTGGACTGGTTTTTGGGGTCTACCCCGCCAACAAGGCCGCGAAACTGCGGCCCATCGATGCCCTCCGCTATGAATAGGAAACCCGTGAACAGCTCCAGCCCCTACAGCCCCTACAGCCCGGACACCGCTGCCGTCACCGAAGCGCTGCCGGCTCCCGTTCCCCTGACGCCCCCCGGCGAGGACCACGGGCCCTTCCCGGACCAGCCGGCCGAGGTCCAGGCCAACGACGAGCCCTTTATTCCCAGGAAGCGGTACACGCCCGGCCGCACCACGAAGATCCTGGCCTGCGTCCTGCTGGTGGTGGCAGGGTTCTTCGGCGGCTCGATGGTGCAGAAGCAGCTTGACCTGGGCGCCCGGGGCGGGCGGACCAACGTGGGCAACTTCCAGGGAACCAATGGCCGCGCCGGGGCCGGAACCGGCAACAACCCAGGCACCCAAACGCCCGGCCAGGGACGCAGCGGCGGCAATAACGGCGCTACCGCCCCGGCCGCCGCGCCTACGGGCGCAGCCGGCCAGTAGGGCGTCCGGCAGCAGACAAGGGTGGGGCCGACGGCGGGAGGTGCGTCCCGTCGTCGGCCCCACCTTTGTCCGGGCGGCCCAGGCGCTACCTGACCGGGTTGCCGAGTTCCCGCAGCGGGGTCTTGGCGGTTTCACGGGCCCACCATGCACCCGCTACCGCCAGGATGGATGACGCCGCGACAATCCAGGCTGCCGGGCCCCAGTTGGCCTTCTCCGCACCTACCAGGGCGGTTCCCAGCAGTGGGGTGAAGCCGGCGCAGAGGATGCCGATCTGGAGCCCGATTGCCATGCCGGAGTAGCGGACCTTGACATTGAAGAGCTCGGAGAACCATGCCGGGTAGATCGCGTTGGACATGGCGTACGTTCCGGCGGTGATCAGGGTGCTGGTCAGGAAGATCATCGGGATGTTTCCGGTGGCGATCACGGAGAAGTAGACGAAGATCATGATGCCGGAGCCCAGGACCCCGATGATGAAGATCGGGCGGCGGCCGAACGAGTCCGACAGGCGGGCAGTCAGTGGCTGGGTGGCAATCGCCAGGACGTTGCCCACGATGCTGACCCACAGCATGGTGGACGCGGGAACGCCTACCGACACGGCGTAGGCCAGGCCGAACGACTGCATGAAGGTGTTGGTGACCGTCTCGAAGGACATCAGTGCCACCTGGAAGAACTGCGCGGGATGGGTCTGGAACATCTTGGCGAACGGCAGTTTCACCAGTTCGCCATGGTCCTGCTTTTCCTCGAAGACCTCTGGTTCCTCCAGCGAGCGGCGCACCAGGTACGCCACGATGAGCACCACGATGGAGAGCCAGAAAGGGATCCGCCAGCCCCACGCGAGCCGGTCTGCCTCGCTCATGGCGGCCACCGGCAGGAAGGCCAATGAGGCCAGGACGATCCCAAAGGAAATGCCGCTCATTGAGAAGCTGGCGAAGAAGCCGCGCCGGCCTTCGGGTGCTTCCTCGGTGGAGAGCGCCGAAGCGCCTGCTGTCTCGGCTCCCGCGGAAAGGCCCTGCATCAGGCGGAGCAGTACCAGCAGGGCAGGCGCCCAGTAGCCGGCGGCATTGAAGTCAGGCAGGGCGCCGATGAGGAACGTGGCGCTGCCCATGAGCACCAGGGTGAGCACCAGCGTGTTCTTGCGTCCGATCTTGTCACCCAGGTGGCCGAACACCACGGCGCCGAACGGCCTGGCGACGTAGGCGACGCCGAACGTTGCGAACGAGGCCAGCAGGGCGATGGTCGGGTCGCCCGATGGGAAGAAGATCTTCGAGAACACCAGCGACGCCGCGGTGGCGTAGATGAAGAAGTCGTAATACTCCAGGGCGCCGCCCAGGAAGGCGGCCAGCGCTGCCTTCCTGGCGCGCTTGAGGCGGCGTTGGGCGTCAGGTATGTACTGGGCCTGCGAGCCTGCTGCGATGTCTGTCATGGGATTTCCTTCCGCGCTGAAGGGAGCGTGAATTTCTTGATTTTGTGCGTATACCGAACATGTGTGCGATATGCGTTTGAATCGAGGATACTAGCGAGTGAGACCAATCACAATGGCACTGCGCGAAAGGTGCGTTATGAGGAATCCTTCTGTGGAGGCATCCCGCCTCATCCTGATCGGGTCGGCTGCATCCACGGCCATGTCTCCCGATCTGTGGAATCCCGTCCTGCAGGAACTGGGCACTGGCTGGACCTATGAACCCTGGGACGTCCCGGCGGGCGGCGACCTGGCCCGGACCCGCGGCAGGCTCCTGGAACCCGGGATCCTGGCGGCCAACATCACCATGCCGCACAAGCACTGGGCAGCTGAGGCCGCGGACCGCGTGACCGCCCCGGTCCGGCTGAGCGGCGCCTGCAACCTCCTGGTCAAGGAGGGCAGGGAACTGGCGGGGCACAACACCGACATCACTGCGGTGGAGGTGCTGCTGGACGGCGTCTCCCACCGGCATGCGCTGCTACTTGGGGCCGGCGGAGCGGCGCGGGCGGCACTGATCGCCCTGCGCGGAAACGTGGGTGCCGTCTCCATCACGGACCAGGACCCCCGGGCTTCCAAAGAGCTGATGGAGCTTGGCCTGGAACTTGGCATTGATACACGGACCGTCACATGGCTTGCGGCGCAGGACCTCGCCGGCGACGTATCCCTGGTGGTCAACGCCACCCCCATCGGAAAGGGCAGCTCGGACGGCCCCGCGTGGGGCAGCGGCCCGCTGGCGCCGGACGCCATGCTCTACGACTTCGTGTACGCCCGCCACACCACGGCAAGCGTGGCCCGGGCCCGCGGGATGGGGCTCCGGTACATCGACGGATGGGACCACCTCCGCGAGCAAGCCGTGGCCATGGTCCCGCTGCTGGGCCTGGACGGGCGGGCCCGCGGGCTGCTGCAGGAAACGCTCGGGCATCTCCGGAAGGCGTCCTGACAGCCGCCCCCGATATGATCGGACAGGCGCTGAAACCCGGCAAACCTGAGCGGTGCGCCACCGACGTCCGGAGAGGAAACCGCAACGCCCATGGAGGAGCAGGCAGGCTACTTTGTGAAGTCGGTGGAGAAGGCCTTCGACGTATTGCTCGCCTTCACGCCGGACCAGCAACGGCTCACCGTTTCCCAGGTGGCAGCCGCGACGGACATGACGCGCGCCTCCGCACGCCGGTTCCTGCTGACCCTGGCCGATCTTGGCTACGTCCGGGCCGAAGGGTCCGCTTTCGAACTGACACCCCGGTCCCTCGACATCGGCCGCTCCTACCTGGCCGGCTTGACGCTGCCCAGGGTGGCCGGGCCGCACCTGAAGGAACTCGCGGAGCACCTGAACGAAACCACCGCCCTGTGCATCCTCGACGGCGGCGACGTGGTCTACGTGGCCTGCGTGCCGTCACCGCGGCTGCTGAGCGTTTCCATCACCGTTGGCACCCGCTTCCCGGCCTGGGCCACCTCCATGGGCCGTGTCCTGCTTGCCGGCCTGCCCGCAGCCCGGCTTGATGACTATCTCCGTTCGGTCCAGCTGCACCGTTTCACCGACCGCTCCCTCGGCAGCGTCGAGGACCTGCGGGCCGAGGTGGAGGCAACCCGACGAAAAGGCTGGTCCATGGTCTCGCAGGAACTCGAGGAAGGCCTCCGCGGCGTGGCCGTTCCCGTCATGCGCGGACACGAGGTTGTGGCTGCGGCCAACGTTTCCCTGCAGACCCACCGTGCCGCGGCCCAGGACATCGAAGCAACAGTCCTCCCCGAACTGCTGGAAGCCGCGCGGCGGATTGCCCTCGATTACGGCGGATCAGCCGGCGCCGCCGCGAGGTAACTCTTTGCCATCCAAGCCGGCCGCCCTACTCCCGCCGCGGCCCGCAGGGCTCTAGACTCAAGCCAACTGCGTGCAGCAGAGCCGCTGCAACGCCCTTCAGGAAGAGGAGTCTGCGGGTGAAACTGGGCATTCCGCGGGAACGCCGGGAGGGGGAGCGGCGCGTGGCCGCCACTCCGGACACCGTCAGGCAGCTGACCGGAATGGGCCTGGACGTCCTGCTCGAAACCGCGGCCGGGACCGCCGCAGGCCACTCCGACCATGATTACCGGCAGGCGGGCGCGGCAGTAGTCCCTGACCTGGACTTCGGCGCCGTCGATATCCTGGCCCACGTCCGCCCGCTGGACCCGGACACCGCTGCGGCGTTGAAACGGGGAGCCGTCACTGTGGGGCTCGGATCGCCGTTGTCCGAACTGCCCACGGTGCAGGCGCTCGCGGACAACGGCATCACCTCCTTCGCCCTGGAGCTGGTGCCCCGCATTTCCCGGGCCCAGTCCATGGATGCGCTGACCTCGCAGGCACTGGTGGCCGGCTACCGCTGCGTGCTCGAAGCGGCCATCAGGCTGCCCCGGTTCTTTCCCCTGTACATGACCGCCGCGGGGACCATCCCGCCGGCCCGCATCCTGGTCCTCGGTGCCGGTGTGGCAGGCCTGCAGGCCATTGGGACGGCAAAGCGGCTGGGAGCCAGGGTTTTCGCCAACGACATCCGGCCCGCCTCCGCTGACGAGGTGGCCTCCATGGGCGGCACCTTCATCCGGCTGGACCTTGAAACGGCGGAAGCGGCCGGCGGCTACGCCCGGCAGCTGGGCACCGACGCCGGCACCAGGCAGCGCCAGCTGCTGGCACCGCACGTCGCCCAATCGGACGTTTTGATCACGACGGCGGCCGTCCCCGGCCGTCCCGCGCCCCTCCTGGTGACCCGCGAGATGGTGCAGGGCATGCGCCCGGGATCGGTCGTCGTCGACCTCGCCGCGGAGTCCGGCGGGAACGTGGAGGGATCCGTGCCCGGCCAGGACATTCCCATCCCCACCGCCGACGGGTCCGGGCACATCACCCTGGTGGGCCTGAAGGACCCGGCCTCGGCGATGGCATCCGACGCCTCCCGCCTGTACGCCAAGAACGTGGCCAACCTGCTGGCGCTGATGGTCCGGGACGGCACCCTGGCCCTGGATTTCGAGGACGAAGTGGTGGCCGGAGCCTGCCTGACCCACGACGGCGTGGTGCGGCACCAGCCAACCGCAGACCTTCTGGCGGCACGGACCGGCGCAGCAGCCGTGGCCCGGCAGGACGGAGCGCTCTGATGGACGGGACAGCCCTGCTGACCATTACGGTGCTGGCGGTGTTCGTCGGCTTCGAAGTGGTGTCCAAGGTCTCCAGCACCCTGCACACGCCGCTGATGTCCGGCGCGAACGCCATCCACGGGATCATCCTGGTGGGTGCCATCATCGTGGCCGGCCAGGCAGCGGACCCGTGGGTCCTGGCGGTGGCGCTGCTCGCCGTCGTCCTCGCCACCGCCAACCTGGTGGGCGGGTTCGTGGTGACGGACCGGATGCTGCACATGTTCCACGCGAAAAAGGACGCCGGGCAGCCCAAGGCCGGCAGCAAATGAGCATCCTCGATCCCGTCTGGACCGCCCTGCTGTACCTGGCCGCCGCCGTCTTCTTCATCCTGGCGCTGCGCGGACTCAGTTCACCCCGCACCGCCCGCCGCGGAAACCTGGTGGGCGCGCTGGGTGCCGTGATCGCCGTCGTGACGGTCTTCCTGTCCGCGCGGCTCGACAACATTCCGTGGATCCTGGGCGCCATCGTGGTGGGCTCCGCCGTGGCCGCCCCCGTGGCCCGGCGTGTCAGGATGACGCAGATGCCGCAGCTGGTGGCCCTGTTCAACGGGGTGGGCGGCGGCGCTGCCGCCCTGGTGGCCCTCCTGGAACTGGGCCACACCGCGGATCCCTGGGTCCGCGTGGCCATCGTTTTCACGCTCCTGGTGGGGGCCGTTTCCTTTGCCGGTTCTGGCATCACCTTCGCCAAGCTGCAGGAGCTGATGACCACCCGGCCGGTGGTGTTCCCAGGGCTCCCCGTGGTGATGTCGGTGGTGCTGCTGGCGGCGGTGGCCTCCGGCGTCGCGGTGGTCCTTTCGGGTTCGCTGCCCCTTGCCGTCCTGCTGCTGGTCCTGGGTCTCGCCGCCGGCGTGCTGCTGGTGCTGCCCGTGGGCGGCGCAGACGTGCCCATCGTCATCTCGCTGCTGAACGCCTTCACCGGCCTGGCCGTCGCGGCGTCCGGCGTAGTGCTGGGCAACGTCCTGCTGGTGGTGGCCGGCACGCTCGTGGGCGCCTCGGGCACCATCCTCACCCGCGCCATGGCCGCGGCCATGGGCCGGAGCGTTGCGGGCATCCTGTTCGGCGCGTTCCGCGGAGGTTCGACGGCGGGATCCACGGCAGTGAGCGAGCGTCCGGTCCGGTCGTCCTCACCGGAAGACGTGGCCGTCCTGCTGGGCTATGCCCAGCGCGTGATCATCGTCCCGGGCTACGGCCTGGCGGTGGCCCAGGGGCAGCACACCGCCGCCGAACTGGCACTGGCCCTGGAAGCCCGCGGCATCCAGGTGGATTTCGCCATCCACCCGGTAGCCGGCCGCATGCCCGGGCACATGAACGTACTGCTGGCGGAGGCCAACGTGCCCTACGAGTCGCTCAAGGAAATGGGTGAGATCAACCCGGAGTTCAAAACCACCGACGTTGCCCTGGTGGTGGGCGCGAACGACGTGGTGAACCCGGCGGCCAAGACGTCCTCCGGGTCGCCGATCTACGGGATGCCCATCCTGGAAGTGGCGGAGGCGCGGCAGGTGGTGTTCCTGAAGCGTTCCATGCGCCCCGGTTTCGCCGGCATCGAAAACGAGCTCCTGTACGAGCCGCAGACGTCCCTGCTGTTCGGCGATGCCAAGGAGTCCCTGGCCCAGGTGCTCGGCGCCGTCAAGGCACTGTAGGCACGGAACTGCCGCTGCGACGGGTTACCCTTCTTTCAACAGCCTGCTTGCTTTCCACCCCACCAGAGGACGCCATGACTGACACCACCTCCACTTCCCCCAAACGTGCCGCCATCATTGTCAATCCTGCCAAGCCGGTGGATATCGACGTGCGGGGCCTGGTGGCCAAGCACTGTGTCGAGAACGGCTGGGGCGAGCCGATCTGGCTGGAGACCACCAAGGAGGACCCCGGCGTCGGCCAGGCAAAGGAAGCCCTGGCGCAGGGCGCGGACGTGGTCATCGCGGCCGGCGGCGACGGTACCGTGCGGTGCGTCGCCGAGGTCCTGTCCGGCGGCGACACCCCCATGGGCCTGCTGCCCCTGGGGACCGGGAACCTGCTGGCGCGCAACCTGGGCATGGACGTGACCGATTACGACGGCGCCATGGCCGGCGCCCTGACCGGTGCCGAGCGGAAGATCGACGTGGTACGCGCCAAGCGCAAGGACCCGGACCAGGACCAGCTCTTCCTGGTCATGGCCGGCATGGGCTACGACGCCACCATCATGGGCGACACCAACGAGGACCTGAAGGACAAAGTGGGCTGGCTGGCCTACGTGGACGCCGGCATCCGGAACCTGCCCGGCAAACCCGTGAAGGCAACCGTTGCGGTTGACGGGAACACCGTTGTGCACCGCGGTGTGCGCAGCGTGATGGTGGGCAACTGCGGCAAGGTCCAGGGCGGCCTGGAAATCTTCCCCGACGCCAAGATCGACGACGGCCTGCTGGACATTGCCGTCCTGGCACCCCACCACGGCAAGCTCGGCTGGCTGTCGGTGCTGGCGGGCATCATCGGCAAGGGCCGGAACCGGGATACGGCGGTGGAGTACTTCCAGGGCAAGACAGTCGAGATCACCCTGGAGCACAAGGACGACTACCAGCTGGACGGGGACCACGAGGGCGAGGGCAAGCACGTGCTGATGAGCATCGAGCCCGGCGCCCTGACCCTGCGGATGTAAGTCCCCCGCCAGGGGCAGGCCCGCTACGCCAGGAGCCTGCCCCAGCGCGGATCCAGCAGCGGGGCACCCGCCAGTTTCAGCGCATGCCAGAGGGTGACCGCCACGGAATCAAGGACCGGGACCCCGGTGCCCGCCTCGATCTCCTCGGTGATGTTTGCCCCGTAAAGGTTGGTGCACAAGTACACCAGGGCGTCGGGCGCGGTGGCGGCGAGTTCCCGCGATCCCGGCAGCATCTCCTCCTCGGTGACCCTGGCGAAGGACTCGTTGTCGCTGAGCCCGAGTGCCCGGTGGTCCACGGTCTTGATGCCTTCGCGCTCATAGGATGCGATGACCTGGTGGTTCACGTCCTCTGTATAGGGCGTGAAGAGGCCGATCCGTTCGATGCCGAAGGTCCGGAACGCCTCAAGGTAGGCCAGCGTGGAAGTGGTGGCCGGGATGCCGGTGGCGCCGGTAATTTCGTCAGCCAGCTCCCGGTCGTGGGCCGATCCCAGCCACGAGCCTGAGGTGCCGTTCCAGGCAATCACGTCCACGTCCGCCGTCGCCAGCAGTCCTGCGGCCTCCCGCATGACGGCGGGGTCGAACTGGCGGTTGGCGGAATCGTCCAGGGCGATCCGGGTGACGGGGATCCGGGTGAAATGGACGGTGACGTCGGTCCGGCCGCCGAGAATGCGGTAGGTCTGCGGCTCCAGGCAGGTATTCGAGGACGGCACGATCATACCGATCCGGCGGGGGCGGGTGGTTGCAGGCATGGGAACTCCTAGAAGGCGGCGGCGTGCGCGACGCCGGCGGGAAGGGACTGGTGCTCGCGGAAGCCGTTGCGGTTGATGAACCGGCCCGCGGCGCCGGGATCGTGGAAGCCGTCCGGGTCCAGGACGACGCGGCCGTTGGAAACCACGACGGCGGGCCAGCCCGTCAGTGCCTTCCCGTCAAAGGGTGAGAAGTCCGTACCCATGTGCAGGGCAGCGCCGTCCACGGTTCGTTCCTCGGCGGGATCGAAAACCACCAGGTCGGCGTCGAATCCCTCGGCGATGCGGCCTTTGCCGGGGAGCGCGTTGATGCGGGCCGGGCCGGCGGCGAACGCCTCGACGAACTGCTCCACGGAGGCTCCGGCGGAGGTCATCGCGGTGAAGGCGACAGGCATCCGGGTCTCCACCCCCGGCAGCCCGTGCGGCATGGCCCGGACGTCGTCGGTGCGCTCGCGCTTCTGGGACAGGTCGTAGCAGGAGTGGTCAGAGGACATGGTGTGGATGGCTCCGGATGCCAGCCGTTCCTTGAGCGCGGCGACGGTCTCGGCGCTGCGCATGGGCGGGCAGCACGCGAACCATTCGGGAAAGGTTGAGGCGTAGACGGTGTCGTCCAGGGTGACGTAGTGGGGGCAGGTTTCCGAGTACGCCTGGAGTCCGCGCTCCCGTGCCTGCGAGACCAGGTCCACGGCGCCGGGTGTTGACTGGTGGACAAAGTAGACCGGTGCGCCGGTGTATTCGGCCATGGCCAGGGTCTCCTGCACCGAGATCTCCTCGGCCAGTTCCGGCCGGGTCCGGTGCAGGTGTTCGATGCCGATCCGGCCGTCCTGGGCGTGCTGTTCGGTGCAGTCGGCAATGATCGGATCGTGCTCGGCGTGGATATAGGCCAGGCCGTCCAGCCGGACCAGTTCGCGCATGACCTTCAGGATGGTGTCCCCGTCGGCCATGGTGGTGCCGCGGTTGGTGGTGTACATCTTCACGGAGCGCACGCCCTCGGCGGCAAGCTGCTCCAGCTGCCATGGGATGGTCTCGTCCCAGCTGACCACCGCCCCGTGGAGGGCCACGTCGCACCGGGATTCGGTGGCGAGTTCCTTCTTGTGCAGGACGGCGGCCAGCGGGGTTTCCTGGGCATCCCGGGGGATCCCGAAGTCAATGATGGTGGTGGTGCCGCCCCACAGTGCCGCGGTGGACGTGGTCCGGTAGTCGTCAAGTGTCCGGAAGCGTCCGGTGACCTGGGCGACGTGGCAGTGTCCATCAACGCCGCCGGGGATGACGAGTTTGCCGGTGGCGTCGATGGTGCGGCCGGCAGCGGGGACCGGCTGGTCAACGTCGATGAGGGCGGCGATGCGGCCCCCATGCACCACGATGTGGGCGTCCTGGCGGCCAAAGCTGTTGACGATCGTGGCGTTGGCAATGACAAGTTCTGGCTGGTGGGACATCGGTGTCCTCCTTGTGGGTGTGGTGGCGACTGGCTTTAGGCGGCAGGCTGCGGCGTACCGGCATGCTCCTGGCGCGCCGCAAGGGCTGCGTCCAGGTTGCCGGAGAGGCCTTTTCGGTCCTTCGCCGGGGGAGGGGCGAACGCGCCGGCGCGGTGCGGTCCGGACTGCAGCCCCGCCACCGCTTCGGCCATGCGGATGCCCGCGGAGATGCCGTCAACCACCGGCACGGGGATCTGACCATTGAGTTCGCGGGCCAGTCCGGCCAGCGGGGCGCCGGCGAGGATCACGACGTCGGCCCCGTCCTCTGCCACGGCCTGCCTGCTGAGTGCCAGCAGGGTTTCCTTGAAGTCCTGCTGGACGGAACCGATGCTGGGGAGGGAGTCGTTGATGGAACGGATGGAGGCCAGCCGGCCTGCCAGCCCGAAGCGTTCCACGCACTCGCGGTACCAGGGTTTGATCCGGTCCGAGATGGCGATGATGGAGAAGCGGTGGCCCTGCAGCGCCGCCGCGCACAGTGCGGCTTCGGTGATGCCGATGACGGGTACGTCGGCCAGTTCCTTCAGGGCGGGCGTGCCGGGGTCGCCGAAGGCTGCCACCACGATGGCGTCAACGCGGGTCCGCGCCGGGGCGGGTGTGTTCGGCGACGATTTCGGCGACGGCGCCGGCTGCGATGAGGGACTCGAACCGGGTTTCGATGTACTCGACGCCGTGGCCGGCGGTCCGGACCAGCAGCCGGGTGCCGGGGGCGGCGGATCGGAGCGCCTCGGATTCGATCAGGGCCGTGACGTCGGCGCTGATATTGGGGTTGATGACCAGGAGTTTCATTTTCTCTTCCGGTGGAATTCTGGTTCGGTTTTCTGGAAGTCCTCGGGGAACTGTTCCCGGTACTTCCCGATGTGGGAGGCGGATTGGGCGGCCGCAAGGTCGGGATCGCCGCTGGCAATGGCGGCGTAGAGCTCCCGGTGTTCGCGGATCAATTCGGGCAGGTCGCTGACGTGCCGGAACAGCCAGTGCATCCGGCCCTGCAGGGGTTCCAGGGCGGACTTGAGGAAGTTGTTGTCCGCGATGCCGGTGATGGCGTCGTGGAACTCGCTGTTGGAGCGGTGCGCTTCCATCACCGCTCCCTTGGCCAGGAAACTTTCGGCGTTGTCCAGCAGTCCCTTGAGGTAGGCGAGGTCGTCTGCGGTGGCTCGCCTGGCGGCGAGCCGGCACGCCAGCACCTCGAGGGACTGCCGGACGTCGAAGAGGTCCTCCACGTCCTTGGGGCTGAGGCTGCTCACTTCCGCACCCCGGGCCCCGCGGTCGCTGATGAGGCCTTCCTGGCGGAGCATCCGCAGTGCTTCGCGGACCGGCAGCCGGGATACGGAGAATTCGGCGGCAAGGTCGCGTTCCACCAGCCGCGTGCCGGGAGCGTAGTGCCCTTCGAAAATGCGGGTGCGGAGGGTGTCCCGGACGGTCTCGCGGAGGGGGCGGTCCTTGTCCTGGGTCTCTTCTGCGGTCAGCATGATGCTCCATTTTCGATTCGTGTGCGGCACTGCTCCCGGCTGCGGGGGCATGGTTTGCAGGTTTCCCTGCGAGGGCCAGCTTAGACAGGAAGACGCTTGTTGTAGTTCAGGGTGAGGACCGATGCGCCCATGATTACCGCGGAACCCACGAAGTACAGCAGGGCCCAGGTGTAGGACCCGGTGGCCCCGACGATCAGGCCGACGACGATCGGAGTCACGAAGCCGGAGATGTTGCCGCTGAGGTTCATGGCGCCGCCCAGGACGCCTGCGTTGGTGCGGCCGCCGAGGATGGACGGGATGCTCCAGAACAGGCCCACCCAGCGCAGGAAGAACAGGACCAGCGAGAGCAGCACCACTGCGGTGGTGGCATCCGGAACCACGGTGACGCCCACCAGGCCGCCGATCACCACGGCGCTGGAGATGCCGAGGAGGGTGCGCATCACCAGGTTGGCGGAGGCGCCGGTGGCCCGCCATTTGTCGGCAATGGTGCCGCCGATGATTTCGCCTACGAACCCGGCACCGAAGATCACCAGGGTGGACCAGCCGATGGTCTTCAGGTCGAATCCCTTGGCCTGTGCCAGGTACAGCGGCCCCCAGGTCAGCAGGCCGTAGAAGACTCCGTTGAATCCGAGCCAGCCCAGGCACATGGCCCAGAAGGAACGGAATTTGAGGTAGGGGAGCAGGCCGCGTTTGCCCGTGCTGCCGTCCATGGTGGCTTCGGCGTCCTCGGCGGCGTGTGAGGCTTCGATGTAGGACGCTTCCGCTTCGTTGACGGCGCGGTGGTCGCGGGGGTTGTCCCGGACGTACCACCAGACGGCGAGTCCCATGAGGACGGTGGCGGCACCGGCGATGACGAAGGACCAGCGCCAGCTGCCGGTGGTGGCAATCAGGCCGGCAATGATGATGCCGCCAAGTCCGGCGCCCAGGGGTGCGCCGGCGTCCAGGATGGTGGCGCCGCGGCCGCGTTCGGACCGGTGCATCCAGATGGCGTTCAGTTTGCCGCCGGCGGGCATTACGCCGGCTTCGGTCACGCCGATCCCGAGCCGGGCAATGAACATGCTCAGGAATCCGCCGGCCATGCCGGAGGCTGCCGTGGCGGCGCCCCAGCCGAGGCAGGACGCGGTCATCACCTTGCGCGGTCCGAACTTGTCGATCAGCCAGCCGACCGGCACCTGCAGCAGGGCGTAGGTCCAGAAGAAGGCGGACAGCAGCAGGCCCACCATTTCAGGGGCGAGGTTGAATTCTTTTTGGATGATGGGCAATGCCACCGAGATGGAGCCCCGGTCGATGTAGTTGACGGACACCAGGACCAGGAGCAGCAGGAAGAGCCGCCACCGGACGGCGCTGCGACGTTGCAGGCCGTCCTTCCGGGGCTCGTCGGGGTGGGAAGTGGATTCGGCGGCTGGCGCCGTTGTTTCAGTGTTTGGGACGGACACAGCTTCTCCTTCACGGGGAAGTTCACGAATGGGGAGTATTCGGGTTTTGGGATCCCAATTTGGGATCCCAAAAACAAAGTTAGAAGTGACTCCCGCCACTGTCAAGGGTTTTTTGCCTGGCAGCGTCCCGCGGCTCCTGCAAACGGATTGTGACTGGTGCCGCGCCGCGCCGACCGCTACAGGGAGGAGTCTGTGTGCCGGTGGGACAGCGTTTCGGCCAGCTCGGCGAGCCGGTGGGCCCGCGCTGACTCGGCCGGGGTGAACGGTTCGCCGGGGCGGGAAAAGGTGATGGGCCCGTGCCATGCCGTGGGGATCTTCAGGCGTGTCCCGTCGTCGGCTGCTGCCCCGCCGTCCTGCGGCGGCACGATCTGTGCGTGCAGCAGCTCGGCCACCGCCAATGGCAGTTCGTCCAGCCTGGCGGCGATCCTCGCCGCCAGGCTGAGCGCCTTCGTCTGGCCGTCGGCCATGGCCAGGGAAGTGGTGGGCCATACGTGCGAATGGCTGCCGCCGCCGTCGTGCAGCGCCGCCAGCAACTCGCGCTCGCCCACCTCCCCGGGGACCGAGAGGACGAATTCATCCAGGACTCCGTCCGGAACCGGGTGCACGTGCAGGCCCAGGATGTTGGCCTCCAGCCGGGCCAGTGCCTGGGTCATTCTCTGCAGGGAGCCGGGGTGGTCCGCCAGGAGCGTCCGCGCCCGCCAGAGCGCGGGGGCCGCCGCCAGCTGGCGGCGGTGCCGCAGCGCCGGCGCATGGAGCCAGCTGCGCAGGATCCTCGCCGCTGACGGTTCGGCCACCCAAATCACCAGGACTGTGGCCGTGAAGGTCAGGACCAGCACCTTGGCCACGTAGGGAAGGTGGGTCTCCACCACCAGGGCATGGACCAGCAGCTCGATGGGCAGCATTACGGCCACGTTGGCCACAGTGAGCCGCGCCTTGTGCGGCTCCGGCATGCGGCCGCAGACCTCGCAGCTCAGGTCGGCAGCGGGCGTGTTGTGCGGAGGGCGCTTCATGACTCAAGCATCACGGGGTGCTGTTTCCGCTGCGTTGCCCCCTGATTCCATTCATGGGAACGTGCCGGGCGTTCGCGGCGCCTCCGCCGTAGGATTTAGCGGGAACGTCAGCGCGGCCGCCCGACACAATCCACCCCCAAGGAAGGCGCTGCCCACGTGAAGATGTTTGCCGAGATGTTCAGCATTGGCCCCGGCAACAAGGATCACCATCCGGCGCTGAGGTGCGCCGTCGGTGTCTTCGTGCCGCTGACCACCCTGGTGCTCCTGGGTCGGCTGGACTTGGCAATCTTCGCCTCCTTCGGCGCCTTTACGGGGATCTACGGGCGCGGTGAGCCGCACGCTGTCCGGTTTGTGCTCCAGTTGCGGGCCGGGCTGCTGATGCTGCTGGTGATCTTCCTGGCAGGGCTCGCCGCACGGATGGAATCCGCCTGGGGCCTTGACCGCGCCACCACAACCTGGCTCCTGGTCCTGGCCACCACCCTGGTTGCCGGGGCATGTTCGGTGGCCATTTCGTGGTTCAGGCTTCGACCGGCAGGCTCGCTGTTCCACATCTTCGCCTTTGCCGCCATTGCGTCCATTCCCAACCAGCCGCCCCTGTGGCAGGGGATGCTGGTGGCTGCGCTCACCACGGTGTTCGCCCTGCTGATCGGCTTCTCATCCCGGATCCTTCCCAGCCATCGCACATCCTGGACCCGGCCGGCCCGAATCCGCCGCACCGCCGCAGAGAAGCATGCTGCGTGGCTCGAGGGCTTCGGTTACCTCGTGGCGGCGGGACTTGCCGGCTCGCTTGCCACGTGGGCCGGTGAGCGCCTGGGATTTGGGCACAACTATTGGGCCATGGTGGCGGCGGTGGTGCCCCTGGTGGGCCACAGCACACGGCACCGGGTGCGCCGGGGCATCCAAAGGATCATCGGCACCGTCCTGGGCCTCTTGGTCCTCGCCGCCGTCCTGCTGCTCGGCCTGCAGCCCTGGCAGACCGTGCTGGTCATGGCGCTGTGCCAGTTCGGCGCCGAAATGTTCATCATCCGCCAGTACTTGCTGGCCCAGCTGTTCGTCACGCCCCTGGCGCTGGTTTCGACACTGCTGGTGGTGCCGGCCTCGCCCACCCTTTTGCTGCGCGACCGCATCATCGAGACCGTGATCGGCGCCGCCGTCGGCATTGCCGTGGTGCTGGCACCCGGCGCATGGCGCCGGATCAGGCAAAGGACGACGGCGGCCTGACCGCCTTGTGCGCGCGGGTTCCACGCGGGCGCGATACGCTGGACTTCCCGTTGAACGGAAGGACTGGCGGTGGCGAACTCGAGCTCCGGCGACTCCGTGGTGGACCGGATCGTGCGGCTGATCTCCGCCTTCCCCCAGGACGTCAATGCCCTCCAGTTGTCTGACCTTGCTGAGCGGGCAGGCCTTCCGCTCACCACCACCCACCGGCTGGTGGGCCAGCTCGCAAGTCACGGACTGCTGGAAACCGCCCCGGGTGGAATGATCCGGCCGGGGCTCCGGCTCTGGGAACTGGTGAACCGTGCCTCGCCCGCCCTGGCGCTCCGCCAGGCCGCCATGCCGTTCATGGAGGACATCCAGCAGGTGCTGAACCAGAACGTCAACCTGGCAGTACTCGACGGCTGGGAAGCGCTTTTCGTGGAGCGACTGTCCCGGCGGGGCTCCGTGGCCAACCGGGCGCAGGTGGCGGGCAGGATGCCCATACATATCTCGTCCGCCGGTCTGGCGCTGATGGCCCACCAGGACAAGGCGCTGCAGGCCAGGTACCTCGCGGGGTTCACGGACCCGGACGGCAAACTCACAGCGGACGATGTTCGGACGCTGCTGGCCGAGACATCCCATCAAGGCTACGCGCAGCTGAAGGGTGTGGTGGATGCGGGTACCTGGGGGATCGCGGTGCCCGTGCTGGACCGCCGGAAGCGGGCGGTGGCTTCGCTGGGCGTGGTGGTTCCCCTGCGGGACATGCGCCTGCAGGCACTGGTGCCGGCACTGCAAACGGCGGCCCGGGGCATCGCCCGCGGCCTGCAGCGAGCCTGAGTCCGCTCACGCGCAAATTCTGTTGAACGGAATGACTGTAACGCCCGTCACTCCTGCGGGCCCACACTGAAGGCCAGGCAACCACTCCGTCCCCTCCCGGGACCCGCAACGAAGCGAGAAGCA